>CAZODJ010000065.1:0-6896 GCA_964578555.1 uncultured Candidatus Kuenenia sp.
AAAACAGCATTGATCTGCGGCATCGGCGGGCAGGATGGGCCCTACCTCGCCGCCCACCTGCTCAACCTCGGCTACCAGGTCATCGGCACGAGCCGCGACGCCCATGCCAACCGGTTCGAGGGACTCGAGCGGCTCGACATTCGGGACCGAGTGGTCGTGGAATCGATGTCCCTCGTCGACTTCCGCTCCGCCATCCAAGTCGTGTCGCGATACGAGCCCGACGAGATCTACAACCTCGCGGGCCAGTCGTCGGTCGGGCTCTCGTTCGAACTTCCGGTCGAGACCTACGAAAGCTTCATCATAGGCACGGTGAATCTGCTCGAAGCCGTGCGCATGCTCGGCGGCCGCACCCGGCTTTACAACGCCGGCAGTTCGGAAATGTTTGGCAACACGCAGGGGGAGCCGGCGACTGAAGAGACCGTGTTGCATCCGCGGAGCCCCTACGGTATCGCGAAGGCGACGTCGTTTTGGCAGATCGCCCAATACCGCGATGCCTACGGCGTGCACGCCTGCACCGGCATCCTCTTCAATCACGAAAGCCCGCTGCGGCCGGAACGTTTTGTGACGCAGAAGATCGTCGCCGCCGCCTGCCGGATCGCTGCCGGTGAGCAGAAGACGCTCACGCTCGGCGACCTCTCCGTGCAACGCGACTGGGGCTGGGCGGCGGAATATGTGGTGGCCATGCACGCCATGCTGCAGCTCGACGAACCGGAAGACTTCGTGATCGCCACGGGCCACACGAGCAGCCTCCAGGATTTCGTGGCCGAGGCGTTTGCGGCCGTGGGCCTCGACTGGAAGCAGCACGTTGTGCAAGACCCGAAGCTCATGCGGCCGAGTGAAATTGCCGTCGGGCGGGCCGACCCATCGCGGGCCGCCGCGCGACTGGGGTGGACGGCACGGTATCGGATGCCGGACGTGGCCCGAATGATGACAGAGGCGCGGCGCACGACCGATTGAATCGGTGTCTACAGTCCGGAAGTCGCGCCCGTGCAGAGTTGCTTCGTGAGTGTCGGCGAGGTGAGGTAGAGCGGCAGGCCGTGCCTCTTGCCGACGATGGTTTCCGCGTTCACGGCCGAATACTCGATGTGAGCCGGCATCCAGCGACGCGGCATGCCAGTGTGCCCCAGGGCCTCGATCCCGAGCCGGCGATCGAGAAACGGGAAAAACTCGAGGGCCTTGTCGCGCGGATTGATGATCAGCGACACGCGGTCGACGCAGTCGAGCGTCTGACGATAGGGACCACGCGGCGCGAAGGCATCACAGCGGACAGCCGGCGCGATCAGCATGAGATTGGTCTGCGCGGGCCGGTGCCGCCACGGCTGGAGATCGCTGCGGCCTGTTGCCTCGGCGTCGAGAAGATCATCGAGCGCCTCGGCCGTGATCAGCGCTCCGAAGCTGTAGCCCACGATGCCGACGGGGCGGCCGGGATCGATCTGCCCGAGCAGCCAGGCCATGTAGCGGCCCTCCGCGTAGGCCCGCTCGTACTTGGTCCTTCCATCACGTAACAGAATCCCGTCCTTGTCGCTGGGCCACGAATAAATAACGGTTCGCATCGGACCCGCGCCCGGGCAGGCGGCAGCACAGTGGCGGGCGAGGAGCAGCCCCTGCTGTCGCGCGTCTGCGGTGTCATACCGGTTGCCGTGGATAAACATCACCAGCGGCTTCACGATCCCATGCTCGTCGGGCCCCAGCAAGTCGGCGAGACTCGATCGCTGCCACCGGCCGCGGCCGCACTGGTTGGCACAGTCATCTTCGATGAATCTCTCAATGCCCAGGCTGGGAGCCATCGGAATGCGGCAGACAGCGGGCAGGCGGCGGGTGCTCACGAGCCAGACATCCGGTTCCGAGCAGCCGGCAACACCCACATGGGGCATCGGATCGAGTGACTCGAGCGCCCGCTTTTGGGCGTCGGGCATCAATTCGGGCAGCAGATCGAGCGGCAGGATGCCCTCATCGCCGCGGGCGAACCGGGGGCCGACCGCTGCCAGGCCCACGACCCCAGCGGCCACGCACGCGATCACCAGCCGGGAGACCGTCAAGAGGAGGCCCGGCTGCTTCGTGCTTCGCTGATCGTCCCGCGTGGGCATTGGCCTCGTGCATCCAAACAACGACTGAACTGCGCCAGTCCGTGACGCAGGGTGCTCAACCCTAGCACCGGTTTTCATGCATGCCGCAAACCAAACAAGGCTGCCGGTGGTCCTGCGGCTCGATGTCGGCTGCCGACGCGGCACGACCGCTACGGGCGGTACGACCTCACCATCCAGTCGTTGGCCCACCAAAAAATTGACGTGAACGTCTGCCGCGGTCCAGATCGTGAGCTAGGGTTTGGCAGCGTCGTCTCGGACGGCGCGAAACAGTCCAAGGTGGGACGCTCGCCGTCCTCCCCACGGTGGAGAAGCGAAGATGACTCGCACGGTTTTGTTCGCACTCGCGGTCAGCGGTCTGGTCGCCAACTCGGGTTGCAGCAGTTGCTTCGGCAACAACAGCTGTCGTCGCCCCTCCTTCATGGAGTTTCAGGGTGGCGGCTGCCTCAATCGCAGGCAGGAGCCACAGATGGCGCCCTGCGGCGCTCCGGCCTGCGGCCCGATGGCGGCGCCGGCATGTGACCCGTGTGGCTCCGCTGCACCGTGCTGCGAAGGTGGCGGCGAGATGATGTCGTCGCCCGCGTCGGCTCCGGTGGTGAGCGAGCAGGGCACATTTTCCTGATTCGCCTGACAGACTGACAATTTAAAGACCATTCGCCCCTCTGGTGACGCGCCGTTCTTGCCGGCCACGCATCGGGCAAGCAGCACGCTGTGTGCCTGCTCCCGATTCGAGCGGCCCGTCACCGGGGGGGCGGTTTTTTTGGCGGTATACTCCCCGCCATGTTTGAAACCCTCTCTGCCTCGCTTTCCTCCGCCCTCTCCTCGCTCCGCGGCCGCGGGAAACTCACCGCCGCCAATATGCGGGAGGGGCTTGGCGACGTCCGCACCGCCCTGCTCGAGGCCGACGTGGCCTATGCGGTGGTCGACGACTTCATCGATCGCGTCGCCGACGACGCCGTCGGTGCCCAGGTGCTCGAGTCACTCGACCCTACCCAGCAGCTCGTCGGCATCGTCCATCGCGAGCTGGTCAACCTCATGGGGCCGGTGGACCATTCGCTCCACCTCGAGGCCGGCAAGACCACGATTCTCATGCTCTGCGGCCTGCAGGGCTCCGGCAAGACGACCTCCTGCGCCAAGCTCGCCAAGAAGATCAAGGAACAGGGCCGCGAAGTGATGCTCGTGGCCGCCGACCTCCAGCGGCCCGCCGCCATCGAGCAGCTCGCCGTGCTCGGCCGGCAGCTGAATGTGGCCGTGCACACGCCCGACGGGGTCACCGATCCCGTCGCCGTCTGCAAGGCCGGCGTCGCCAAAGCCAAGTCGTCCGGAATTCCCGTGGTGATTCTGGACACCGCCGGGCGGCTCGCGATCGACGAGCCGCTCATGAAGGAGTTGGCCACGATCGACAGGAGCGTGGGCCCCGATCAGGTCTTCCTCGTCGTCGATGCGATGACCGGCCAGGACGCCGTGAAAAGTGCCGCCGCCTTCAACGAGGCCCTCACGATCGACGGCGTGATCATGACGAAGCTCGATGGCGACGCCCGTGGCGGGGCGGCGTTGTCGGTCAAGAGCGTGACGGGTGTGCCGATCAAGTTCATCGGGACCGGCGAGCAGATCGATGCCCTCGAAGAGTTCCATCCTGAGCGAATGGCCGGCCGCATCCTCGGCATGGGCGACGTCGTGTCGCTCGTCGAGGAGGCGCAGCGAAAGTTTGACCAGGAGGAGATGAAACGGCAGGAGGAGCGGCTGAAGGCCGGCGAATTCACACTCGACGACTTCAAGACCATGCTCGCCCAGACCCGCCGGCTCGGCCCCCTTGGCAAGGTGCTCGGCATGATTCCTGGCATGGGCGGCATGCAGGAGATGCTCGGCGGGGCCGACCTTGAGAAGGACATGAACCGTCTCTTCGGCATCATCGACTCGATGACGCCCGACGAGCGGCGGAACCCGAGCCGCGTGATCGACCAGTCGCGGCGGCGGCGGATCGCGACTGGCGCCGGCGTGCCGACCAACGAAGTGAGCGACCTCGTGAAACAGTTCGACGGCATGGCCTCGCTCATGAAGGGCATGGCTGGCCTCGGGATGAAGGACCGGATGCGGGAGGTGCAGAAGCTCCAGGCGCAGATGGCCAACCCGGGGGCCCGCCTCGGCCGCCCGAAGGGTGACACGGGCAAGCGGCTCACCGCCGACGAGCGGCGGAAACTCAAGAAGCAGCGGGAAAAAGAGGCCCGCCGCAAGAAACGCGGCGGCACGTAGTCGGGTTGGCGTTGGGGCCGGCGCCGCCGCTGCGGCCCCCGGGCTCGCGCCCGGGGCTTTCTGGAGGATGGCACTGGCCGCCTGGAGGGCAAGGCTTACGGGAGCGAACGGATGTTCGCCAAGAAACCCGAGGCCAGGATGGCGAGGGTTTCGTGGAGAAAGCCGCCAGGCGCGAGCCGGCGGGATGGCTCCAGAACCGGCTTTGCAGCAGTCCACCGGGCTTGCGCCCCGGTGCTTCCTGTGGGCCTCCTGGTGCCTGAAAATGTTGTTTCCGAGGGTGGGCTTGGGTTTGGGCGTTTCTCGGGTACGCTAAGGGGCTCGATCGTCCCCGTAGGAGAAGAGTGACCGTGGCAGTCGTGATTCGGATGAAAAAAATGGGCCGGAAGCACCGTGCCTTCTTCAGGATTTGTGCAACCGATAAGAGAAGCCCTCGGGATGGTCGCATCATCGAGGCCATCGGCACCTACGATCCGAGCGTGCCTGAGACCGACGCTCGCTGCACGTTCGACCATGGCCGCCTGCAACATTGGCTCTCCGTGGGCGCTCTGCCGAGCAACAACGTTCGCGTGCTCATCAAGAAGTATGGACCAGACGGGACGCACGTGAAGGAAATGGAGCAGGCCCGCGCCCGGCTTTCGATGCCGAAGGTGCTTCCCGATCCCGGCCCGCCGGCGTTTGTTCCCGAGGCACCGAAGGCAGAAGTATCGGCCGAAGCCGCTGGCAGCGAAGTGTCTGCCGAGGCTCCCGCTACGGAGGCCGTTGCCGAAGTACCAGCCGAGCCCGCCACCGAGGCCCCCGCGGAAGAATCCACCGGTTCCTGAAACACCTGATGCCGAAGCTCCTTGTCACCAGCCCCGGCCTCTTCTCGCTGCCATGCGGATCGACATTCTCACGCTCTTTCCCGAAATGTTCACGAGCTTCCTTGACGGAAGTCTCATCGGGGCGGCCCGCGCCGCTGGGCTGCTCGATATCCGCGTGACGAATATCCGCGATTTTGCCAAAGGTGTTCATCGGCAGGTGGATGACCGACCCTTCGGCGGCGGCCCTGGCATGCTGCTCATGGCTGGCCCCGTCGTCGAGTGTGTTGAGGCGGTGCAACAGCAGGCCGACCTCGGCCACCTCGTGATGCTCACTCCGGGCGGCCGTCGACTCGACCAGTCGATCGTCGAGGAACTCGCCAGGCACGACCGGCTCGTGCTCGTCTGCGGCCGCTACGAGGGTTTCGACGAGCGGGTGAAGGCGATCCTGGCCCCCGACGAAATCTCGATCGGTGATTACGTGCTCTCCGGCGGCGAGGTGGCCGCGATGGTGATCGTCGATGCCGTGTCGCGGCTCGTGCCGGGCGTGCTCGGCGACGAGGAAAGCGCCCGTCAAGACTCTTTCTCCGGGGCCGACCGGCTCGTGGAGGGCCCTCAGTACACTCGGCCGAGGGAGTATCGTGGTCTCGAGGTGCCCGAGGTACTTCTGTCGGGCGACCACCGGAAGATCGCGGCGTGGCGGCATGAGCAGGCCGTCGATGCCACCCGCCGTCGCAACCTCCAGGCCACCGGCTCGTAAACCACCGCCCCCGACTTCCAACTCACCAGACACTCCCGCACTCCCGCAAAATTCCCCACTCGAAAGGAACCCGCCATGAGCCAGAAGATCCTTGCCCACGTCGAAGCGTCGAGCCTCAAGCCTGAGGTGGCGAAGTTCAACATCGGCGACACCGTCGACGTCCATACCCGAATTCTCGAAGGCGACAAGGAACGCATCCAGATCTTCAATGGTCTCGTGATCGCCCGCAGCGGCACCGGGAGCCGCGAAATGTTTACCGTGCGACGGATCGTGGCGGGCGAGGGCGTGGAGCGGAAGTTTCCCCTGCACTCGCCGAAGATCGCCAAGATCGAAGTGAAGCGGTCGGGCGTGGTGCGGCGGGCGAAGCTCTACTACCTCCGCGACCGTGTCGGCAAGGCCACCCGGCTCCGTGAGAAGCGGGACGAGATTGCCACTGAGGGCGCCGCCAAGAAGCCCGCCCGCAAGAAGGCCGCCACGAAGGCCTAGCCCTTCATGCCTTCGCGGGACGAACTCGGCCGCCGCGGTGAGGATGTGGCTGCCCGGTATTTGCGGGGCATCGGCTATCGGATCGTGGGTCGGCGGGAGAAGATTCTTCGCGGCGATATCGACATCGTCGCCCTCGATGACCGCACTGTGGTGTTCGTGGAGGTCCGCAGCCGGAGCGACACGGCGCATGGCCATCCTGCCGAGACGGTCGGCTCCCAGAAACAGCGCCGCATCGCCGATCTCGCCAACGCCTATATCCGCCGCCACCGTCTCCAGGACTGCTCGGTGCGGATCGACGTGGTGGCCGTGACGTTTGGTGACGGCGAGCCCGTGGTCGAGCATTACCAGAACGCGTTCGACAGTCCGTAGCCAAAGAAAGACCGGGCCCGCGGCTGCGGCCTCCGGCAGGAAGCACCGGGCGCGAGCCCGGTGGATTGCGGTGGCGCCGATCCCGCCGGCTCGCGCCTGGCGGCTGTGTGGGCGGCTGGCTGTGGCCGCTCCTCGGTCTACAAAACG
>CAZODJ010000065.1:6996-12819 GCA_964578555.1 uncultured Candidatus Kuenenia sp.
GGCTGGCTGTGGCCGCTCCTCGGTCTACAAAACGTCCGCCGGCTCGGTGAACACTCGCAGCCGGCCTTCCGGCAATTTGCGGGCAAGGCGGTCGATCCGGGAGAGAACCTTCTCTCGTGGGGCCCGCGCCGCCACCTGCCGAATGAGCACCGACATCACCTGTTGCGGATAGCGCCGCGCTACCGCCGCATACACCTCAGGATCGCGTTCTCCCGAATCACCCACCAGGACGAACTGGCGGCCGGGAAAGTCGGCGAGGATCCGCTCGATCGCCCGCCGCTTCGACCGCTTCCGGGACGGAAACCGCCCCAGCGGTGTCGAGTCTTTCAGCCGAAAGAGCTTCAAGTGCATCGATCCAGCCGGGAGGCCGGCCGCGGAGAAAAACTCGCACAGGCTCGGCACGAGCTGCCACGGGCTGGCCGATACATAGTGAAACGCCGTCCCGCGTTCGGCAAGCCGTTGAAACGCCTCCACCATTCCGGGCACTGCGGCAAACTCCCGCAGAAACGTATTCGCCAACAGCTCGCGGCGGTGGGCGACGTTGGTGACCTTCACGGTGTCGTCGATGTCGGAGATGACCGAGAGCCCCTCGTCTTCGATGCACTGAATCCGTCCGCTGGGGAGCGGCGAGCCGTCTGCTCCTGCCACCTCGATCTCCTCGTCCGCAGCAAGCGACCCCTCGTAGGGCAGCCACCGACAGCCAGTGCCACATGGGTTGGCCCACGCGGTCAGGTCGTCATCGTCGAGCACCACGTCGGTCTGGAAGTGCCCGGTACGGTCGGACTGCCCCGCATTGACGGTGCGACCGGCGATCGCGACCCGGACCGGCCGGCCGGCGAGACGCTGGAAAAAAAAGGCGTCGGCCCGGTTGCGGAAGATGTCGGTGTCGATAGCGTCGTCGTCGACGTCGAGGATTCGCTTGAGTACGGCCCGGGCGAGCACGCGGCGCCGGCTCCGCTCCGGCAGCGGTCTGGCGACCATGCCGGCGACCGAAGCCTGCCATTGCCGAGTGCCGGGCAGTCGTTTGGCGTAGGTAGGGAAGAAAACGATCATGCCGTCCGTGGGGAGGGTCCGGGTGTGGTCAAAAACCGTTCATGTCCAATCAACTTCGCGTTGGGAGGCACCGACTTGCAAGGGCAGGCGACCGTTTTTACAACTTTCCGGTTTGCGAGAGTTTCTCCCGGAGAAGAGCATGGGCGTCAAAAAGTCAGGCAAGGGCCGCCGCAAGCGGGGCCAAAAGAAGCGGCGTATGCGATCCCGAATCCGGCACCGCAAGTAATTTGCCAAGCCCAAATCGTGGTGTAGGGTTGCCAGGTTTCGCGGATGGTGCCGCGGGCCTGATACATCCGACGCCGCTTCGAGACGTCGGCTGGCCTTTCCAGGAGACGGATCGATGCGTTCGACGGAGTGGAGCAAGCGTGCCCTGCTGGTTGTGCCAGTCGTGCTGGCCGCCGCGGGGCTTTCCGGCTGCAAGTCGCTTTCGGAGCGGTATATCGCGCTGGAAGTGTGGAAGTATGAGCGGTGCTTCGGTCACCTGCCCCCCGGTTTCACGCCCCCGGGTGCCCCGGCCCCGATGGCCGGTCCCCCGATGCGGACCTGTGGCCAAGCCGCCCAGGCCAACCCCTGTTGCGACCCGTGCGCTGGTGCGGGCATGGGGGCGAGCATGGGCGGTGGCATGCCGATGGTGAGCGAGGGCATGCCTGTGGGTGGCGGGGCGCCGACGCCGGTCACGGCCGGCCGGCCCGTGGTGATTTCCGATGAGGTCGTGATCCCGTAGTCGTCTCCTCCAGACGTTGCGGGGCGGTGCAGGTGCCGCCGACACACTCATACAACACTATCGCATCGGCCTCACCTGGCCGGTCGGTGAAGAGATGATCGAGCGGTCGCGGTGCATCTGCCTTGGGCACCGCGTCCGCTCGCCGCCGCAGCGACATCACCGCCCGCGGCCGAAACCGGAACCGCAGTGGTTTGACGGCAGCGTGGGCAGCCTCGCTCTCCCCGTCGGCCACGATCACCAGTTCCTCGATTGGCCCAAGCACCATGTCGAGGGCCAAGAGCGTCTGGCTCGCGGCCGTCGCCGATCGCTTGGCCAGCGGTGCCACCGCCGCGATCGCCCGTTCAGCTGCCTGCCGATACCGTTCGTGGCCGGTGAGCACCGCCAGCCGCACGAGCACCGTGGCTGCCATCCCCGTGGCGCTTGGCGTGGCGTTGTCGAGCATGTCGTGCTGGCGGATGAGCAGTGTTTCGTGTGCGGGGGACGTGCGAAAAAAGGCCCCCGTCTCAGGATCGACAAAGCCACCGACGGCGAGCAGATCGGAGTCGTCGGTGCCGAGCAGAAGGTCGGCGAGCCGACACGCCTCGGCAATCCACCGCTCGTCGAACGTCGCCTCGTACAGGCTCACGAGCCCCTCGGCGAGGCAGGCCAGGTCTTCGGCAAACGCCAGCCCGCTCGCCTTGCCCTTCCGCCATTGGTGGGCCAGCCGGCCCTGGGAATCGCGGCACTCGGCCAGGAGGAAGGTCGCTGCCCGTTCGGCCGCCTGCGTGTAGCGCAGCTCATCGAGCGCCGCGCCGGCCCGCGCGAGGGCGTCGATCGCCAGCCCGTTCCAGGCGACGAGCACCTTGTCGTCGGTGCCGGGCCGCAACCGCTTGCCGCGGGCGGCCAGGAGCGTGGCCCGTGCCGATCGCATCCGCTCAGCAAATGGCACCGGGTCGAGGCCGTGCTTTTTCGCCACCTCAGCCAGCGGCCGCGGCAGATTGAGGATCGAATGCCCCTCGAAGTTGCCGTCGGGCGTCACGTCGTAGGCCTCGCAGAAGAGCGCCGCTTCCTGCTCGTCGCCGAGCACGGTGGCGATCTCCTCCGGCGACCAGACATAATACTTTCCCTCCTCCCCCTCGCTGTCGGCGTCCTCGGCCGCCCAGATGCCACCAGCTGGATCGGTCATGTCGCGGAGCAGATAGTCGAGCGTCGACCGGACGACCGCGGCAAATTCCTCGCGGCCCGTCGCGAGAAACGCCTCGAGATAGGCCACCGCGAGGAGGGCGTTGTCATAGAGCATCTTCTCAAAGTGAGGCACCAGCCACCGCTCATCGACTGAGTAGCGGGCGAAGCCACCGCCGAGGTGATCGTGGATGCCGCCGGCGGCCATGCAGGCCAGCGAGTGGACCACCATCTCGAGGTCGTCGAGGCGGCCGCTCCGCTGGGCCGAGCGAAGCAGCAGCCGTAGGTCCATCGGATGCGGAAACTTCGGGGCTGCGCCGAAGCCGCCGTAGTGCCGATCGAACATCCGCCCGAGCGAATGGGCTGCCTGCTCCAGGAGCACAGCGGTCGGCATGCCACCGTCGGCCGAGGCCGCCACAAGCGACTGCGAGAGTGCAGCCGTGATCTCACCGGCCTGCTTGGTCACCTGCTCGCGGCGATTGGTCCAGGCGTCGATCACCGCGTGGAGCACCTGCGGAAACCCGGGCATCCCGCCGCGCTGCTGGGGCGGCCAGTAGGTGCCGGCGAAAAAGGGCTCGAGGTCGGGCGTGAGAAACACGCTCATCGGCCAGCCGCCGCGGCCGGTGAGCAGCTGCACCGCCGACATGTAGACCGCATCGAGATCGGGCCGCTCCTCGCGGTCGACCTTGATGTTGACGAAGTGCTCGTTGAGGATCGCCGCGATCGAGTCGTTCTCAAAGCTCTCGTGGGCCATCACATGGCACCAGTGGCAGGCCGAATAGCCCACGGAGAGAAAGATTGGCTTGTCATGCCGACGGGCCCGCTCGACCGCCGCGGGCGTCCACGGCTCCCAGTGGACGGGATTGTCGGCGTGCTGCAGCAGGTAGGGGCTCGTCGAATCGGCGAGGGAGTTTGTCATGCGGGGAAGGTGCGGGCGGTGACGTCGGCCCGCCACTGTGCCACCGCATCGGCGAGCGTCGTCTTCACGTCAGCATAGGCGCGGACGAACTTCGGCACATGTCCCAGCGACAGGCCGATGAGGTCGTGCAGCACGAGCACTTGGCCATCGCACTGCGGCCCGGCACCGATGCCGATCGTGGGAATGTCGATGGCCGCAGTGATCGCGGCAGCCGCCTCGGCGGGGACGCACTCGAGCACCACCGCAAACGCGCCCGCCTCCGCTGCCGCCTTGGCATCGGCCAGAAGATGATCGAGGTCGCGCTGCATCCGGTAGCCGCCGAGCTGGTGCACCGCTTGTGGCCGCAGGCCGACGTGGCCCATCACGGGAATCCCGGCGGCGACGATGCCGGCGATCACGTCGGCCTGGCCCGCCGTGCCCTCGAGCTTCACCGCCTGACAACCAGTCTCCTTGAGGATCCGTGCACACGAGGCCACCGCCTTGCGGACGCCGAGATGTTGCAGCGGAAACGGCAGGTCGACGACCACCATCGCCCGCGTGACGGCGCGGCCCACGATCTCGCCGTGGTAGATCATCTGCTCGAGCGTGGCGGGGATCGTCGAATCGCGGCCGGCCACTACCATCGCCACGCTGTCTCCCACCAGGACACAATCAACACCGGCCTCGTCGACCAGCCTGCCCGTCGGCCAGTCGTACGCGGTGACCATCGCAATCGGCCGCTGGTGACGCTTGGCGGCCGCCAGATCGAGCACGGAGACACGGCGGGGGGGGAGGCTGGGGGCGGTCATGAGCGGATGCGTCTGGTGTCTGGGCGGGGTATAGTATGCGACTGTGAACAGGGTTTGAGCACCCAGTGTGATCTCGACAGGGAACCATCGCCATATGGCAGCGTTTTTCCCGTCCGCGTGGACTGGCGGGTCACTCTCGGTGGCGATGCTCACAGCGGCGGCCACGCTGGCCCTGCAGCCCGCGGCGTCTGCCCAGCAGCGGCGGTATCAAGCCGGCCCTCCAAAGATGACGTCGCTCGCGAAGGAGCATGGCAAGGGCATGGTGGCTCAGGTCGCGCCGGGCATGCTCATGCTCAAACTGCAAAACATGATGTGGGCGGCGCTGCCAGCCCCGGGCGCGATTATCGAGGTAACGGGCCCGGCCAGTCGCGACATGCTGCAGCCAAAGCAGTTCGTGAACTGCAGTGTGATGCTCGACGGACTCGGCAAGCCGTCCGGGCCGGCCGAGATGGTGGTGCTGACCGACGGTGGTGTGCCGGGCGTGATGGCCGCCGGTGTCGGTGACTCCAGTGGCATGGCCCAGCAACGTCGGGGCCCGCGGCCGGCCGGGAGTTACACCGTGAGTGGTCCGATTCAATCGGTCAACGGCGACACCGTCACGGTCACGGTCGGTCGCGAACGGTTCGAGATCGTCGTTCCCGAAGAGACGGAACTGGTCGTCCGCTCGCACAATGTCACACTTGCCTCGGAGGGGGACGAGGTGGAGGTGGAGGGAAAATATTTTCAGATGGGCCAACTGATGGTGACATCGCTGAAAATCATGATGTCCAAGCCGCTGGCACCCCCGCCGGCCAAGGGACGTCGTCCTGCCGAGGCGCCTTGATGCCGGCCGCGGCCGCCACCTGTCTTCCCCACTTGCCCAGAAAACCCGGCCACCCCAGGTGATGACCTTGCGGCGACCCCCGACGCCTCTATAATCGCGGGGTTTCCGCAGGAAATCGATCTCTGTCGGCCCAGCCGACATGAATCGGCTTCCCGGAGATGTGCCCGTGCGGGTGTAGCTCAGTTGGTAGAGCACCACGTTGCCAACGTGGTTGTCGTGGGTTCGAATCCCATCACCCGCTTTTTCTCGCCGGCTCTTCCCGCTCTCCGTCTCCACTTTTAGCAGCGTCTCCACTCCCAGCAGCGTCTCCACTTCCTTTACAGCGTCTCCACTTCCTTTACAGCGTCTCCACTTC
>CAZODJ010000066.1:0-12421 GCA_964578555.1 uncultured Candidatus Kuenenia sp.
GACTTTCCTCGGCGAGCACCGCAAACTTGGGTGCCCGCGTTCGTGGGGCTATACTACCGGTTGTGTTCGCTGATCGACCCTGCTCTCGGGTCCGCGTCGGAGCCCCTTGTGGCCCGACGGCGAAGCGAACGTTTTCCAACGGAGTGATCCAATGGCAAACGGACGTGACTGCGCGGCCCGGCGGTATTCGGTGATCGGGCTGCTTCCTGCGCTGCTCGTGGCGTCGGTGGCCGCCGCCAACGAGCCGGTGTCGTTCAATCGCGATATCCGTCCGATCATGTCGGACGTCTGCTTCCACTGCCATGGCAACGACGCCGGAACCCGCGAGGCCGGCCTGCGGCTTGATGTCCGCGAGGCTGCCCTCGAGGAGACCGCGGGGGGCGTGGTACCGATCGTGCCGGGCGACCCCGACTCCAGCGGCATCATCCAACGGATTTTCGACACCGACGATCCGATGCCGCCAGAATCAGCCCACAAACCGCTCTCCAAGGAGCAGAAGGAACTCTTCCGCCGGTGGGTTGCCGAGGGAGCCATCTACGAACCGCACTGGGCGTATGCACCGCTGTCCCGCCCGGGTCTGCCGGCCGGCTTCGAAACCACAAACCCCATCGACGCGTTCATCCAGGCGCGGCTGGCGGCCCAGGGGCTCGAGCCCTCGCCCGCCGCTCCGCCGCATGTCATCACGCGGCGGCTCGCGCTCGATCTCACGGGACTGCCCCCCGGAGCGGTGTTGCCAGTGGGCGGAATCCCGCCGACAGAGAGCGGGTTTGTTGACGCCCTCCTCGCGTCGCCCCACTACGGTGAGCGGATGGCTGTCTGGTGGCTCGACATCGCCCGCTTTGCCGACACGGTCGGCTTCCACGGCGACCAAAACCAGCGGATCTTTCCCTACCGCGATTACATCATCGAAGCGTTCAACACCAACAAACGATTCGATGACTTCACCCGCGAACAACTTGCCGGTGACCTGTTGCCGAACCCCACCACGCAGCAGCTCGTCGCCACCGGCTACAACCGGCTCAACATGATGACCCGCGAAGGGGGCGCCCAGCCGAAGGAATATCTCGCAAAGTATGGGGCCGAGCGGGTGCGATCGGTGGCGGCGGCTTGGTTTGGCAGCACGTTCGGCTGTGCTGAGTGCCACGACCACAAGTTCGACCCAATCACTGCACGCGACTTCTACGAACTACAGGCCTTCTTCGCCGACGTGAAGCAGTGGGGTGTCTACAACAACTACGGCTATACGCCCGAGCCAGAACTGCGGGGCTTCGATAACGACCACCCATTTCCGCCGGAACTCCAGGTCGAGAGCCCGTGGCTCAAGAAGCGGCACGACAGGCTCCAGAAGCGGCTCGGCAATGAGATCGCGACAACCGTGCAACGGCTTGTCAACGATCCGGCGGCCAAGGCGGCCCAGGCCGAGTGGGAGTCGCGGATGGGAGCGTTTTTCCAGTCGCACGCCGACGGGTGGCTCACGGTCGATTCCGCCGAAGCGCGGATCGTGAACAACGGCAAGCCGATCGCCGACCGTCAGGCGAAGATGTCGGCGAGCCGGGCGGTTTCGAGCGGAAAGCCGCTCGGCAGCGGCGAGGCGATCGAGATCGTCTCGTCGCTTGACGGCGCCCCAGCGATCGCGGCGGTTCGGCTCACGGTCGACACCGCGGCCACCGAGCCGGCAAAGCCGGCCGATCTTCCCGGCAGCCGGCTCACCCTGTCGCTTGCGATTCATCCGGCTGAGGGAAAGCCCCGGCCGGTATCGCTGCGGAGCGGCGAGGCCACGGTCAAGCGGCCGGTCTATCGGTCGGGCTTCGAGGTGCCGGGGCTCTCGAATGAATGGCGGATGCCGTTTGAGCTTCAAGACAACGCGGAGCCAGTGGCCGTCTGGCTGACCGATCCTGTCACGCTCGCCCCGGGTGAGCGGCTGGTCGCCTCGATCGGCGGTGATGGCAAGCTCCCCGTGCAGCTCGCAATCAGTCCGCTGGGGGCGATCGAACCGTCCGCGGTGGCCGCGGCGCATGACCGGGAGGCGATCACGACCCCTGCTTCGGCGCGATCGCCGGAGCAAGCCGCTCGGGCAACCACGGTCTTTCTTCTCTCGACGGCATTTGACCGCGCCGCCTTCGATCAGGTGCGCGCCCTCCGCAACGAGCTCGACGGGCTCTTCGAGGGCCGCACCTGGACGCTCGTCACGGAGGCGACGCCGAATCCGCTCACCATCCGCGTGCTGCCCCGTGGCAACTGGCAGGACGAATCGGGGGCGGTCGTGCTGCCGGCGACGCCAGCCTTCCTGCCAGGACGGATCGAGAGCACCGGAGAGCGGCGGCTCACACGCCTGGATCTTGCCAACTGGCTCGTCTCGGACGTCAATCCGATCACGCCGCGGGCCGTGATGAACCGCCTTTGGGCGGTGTTCTTCGGCACAGGGCTCAGCGCCGCGGTTGACGACCTCGGCTCGCAGGGCGAGCTGCCCACACATCCGGAACTTCTGGACTGGCTGGCCTGCGAGTTTCGTGATTCGGGCTGGGACATCCGGCATATGATCCGCCTGATCGTCACGAGCCACACCTACCGGCAGTCGAGCGCGTTGCAGCCGATGGCCCTCGCGATCGACCCGGCCAATCGGTTGCTCGCGTCTCAGAACCCGCGGCGTCTGGAGGCGGAGTTTGTCCGCGACAATGCGCTGGCCATCGCCGGGATCCTCGATCTGGAAGACATCGGCGGGCCGAGCGTGAAGCCCTACCAGCCGGCCGGCTACTACGAGGCGCTCCAGTTCCCCAACCGCGACTACATTGCCGATTCCGACGAGCGACAGTGGCGGCGTGGCGTCTACACCCATTGGCAGCGGACGTTTCTCCATCCGATGCTCGCCAACTTCGACGCCCCGGCCCGCGATGAATGCGCCGCCGCGCGGACGCTGAGCAACACGCCGCAGCAGGCGCTGACATTGCTCAACGACCCAATCTTTGTCGAGGCTGCTAGGAAGTTTGCGGAGCGGTTGCTCGCGGATTCCTCTCCGCACGACGATGCAGGCCGGATCCGCCTGGCCTACCGGCTAGCCTTGAATCGTGAACCCCGCGAGGCCGAAGCTACTTCGCTCGCCAGCTTCCTTGCCGCCCAGCGGGAGGCCTTCACCACCACGCCGGCCGCTGCTGAAAAACTGCTTGCCGTCGGACACGCTCCGCGGCCAGGCTTCGATCCGGTGGAGCACGCTGTCTGGACCCAACTAGCCCGTGTGCTCCTGAACACCCAGGAAGTGATCACCCGCTACTAGAGAGGCAAGCGATGCTTCCCACCTTCGACCCGCTGGCGATCGCGCGACGGAGCTTCCTCCACCAGAGTGCCTACGGCCTCGGCGGCATGGCCCTGGCGATGCTTGGCCGCGAGGCCTCTGCCGCTGCCGTCACGCCGCCGGGCGGCACGGCGGTGCCCCGCCCCGACGACTGGAATGGATTTCTCGCGCAGCCTCACTTCCCGGTGAAGGCCAAGCGGGTGATCTTCCTCTGCATGGCCGGTGGGCCTTCGCAGTTCGAGACGTTCGACTGGAAGCCGGCCCTCAAGGAGCTCGACGGCAAGCCGTTTCCGGAGTCGTTCACCAAGGGGCAGCAACTCGCCCAGCTGCAAAACGCCGAGTTGAAAGCCCGCGGCTCGTTCGTCGGGTTCCAGAAACACGGCCAGGCGGGGATCGAGGTGAGCGATCTCTTCCCGCATCTGGCAGGGCAGGCCGACCGCTTGTGCGTGATCCGCTCGATGCAGACCGAGCAGATCAACCACGACACGGCCCACGCCTTCATGAACACGGGGTCGATCATCAAGGGCCGGCCGAGCATGGGCTCGTGGCTGCTCTATGGCCTCGGCTCCGCCTCCGACAACCTCCCCGGATTCATCGTGCTCACATCGTCCGGAAGATACGGCCCGCAGCCGATCTCGGCCCGGCAGTGGTCGGCCGGTGTGCTGCCAAGCCGCTTCCAAGGCATCATGTTTCAGTCCAAGGGCGATGCCGTGCACTACATCGGCAGCCCGCCCGGCGTCTGCCAGAGCACGCAGCGACAGGTGGTCGAGGAGGTGGCCCGGCTCAACGGGCTCCTCGGCAAGGAGCAAAACGATCCCGAGATCGCCACCCGGATCGCCCAATACGAGATGGCCTTCCGGATGCAGTCGAGCGTGCCGGAACTCACAGACTTCTCCGGTGAGACGCAGGAAACGCTCGACCTCTACGGCGTCAAGGAGCCGGGGGACGGCTCCTTCGCCTCCAATTGTCTGCTCGCCCGCCGGCTGGCCGAGCGGGGCGTGCGCATGATCCAGCTCTACCATCGAGCCTGGGATCACCATTCAAACATCGAGCCCGGTATGCAGGAGGGGGCGGCTGCAGTCGACAAACCATCGGCCGCCCTGCTCGAAGATCTTGCCCGCCGCGGGCTGCTCGACGACACGCTCGTCCTCTGGGGAGGTGAGTTCGGCCGCACGCCGATGGGCCAGGGTTCCGGCCGCGACCACCACATTCTCTCGTTTAGCGTCTTCCTCGCCGGTGGCGGCAGCAAACCGGGCACCACCTGGGGATCAACCGATGAACTCGGCTACCGGGCCGTCGACGACGTGGTCTCCGTCCACGATCTCCACGCCACGATGCTGGCGCTGCTGGGCATCGACCACCACCGGCTGACGACGAAGTTTCAGGGCCTCGACGTCCGCCTCACCGGTGTCGCCGGCACCGTGGTCAAGGGCATCATGGCCTGACGCGACACGCCGGCTGAGTATACTCTCTACGATTCCTCCCGGAGACTTTCCATGCCCTTCGTCCGTCTCGCGTTTCACTCGGTCCTGATGGTGGCGGCCGTATCCGCCCTCCCCTCCTGCCCTGCCGCCGAGCCGGGAGCCTTCACACGAACCACCATCGACCTCGGCATGGTCGTCAGCGATTTGGACAAATCGGTCGCCTTCTACACCGATGTCATCGGCTTCAAGGAATTACCAGGCTTTGATGTGCCGACGACGCTCGCCACCGATGCCGGCCTCACCGACGGCAAGCCTCTCTCCATCCGCGTGCTCGTCCTCGGCGAGGGGCCCGAGGCGACCAAGGTCAAACTGATGAGTGTGGCGGGCACGACCCCACGCACCGGCGACACCGACTTCATCCACTCCCACACCGGCTTCCGCTACCTGACGATCATGGTGGCCGACACGGATGCCGCCCTGGCCCGTCTGGCAAAGCATGGTGTAAAGCCTCTGGCCAAGAGCCCGGCTGCGCTTCCGGAATCGCTCGGCCCCGGCCTCTTCCTCACCTGCGTCCGCGACCCCGACGGCAACATCGTCGAGTTGCTCGGACCACGGAAATAACATTCAGATCTGGCCGATCTTCCCGGCCCGTTCGAGCCAGCCGATCACTACGGCTGCGAGCGCATCGGGCGGGTGACTGGCTGAATCGAGCACGATCTCCGGATGGAGGGGCTGCTCGTAGGGATCGTCGATGCCGGTGAAGCCCTTGATCTCGCCGGCGCGGGCTTTCTTGTAGAGCCCTTTCGGATCGCGGCCCTCGCAGACCTCGAGCGGCGCCTGCACATGGATCTCCACGAAGTCACCGGCGGGCAGCACCGCCCGCACGGCATCACGGTCGCGGCGATAGGGGCTGATGAACGCGGTCAGAGCGATGATGCCAGCCTGCACGAAGAGCTCCGCCACGGCGCCGATGCGACGGATATTCTCCTCGCGGTCCTGCGGGCCGAAACCAAGGCCAAACCGCTTGGCAAACTCGGCTCCGTGCCGAGCCTCCAGGAGCGCGGGGGCGGCGTTGAGCCCGTGTCGGACGTTGTCGCCATCCAAGAGAAACGTGCGGCAGCCCCGTTCATAGAGCAGACGGTCGACCGCATTGGCCACGGTGCTCTTGCCACAGCCAGACAGACCGGTGAACCAGAGCACGCAGCCCCGGTGGCCCGCCGCCCGCTCCCGATCCTCACGGCTCACGGCGTGGGCATGCCACCGCACGTCGACCAGTTCACCGCCGCGCTCTTTCGCCATGCTCAGGCTCCCTCCCTGTTCATCGCACGATGTCATCACCAGGCGTCGAGTTCAATCGTGCGGGTCATCCGTTCCTCGGGGCCGCCGGGCTGGCCCCGGATGATCTCCAGGTCAAGTTTCTCACCCGGGCCATGGGTGCCGATCTCGGCAGTCAATTCCTCGAAATTCCTGATCGGCTTGTCGGCCACCTTCGCGACGATGTCGCCCAACTGCAGCCCAGCCTTGTCGGCGGCCGAGCCGGGCTGCACCATCGTGATGTGACAGGGCACGGCATTGGGATGGCCGGCGATTCCCAACTTGCCTCCTTTGCGAAGCTCGATGTGGGTGTCGGGGAGTTTTTCCACCAAGGCCGCCACCTGCCGCTCGTGGAGCCCGGTGCCGTAGAGTTCGATCCGTCCCGCCCGTCGCAGACGACCGATCACCGCCAAGCCCTTCTCGTCGACCGGCACACCGTGCACGCTTACGATCAAGAGGCCCGGCAGTCGCAGAAGCAGCCGCAGATCGTCGCTGGTGCCCTGCCACCCGGTGTCAAACGTCGCGTGCATGCCCTGCTGACCGGTAGCCAGCATGCCCCGCGTGAGTTTCATGCCCAGTCCCTGCAGCGCCACGCGAGCCGCATCGGCCAGGCCTACCGCATGGAAGTCGAGCGTCGCCTCAGCCAGCCCGGCCACGGACGCGTCGTCACCGCCGGCAACCGCGTCAAGAAACTGCTCGGCTGCCGTGGCTACTTCCTGGTTGTCACTTGCCAACATCGAGCGGGCGATCTCAATGGCCCGACTGCTGACCTCCAGGTCACCGCTCCCGGTGGCCTCCCGCAAGGGTCCAAGCGCCGCAGGCCCGGCCTCGATGAGGCTGCGAGTAGCCGCCTCCCGCTGGGAAAACTGTGGGGAGCCGAGCGTTTCGATCCAGCCGGCGATCTGCTCAGCCGACGGCGGCTCATCCGCGGGGGCCCAGCCACCCCCGACGGCGACGCCCACCAGGCACGCAATTCGAATGATGGTAAGAGACACGGACGGGGGCTCCTGAGGCCGACTTTCCCGAATATACCACTGGAAGGCCAGTGCAGTTTCCCGCGGGTACACTTCACCGTGTCACCTTTTTGGTTGTGCCATCCATGTCGCTCGAACTTACCAACCTGCGTTCGTCCGCCCCGCTGCCGATGAGCCGGGAGGAGATGCTTGACCGTGGCTGGGACGAGGTGGATATCGTCTTCGTCACGGGGGATGCCTACGTCGACCATCCGAGCTTTGCCAACGGACTCATTGCCCGACTCCTGGAAGCGGCTGGGTTTCGCGTGGCCGTGCTCGCCCAGCCCGACTGGCGGTCGTGTGAGCCGTGGCGGCAGTTCGGTCGGCCGCGGCTCTTCTTTGGCATCTCGGCCGGCAACATGGACTCGATGATCAACCACTACACGGCCAGCCGGAAGGTCCGCAACGACGATGCCTACTCGGCCGACGGCGCGATCGGCCGGCGGCCCGACCGGGCCACCCTCGCCTACTGCCAGCGATCACGGGAGGCATTTCCGGGTGTCCCGGTGGTGGCCGGTGGCGTGGAGGCAAGCCTGCGACGGATCGCCCACTACGACTACTGGAGCGACACCGTCCGCCGCTCGATCCTCATGGACTCCAAGGCCGACCTCGTCGCCTTCGGCATGGGTGAGCGAACGGTGCTCGAGATTGCCCGCGGTCTGGCAGCCGGCCGATCGCTGCACGACCTCCGCGACATCCGCGGCGTGGCCTATCGACTCGGCGCGAGCGAGCCGCCGCCGACCGGTCTCGGCCCCTGCTGTCCCGACACGATCGAGCTGCCCACCTACGAAGCGGCCACCGCCGACCCGCTCGCCTTCTGCGAGATGACGCGGATCTCACACCTCGAGACCAATCCCCACAACGCGCGGCGGCTCGTGCAGCGGCACGGCCGCGAGACGGTGGTCGTAAATCCCCCCGCCCTGCCGCTGGAGCAGGACGAGATGGACGAGGTCTACGCCCTGCCGTTCACCCGTCGGCCACATCCGTCGTACGGCTCGGCTCGGATTCCCGCTTTTGAAGTCGTCGAGAACAGCGTGCAGATCATGCGGGGCTGCTTCGGCGGCTGCACGTTCTGCTCGATCACCGCCCATGAGGGGCGAATCATCCAGAGCCGCAGCAAAGACTCAATCATCACCGAGATCAAACTGCTGGCCAGCCAGCCCGGCTTCAAGGGCACGGTGTCCGACATCGGCGGGCCGACGGCCAACATGTACCAGATGAAGTGCACGCGGCCGGAGGTGGAGGCGAAGTGCCGGCGACTCTCCTGCGTGCATCCCACCGTCTGCAAGCTGCTCGGTACCGACCACGGCCCGCTCAAGGACGTCATGCGGGAGGCCCGGACGGTGGAGGGCGTGAAGCGGGTGCTCGTGGCCAGTGGCGTGCGGATGGATCTGGCTCGCCGTGACCCCGAGTACCTCCAGGAACTGGCCGCGCACCACGTCGGCGGCCACCTCAAGGTGGCGCCGGAGCATACCGACCCTGAGGTCTTGAACCTCATGAAGAAGCCGTCGGCCGACGACTATGTGGAATTCGACAAGGCCTTCCGGGCCGCCAGTCGGCGAGTCGGTAAGAAGCAGTTCACCGTGCCCTATTTCATCGCCAGCCATCCGGGAAGCGGGATCGAGGAGATGATCGACCTGGCCCTTTTTCTCAAGCGAAACAGCTACAAGCCCGACCAGGTGCAGGACTTCATCCCGAGCCCGTTCGACATCGCCGCCTGTATGTATCACACGGGCCTCGACCCGATGACCAGGCAGCCGGTAAAGATCGTCAAGGGACTCAAGGATCGGAGAATGCAACGGGCCCTGCTGCAGTTCTTCAAGCCCGAGAACTATTTCGAGGTGCGGCGGGCACTCGAGCAGGCGGGCCGACAGGACCTCATTGGCTCTGGCTGCGACTGCCTGATCCCGGAGCGGCCACCCAAGGAAGCGCTTGATCACAAGCGACGCGAGGCGACACGGGCCTTTACGGAACAGACTTCAGGGGATCACATCAGAGGCGGGCCCGCCGCGGCCCGCGAGCAGACAGGCGGCCCGGCCACGGGCTCGCGCAAGCAACGTCGCCCGCGAAAATCGGTCGGCTACCGCCCTCATCGCGGAAAGTAGTGCAGCCCGGAACTCAACCGAACCAGTCACCGGCTTGTTTCGTACAGATCGACTGTCTGGTCCTGTTCTCCCCGGGAGGTGCCCATGCGTTTGCTGCGTTTCGCCGTCCTGCTCGCCGTTGCGACTACGGTCGCTGGTTTTTGTTCCACCGCGAGTGCGGTCAGCCCCCGCAACCCCTACCGCTCGTTTAACCTCTCGGGGATCAACTACGGCTCGATGCGCTGGGAGCAGGCCCAGCAGCGGGGCCAACGCGTCTGGCCCTACTACAACACGCCCTCCCGGTCCTATCGCAGCTCGGGCTCAACCGTGGGCGGCGCAGTGGTCGGCGGCGGTGGCGTGGGCGCGATCACCAGCGGCAGCCGCACCTCCCGGCCCAGCCGCAGCCGCCGCCGGTGAGTAACGAGATCGGCCCGCAATCAGCCGCCGGTGCGTTGCTTTGACAGGCTGAAGCCTGTCTCACTTTGATTCTGCTTCTTGTGCTCTGATGGATCCGTGAGGGGCTGCCCGTGCCGCGGAGCCGGCGTTGGCAGCGAGCGAAGGCATGGATGCCGGAAGCGGAGGCGATCCAGAAGCGAAGCTGGCATCGAGAGAGCGGAGGGCAGGATGCCCTCCGCGAACGTCCGGCGAGGCGGCACGGGCAGCCCCGAACCGCCGCCCCCAAGGCAGCCAGCCGGCAGCCTGTCCTACGCCACAGGATCGTCCTGATAGAGACGGTACTTCTTGGTCACGAGCGCGCCGCCGCGTTCGAGCGTCCGCCGCGAGAGGTGGTTGCTTTCCAGCACCCAGGAGAACTCCACTTCGTCCATGCCCCAGTCGTAGAGCCGCGGCACGAGCGCCGCGTGGAGCACGAGCCCCACGCCCCAGGTCTGGTATTCAGGAATGACGTTGGTGCTGATCGCCCGCATCCGTTTGATGCCCCGCTTGTTCCAGAGGAGCTTGAGAAAGCCCAGCGGAAAGAGCCGGCCATTGATCGCCTTGATCCGGGGGTTGTAGTCAAGCAGGCAGAAGACCGTGCCGATCGGCTTGCCCTCTGCTTCCGCCACGAGGGCCAGTTCCGGCACGATCAGGTGCTTGAGGCTCGCCGCCATGTGATCCACTTCGCCAGGCGAGAGCGGCACGAAGCCCCAGGTGCCGGCAAGGCTCGAGTTATAGATCTCGAGAAACATCCGCACTTCCTCGGCGAAGCGACTGCGATCGAGCGGCCGCACCGTCACGCCAAACCGTTCCTTCACCCCCTCGACCATCACGCCAAGTTTCTGATCGATGCTTTCGAGCATCGACATCCGGCCCCAGAAGGCGAACAGATCTTCGACCTTGTGAAACCCGTTTTCCTCGACCAGCCCGGCGTAATATGGCCGGTTGTGGGTCATCATGAAGAAGGGGGGCGTGTCGAAGCCCTCGATCAAGAGGCCACACTCGTAGTTGAGCGAAGGATTGGCGGGGCCACGGATGCTGGTCATCCCCTCGGCATGCAGCCAGTCGCGGGCGGCTCCAAAGAGCGCCCGTGCCGCGGCCGGGTCGTCGTCGCACTCGAAAAACCCGAAAAAGCCGCGTTGCTCGTGATACCGTTCGATGTGGCCTGCGTTGACGATCGCGGTGATGCGGCCGACATCCGTGTCTCCGCGGCTGGCCAGAAACGACTGTGATCGTGACTTCTCGTAGAAGGGATGAGTCCGGAAGCCGAGCAGCTCCTCCTGAGCCATGACCAAGGGTGGCATCCAACAGGGGTCGTCCCGATAGATCCGCCAGGGTAGCCGGATAAACCTGTTCTGCTCCGCCCGGCTCTCCACCGGCCGCACTTGTACATCCGCCACGCGACGTCACCTCCCTGGTTGGCCTCCCGTTGCCCAAAACCCTTCTGTTTCAAGCACTTCGGACGATTGCGACCAGCATCTTCGGCGGCACCGGCGGGTTCGTCAAATCCGGGCCCTCGGGGCGGCGGTGAAAGTCGACCGGGGCTTTCGGTCGAATTAAACTAGAGCCGGGTGCATCACGACGGATCGCGCAGCCCGGCCCACGCACGAAGGCCCGCAGAGCGACCCCGATGATCGACGCGTCCACCAAAACCATTTCGACCGCTGCTGCGACCTGCGGAGACCCTCTCCGGTCTGCGGTGGATTGTGTCGTCACCGGTGCAACCGGCCTGGTGGGAAACAACGTCGTCAGGCTCTTGCTCAACCGCGGCCGGAGCGTGCGGGCGCTGGTGCGGCCGCATCGCTCCGTGAACGACCCGGCTCTCGAGGGGGTGCCCCTCGAGACGGCGGTCGGCACGCTCGACGATGAACATGCCTTGCAGCGGGCGATTGACGGCAGTTCGTTCGTGGTTCACTCGGCCGCCATGGTGCACTGCGGCTGGCGGCATCGCGACGAGATGCAGAACGTCAACGTGGTGGGCACTGAACTCGTCGCCCGTTGCGCGCGACGGGCGGGCGCCCGACTGATCCATGTGTCGAGCGTCGATGCCATCGGCCTTCGTCATGACGGCCAGCCGGCCGACGAAGAGACGCCGCCGGGCGTGATGCCGGAATGCCCGTATGTGGTCACCAAGCGGGAAGCCGAGGAGGTCGTACTCCGTGAGGTCGATCGCGGCCTCGACGCAGTGATCGTCAACCCGGTCTTCATGCTGGGGCCCTGGGACTGGAAGCCATCGAGCGGTCGCATGCTCTTGGAAGTCGCCTCCGGGAAGGGGCTCTTTGCACCCCCGGGAGGCAACGACTTCGTTGACGTCCGTGACGTGGCGGCGGGTATCCTCGCCGCGATGGACCGCGGACAAACCGGTCGCCGCTACATCCTCGGCGGGCATTCGCTCTCCTACCTCGAGGCGTGGCGGATCTTCGCCCGAGTCGGCGGTCGTATTCAGCCCCTTGGCACCGTCGGCCCGGTCGTGCTTCGGATGGCTGGCTGGTGCGGCGATCTCGCCGGCCTGCTGGCCCGCCGCGAGCCCGCTGTGAACTCCGCGGCCGTCACGATGTCGATGCTGCCGCACCACTTTTCGTGTGAGCGGGCCCGGCGAGAATTGGGGTACACCATCCGGCCGCTGGAAGACGCCGTGCAGGATGCCTGGGAATGGTTCGTGGGGCATGGCTACGCCAAGCCTGTCCGCGAGCGGACTGTGCTTGTACGATAGCCTTATGGCTCACATTCTCGTCGTCGAAGACGAGCAGCATCTCGCCATCGGCATCAAGTTCAATCTGGAGTCGGAAGGCTACCAGGTCACGGTTGTGGGCGATGGTCAGGCGGCAGTGGCCGCCGCGGAAGCGGCAGCTCCACCGGTCG
>CAZODJ010000067.1:0-12341 GCA_964578555.1 uncultured Candidatus Kuenenia sp.
CCGCAAGACGATCCGTCGCACGCACCGCCGCCCTGACCGGTCGCTACCGTTCATCGTTTGAGGCCGGTGCGAGCCGTCACACCTACCATCGCAGCACTCGAGTCGCCCGGGAGTGTCCAGGTGCCGGTCTCAGCCGACTTGAAGGCCCGGGCCTCGGCCTTGCCGTCGAGAAACACCACCGCTCCGCGCCGCAGTCGTCGTTCGATGCGCGGCCCCAGTTCAATGCCAAACACGCCCGTGGTCTCCGCCTGCGTGAGCGTGGTTCGGAGTTCGATCACCTCGCGTCCCGCATCATGATCCGATGCGAGCTTCACTCCGCCGATCCACCGCGTCAGGCCCTCGTGCACCACGTCGGGGGTCGCCACGACGCCGGCGGAAACGTCCAGCACACTGATGCGACTGCGGAGTTCCGTCGCGAGTGGTTCCAATGATCCTCCCGAACCACGGGGACCGCGAACAACGATGTCCAGCGGCAGAGCGGCCGCGTCCGTTGACGGCACGGCCCGTCGCATCGCGCCGGCGATCGATCCGGGGCCCTTGAAATCGCCAAGGCCGAACCCTTCGAACACGACCGGTGGCATTTCGATCGTCGCGGGCTGCTCGGCCACCGCCGTCGCCGCCAACCACGCCGCTATCACTATCGATAATCGGACCATGTCGGGAATCCTCCGCCGTGGGACTCTTCTCTCAGACTCTATCGGCCAGGCCACCCGCGGGGTTCCAGTCGGCCGCGGGAGACTGGAACGGCTGGGCAGGTTCAGCCGGTTTTGCGGCGCGGCTGAACAGACTGCACCGACTGAGGCCGGCTCCCCAGCGGCACGACGGCGGGTTCGCCCCCACAGCCGAACCTCGTGCAGGCCAAGGCATCGAGCACGCGCCCTGCGATCTCGAGCGCGGCCGCGCCCGCCGAGGCAGGCACCAGCGGCGCCCGGCCCGTGGCGACAGCGGCCAGAAAGTCGTCGTGCTCGCAGGCGATCGCGTTGGCTTCCGGGGCCGTAAGCGTTTCCCGCGGCAGCACGTCCGTAAAGAAGGCCTCCTTGGCCGCCGCCCGTTGCTCGACAGGGACAGCGGTCGCGACGAACGAGCCGTCGCGTATTCCAGCCGAAGGCGTCATGATGCTCACGGTCTTGGCATTGAAGTCAACGTCGATCAGGCTGTCAGTCGACACTACGGAAATCGTGCGTTGCAGCGTGGGGTGGATCCGCGAGGCGACGAGATCGGCAACGAGACCCGACGAAAACGTCAACCTCGCCCGCACCATGTCCTCATGGCCCCCGGTGGCGACGATGCCGTGGGCCTCGACCTCTTCCAGCCGTCCCGGCTCGAGCGACAACACGAGATCGATGTCATGGATCATCAGGTCGAGCACCGCGCCGACGTCCAACGAGCGATACGTGAACGGCGCCTGCCGCGCCGCCTGGACGGCCACCACCCGACCGGCTCGCTCCACGGCAATGCGCCAGGCGGGGTTGAAGCGCTCCACATGGCCGACCGCCACGACCCGCCCGTGGCGGCGGGCCGCGATCACGATCGCCCGGGCTTCCTCCACCGAGGCAGCGAGCGGCTTTTCCACAAGCAGGTCGACGCCTGCTTCCAAGAGCGGCAATGACACAGCCGCATGCAGTCCCGTGGGAGCTGCCACGACGGCCGCCTGCACCACCCCGATGAGATCGCGGGGATGCTCGAAGCCGTGGCAGCCGTGTGCGTCGGCCACTCGTGTGCGGGCCTCCGCTGACGGGTCCACAACGCCTACCAACTCGACATCGGGCCGAGCGGCCAGAAGCCGCGTGTGAATCGCCCCGAGATGCCCGCATCCGATCACGCCAACCTTGATCCGACTCATGCCGCCCTCCGTTGCTCACGACCACGTCCATGCCGACCGCCCTGCTGGCAGCCAAGAAATTCGAGCAGTTGTTCGACGTCGGGGAGCAGCATCCCTTGGGAGCGAAGAATCTCCCGGGCTGACTCGAGGCCCACCTTTGCCCGGTAGAGCAGGCGGAACGACTCCGACACCGCGTCAATTGCCTCCCGGGAAAAGCCCCCGCGCCTCAGGCCCACCGTGTTCACGCACCGCGGTCGGGCCGGCATCCCTTCGGAGAGCATGAAGGGGGGCACGTCATGGAGGACACGGCTCACACCGGCCACAAACGCCCAGCCGCCAATCGTCACCCAGTGATGCACGGCGACGGATCCAGACAGAGACGCATGCGACTGCACCCGCACGTGCCCGCCCAGCAGCACCCCGTTGGCGAGGATGACGTGGTCGCCGATCACGCAGTCGTGCGCCACATGGCAGGCAGCCATAAGGTAATTGCCGTTGCCGACGACCGTTTTCCCGTGCTCCTTTTCGGTGCCACGGCTGATGGTGACGTGCTCACGAATCACATTCCGGTCGCCGATCACGACCCGCGTCGAGGAGCCTCGATAGCTCACGTCTTGTGGCTCACCGCCGATCACGGTGTACGGATGAACGGTGTTGTCGGCGCCAAGCGACACGGAGCCGACGATCGTGACGTTGTTGGCCAGCGTGGTGCCGCGGCCGATCTCCGCCTCTCCGGAGATCACGCAGTAGGGCCCGATCCGAACGTCATCGTCGAGCCGAGCTCCCGCCTCCACGAGAGCGGTCGGATGAATGCTCACTGACATGGTAGCAGGCCCTTCTTCCGCTAGACGGCCACGGAATCACGATACTCCGCCACCACGCGGGCGGCCGCCGCAGCATTGAGGCGATGCCCGCTGCGGCTCGCCCGCACCGTGGCATACAGGGGCTGACCGGCAAGCGCAAGGTCACCCACGAGATCGAGCACCTTGTGCCGGACGCATTCGTCGGCCCAGCGCAGCGTGTTGCCGATCGGCCCGTCGTCGCCGAAGACCAGAAGATCACGATGGCCGACGGCCAGCCCCAGCCCAGCCGCCTGCAGACGCTCGGCTTCCTCGGCCGCCAGAAACGTACGGGCCGCCGCGAGCTGCTCCCGGTAGGAAGCAGGAGTAACCTCGAGACTCAACTGCTGCCGGCCGATCGCGGCATGGCAATAGTCGAGCTCATACTCGATCGCGAGCCCGGCAAACCGTGGCGGGCCCACCTCCACCCAGCTGACATCGTCTCCGAGCCGCACCGCACGATCGACCACGATCGGCACGACCGGCGCCCCGAGGCCCTCGATGCCCACGGCGTCGATCGCGTCGACATACGCCCGGGACGACCCATCGAGACCCGGCAACTCCTCGGCCGTGACGTGAACTTCGCAGCAGTCGACAGCCAACCCCGCCAGGGCACTGAGCACATGCTCCACCATCTGCACCGTCACACCGGCCACGGCAAGATTCGTCCGCGCCACGGCATCCACGCGATTTTCAACCACCGCGGGAATTCGCACCGGCACCGCCAGATCGTCGCGAACGAACACCACACCCGTTCCAGCTGCAGCCGGCCGCAACTCCACCCGGTTGGCCCGCCCGCTCCAGTACCCGACACCCGAGACCACCGCCGGACGGCGAAGGGTTTGCTGGGATCGAATGACAGGAACGAAAGACATCGCGGCGAACTCACTCCCGACAGTCGGGCCGAAAAACGTTTCATCACGCCGGCAGTCTGCACCACCCCGGACAACGGTAGATTGACGAACAAGCGGGCCACCGCAGGGACGGATGGAAACCTACCGAACCGGCGGCTGCGCGACACCGGCCACCGGCGTCCCGTTGAGCATCTTGAGGATGTCGGGCGTGATGTCGATACCCGGCTCGTAGTAGACGATCGGCTTGGTGATGCCACGAAGAATCTGATTGCGGTCACTGGAGTCGACCGGGTCGCCATCGAACCGGTGCACGACGGCAATGCGGTGCTCACGAGCAAACTGAGTCACGGCCTTCTCGACCTCGTCGTAGACCTGCATGTAGACCTTCGCCTCCCGCTCCATAAAGTCCTTCTTCTGGAGCTGGGCATTGACGTTGAAGTCGCCCTGCGCCTTGGCGATCTCCGCCTCGAGCCGCTTGTATTCGGGCGTACCCACATTGAAGCCCTTGAGCTGCTCCATGAGGCCGTTGATACGATCCCGTTCGGCCTTGAGGCCATTCTCGGCGGTCATGACTTCGTCCTTCATCTTGTCCATCGCCGCCTTGAAACGGGCATGGTTCTTGAAGATGTAACCCACATCGACGACCGCCGCATGCACGGCCGGACTGGCAGGTGGGGTCGGCGCCTGCGCGAAAGCGGGAACGGATACGAGGGCCCCGAGGGCTCCACAGATGATGCCGGCGAACTGCCTGTTCACGAGATGCACTCCTTGCTTGGTGGACGGGCTTCGAGCACCGTCTTACCGACCGCCGCGGCCTCGAAGCGGGCGGGATCATTGCAGGGTGATCACGTCGGCTCAATCCCAAAAACCCCGCAGAAACGCCTGCTTTCTGGCAGCGCCGCCGGGGACGGGCGAAGCCTCGGCATCGGGGCGAGGATACGCCAACTCGCCTCGACTTCACCCGCCCCCGGCTCGTCGACTCGTGCCCGGGGCTGGGTGGATGCTGCGCATTACGGCGTCACACTGCACCGCCCGCCTGGAGGGCGGGCTTACGAGAGCGACCGGATGGTCGCCAAGCGAGCCGAGGCCAGGATGGCGAGGCTCGCGTGAAGCAGCCGGCGCTACTTGGGCTTTCCGAGCGTGACGTTGAGGGTCACTTCGGTGTCGTTGCGTTTGACCACGACAGGGATCGTTTCGCCGGCCTTGTACTTGCGAAGCGCGCTGTCGAAGTCCTCGAGGCCGGTGATGGCGCTGTCTCCGAGGCGGACGATCACATCGCCCCCTTGGAGCCCGCCTTCAGCTGCTGGGGATCCCTTGGTGACGCCAGTGATCGCATAGCCTCCTCCTGGTTTCCCAAAGTCAGGAATGCTGCCGAAGTAGGGACGGTCGCCGCCGCGGGCAAACTGCTTCGAGGCCACCTCGATGTAGTCGGGCCGAGGCGAGACACTCGCCAGCTCACCGACGGCGTCGGCCACGAGCCCCGCGATCCGCGCCATGCCTTCGTAGTCAATCTTCTCGGCGGTGTCGGTCGGCCGGTGGTAGTCGGAGTGCGAGCCCGTGAAGACGTGAAGCACCGGAATCTTCTTGGCATAGAAGCTCGAGTGGTCGCTGGGACCGAAGCCGCCCGGCTCCTTGGCAACGTCGAAGCCATGGCCGCCGACGAGCCGATCGACCATCGCGTCGAGGCCGGTGCCAGTGCCAGTGCCGTGGATGATGAGTTTGTTGTCGGTGAGCCGGCCCACCATGTCGAGGTTCACCATCGCCACCGTGTCGGCCAACGGGACGGCGGCGTTGGCAGTGTAGTGGGCGCTGCCGAGCAGGCCCCGCTCCTCGCCGGAAAACGCGACGAAGAGAACCGAGCGGGGCAACGGCCCGCGCTCGCGCAGCATCCGCGCGACTTCGACGAGCATCGCCGTGCCACTGGCATTATCATCGGCGCCGTGGTGGATCGCCGTCTCACCCGGCGCGGCCGAATTCACGCCGCCGTAGCCGAGGTGGTCGTAGTGGGCGCCCAAAACGATCGTCTCCCGGGGGTCGATCGCCGGGGCATCCCCATCGGCAGCAGCCCCCTTGCCTGGCAGCATCGCCAGCACGTTTCGCGTCTGGGTTTCCTTCCGCTCGATGTCGGTCGACCCCCGAATACGCCAGCCTGCCAAAGCCGCGCTCTGCGGCTTGAACGAATCGTCGATGGTTTTCTCGATCGTCGCCAGATCACGGCCCAGCGATTCCTTCACGACGCGGTTGATCACCTCGCGATCCACATGGAGGATCGGCATGGCCCGCTTCGTGGAGCCGTCTCCGGCCCGTGTAAACGCCATCAGTTCGTTGTCCGAGCCGGCGTCGTTACAAAACACGAGGCCGCCCGCCTCGTGCTCCGACGCATTGGCGACCTTCCGCGACAGGGCGGCATATTGCGATGCCTGATTGCCGTCGAACACACTGTGAGGATTGTCCTTCTGCGGCTCTTGTCGCAACACGATCAGGGCCGCCCCCTTCGCGAGGCTGCCGTGTCCATGGGGCGAGACGAGCGGACCATAGTCGTCGTACTCCTCGGCCGGCGCGGTGATGCCAAAGCCCGCGAACACCAGGGGCAGATCGAAGGGACCGGAGCCGCCGGCCGCCAGTGGGGTGAAGTCCTTGCCCAACTTGAGTGGCACCACCTGCCGGGATCCGCTCCCGTCGGCAGGGCCGACCAACTCGACCCGGTTCCTCTCATCCGGCCCAAGGGTGGCTTCGAGCGTCATGGCAAATGGCTGGATGCCATCTGCGTCTCCCACCTGGGTTTCGAGGCCCAGACTGGCCAACTGCCGGGCCACCCAGTCAGCGGCTTGATCGATTCCAGCCGTACCGGGCCCGCGCCCCTCCCGCTCGGAGGACGCCAGCCAACTGACAGCTTCACGAAACCGCGTCGCCGTATCGTCAGGGTTGGGCGTGGCAGAGGACTCCGCCCCGCGAACTGATCCCGCGAATCCCGCCACGCTGGCGGTGATCATCAGCGCTGTGGACGGCCAGAAACGCAAAAATGGGTGACGGACAACCGCCGTGTGAAAAATGCGCATGCGGGACTCCCGTGGAAAAACCGATAGTGGCATTCTATACGGCGTGCGTTCGGCGGTGAGCCGCTTCCCCGCCGGCACGTTATGGACCAGAATTTTTGGCTGCCCCGAGACTAGACTAGCCGTCGGGGAGCCACGCCGGAGGACGCCGAGTGCCGTCACTGCTTGTCATTCAGGGCCGCGACACGGGTGCCCGGTTCGATCTCACGAATCTCGAAGGCCCGCTCAGCATCGGCAGAGAGATCGGCAACCTCCTGCAGTTGCAGGATAACGAAGTCTCGCGCCGGCATGCCGAAATCCGTCGTGTCGGCGCGGCCTTCGTGCTCGACGACCTCAAGAGCTCCAACGGCACGTTCGTCAACAATCGGCGGGTCGAGCGGGCTGAACTGGCCGGTGGAGATCGCCTGCAGATCGGCCGTACCGTGATGATCTACGCCCCCGACGGGGCCGATGAAGCCACGCTCGGACGGGTCGACGTGGTGGCGACGCGGGCCGATCTCGACGGCTCGCGGATCGTGCGGTCGATGGGCAACGAAGAGGCCGTGGCTGCCTTCGCCCCCACCGACACGCATCACGACCGTCTTGCCAAGGCCCGCAGCAACGTGCAGGTGATGTACCGCACGGCACTGGCCGCCAGTCATACACTCGACATTGACGAACTGCTCGGCCGCATTCTCGAACTCGTCTTCGAGTGGGTGGCGGCCGACCGGGGCTGCATCATGCTGTTGGATCCCGAGACCCGGGAACTGAAAACCAAGGCCCGCCGCGACCGGCACGCCGGCGCTGCCACGTCGATGGCGATCAGCCGCACGATTCTCGACTACGTGCTCGACAAGCGGGAGGGCGTGCTCACCAGCGACGCCCAGGACGACGACCGGTTCGCCTCGGGCAACAGCATCGTCCGCACGGGGGTGCGGGAGGCGATCTGCGTGCCGCTGCAGGGCCGCTACGACACGGTGGGTGTGATCTACGTCGACACGATGGTGCCGCTGGCCGAGGCGATGGAGTCAGGGCAACGGCGGTTCAGCGACGAGCACCTCAAACTCATGATCGCCATCGGCCATCAGGCGGCCCTCGCCGTGGAAGATACCACCCACTACTCGGCGATGCTGCAGTCGGAACGCTTGGCCGCGATCGGCCAGACGATCGCCACGCTTTCCCACCACATCAAGAACATTCTCCAGGGAATCCGCGGCGGCAGCTACCTGGTGGAGATGGGGCTCGACAACGACGATCTGGCGGTGCTCCAGAAGGGCTGGGACATCGTCCGTCGCAACCAAAACAAGATCTCCTCGCTCGTGATGGACATGCTCTCCTTCAGCAAGGAGCGGGAGCCCGATCCGGTGCCGTCCGATCTGGTCAGCCTGATCGACGACATTCTCGAAACCGTGCGGCAGCGGGTCGACGAAGGAAGTGTGGCAGTTCATTGGAAGAGGCCGACTGGTCTGCCTCGGCTGCTCTTCGATCCCGAGGGAATGTCCCGGGCCGTGCTCAACGTCGTCTCCAACGCGCTCGACGCCGTGGAGGGGCACGATGCGCCTCGGGTCGACATCGCGGCGGAGTGTGACACCGCGGCTGGCCGCGTCCGAATCACCGTCACCGACAACGGCGCCGGCATGGACGCTAAAACGCTCGCCGACATCTTCAACCTCTTCGTGTCGACGAAGGGGGCCAAGGGCACCGGCCTCGGCCTGACGGTGAGCCGCAAGATCCTCCGGGAGCACGGTGGCGACATCGTGGCCACCAGCTCGCCGGGCCACGGCAGCACGTTCGTCCTCGAGTTTCCGCTGGTCCGGGAGACCGATGGCGAACAGGGCACGCTCATCTCGGCCGCAGCGCCGTGAGCACCCGTTGCATGTCGGCTGGCAGAGGCGCCTCCAGCGCGAGCCGCTCCTGCGTGGCGGGATGCGTGATCTCCAGACGCGCCGAATGCAGAGCCTGCCGCGTGATGAGAGGACCGTCGGCAAGCGGATCGGTCGACGGCAACCCGAAGAAGGACGGCTCGATCACGGCGCGGCCGGAATAGAGGCTGTCGCAGAGCACCGGACAGCCGATCGCCGCCAGATGCACGCGGATCTGGTGGGTCCGGCCGGTCTGCGGAGTCACCCTCACGAGCGCCGCCCCCCGAAACCGCTCCACAACCTCGTAGCGTGTCACGGCCTCGCGGCTGGTCGAATGATCGCGTCGCACCGCCATCTTCTCCCGCTGGTAGGGATGGATGCCGATCGGCAGGTCGATCTCATCGCGGTCGAACTGCGGGCAGCCGTGTGTGATGGCCAGATAGGTCTTGGCCGTGGTTCTTCGTTCGAATTGCTTGGCGAGGGCGTGATGGGCATCCTCCGTGCGGGCCACCACGATCACTCCACTGGTGTCACGGTCAAGTCGGTGAACGATCCCCGGTCGTGTCGGGCCGCCGGCCGTAGAGAGACCGACCGCGCCCGCTACGGACTGCTGCTCCAAGTGCCACTTCAGCGCCCCAGCCAGCGTGCCCTTCCAGTTGCCCTTCGCGGGGTGGACAACCATGCCCGGCGGCTTGTTGACGGCTGCCATCCACTCGTCGAGATACAAAAAATCGAGCGGGATCTCCTCGGCAGCCGGGCCGGCCCGTGGCGGCGCGGGCACCGTGAAACAGACGAGCGACCCGGCCTTCACCTTCAGCGAACCGCGGGCTTGCACGCCATCCACGCGAACGGCCCCCTTGTCGATCGCCCGTGCCAGGAACGAGCGGCTTCTGTCGGGAAACCGTGCGGCGAGGAAGACATCCAGCCGCGTACCGGCGTCTCCCGGTTCGACGACAAACGACGCCTCATCGCCGGCTGCCCACGAAACCTCGGGCGGCAGGTCGTCCGACTCGTCATTCAGCGGGGGAAGCGGCGGGGGGGGCTGGTTGGTCGTCACCGGAAGCGGCTCCTGCCCCCGCGGCGGCCGGCGGGGGCGGTGTGAACGTCTGGGCCGCGAACCAATCGTACCATTCCTTCGTCGCAGGCCGATTCAGGGCTGCCACGCGTTGTGTCGCCAGATGTGCGAATCCGCCGGACGACTGCTCGGTGGCCACGGCCTCGTATCCGCGCCGGGCGTCGTCGAGTTGCCCCAGGCTCTCACGGGCTTTGGCGAGGCCGAACGTGGCCCGCGTCGCCAGCAGGCCGCGCGGCCGAGCGGCCAGGACCGCCGAGTAGGCGTCGACGGCCGACTGCAGCCGCTGCCGCCCCTGCTCCTTGTTGGAGAAGAGCAGGTCTGTTCCCTCACTCACGGCAAAGTCGGCCAGCACGACCTCCGACCACTGCGCCGCCGGTGTGCCAGGGTGGCGACGGATCACATCGCCCAACGAGTCGACGAGCATCGGCTGACTGTCGCTCGCTACGGCATCGAGAAAGGCATCCCAGCTCTGGTTCCGACCGGCAGTCGTCTGGTTGGAAACCAGCAGCCAGGCGAGCATCGCGAGCGCCGCGCCGCCGACCGCCATGACGATGGCGTTGGCATGCGGACGCAGGCGATCGATAAACTCGAACGTCTTTTCGGCGAGCGCGTTGTCGGTATCAATCTTGGGATCCATCAGCGGCGTCTCTCCTCGGGGCATTGAAGACGGGAATAGAAACGTTCACCGCACGGCCCGTCAAGGCGGTTGTGCCGTGTGCTACATTTCAGTTCTTCCGCCCCCCCGTAGCCAGACACCACGACAAGAACCATTCGCCCGACCACCGCACGCATGGACGCTGCCCCGAAGCTCAACGCCGCTCAGATGCAGGCTGTCACCGCCCCGGTCGGGCCCCTGCTCGTGCTGGCCGGGGCGGGCACGGGCAAGACCCGCGTCGTCATCGCCCGGATCGCGCATCTGGTTCGTCGGGGGAACTGCCCCTCGCGGATCCTCGCCGTCACGTTCACCAACAAGGCGGCCCGCGAGATGCTCGGCCGGGCCAACACGCTCCTCAAGCGAAAAAAGGATGCGCCGCGGCCGGAGATCTCCACGATCCATTCGCTGTGTGTCCGCATCCTGCGGCGGCATGCCGCCCGGCTGGGCTACCCGGAACGGTTCACGATCATCGATCGCGGCGATCAGGAGGGCACGGCCCGCAAGGTGCTCAAGGAACTCAAGGTGCCGGAGGCGACGCTCCGGCCCGCCGACCTGCTCGACCGTGTCAGCCGCTGGAAGAGCGTCGGCATCCGTCCCGATGACGCATTTGCCAACCTCTCAGGCGACGCCGACGAGTCCTGGGAACTCGCCGCCGCCGGCTACCGCCGCTACCAGCAGGCCCTGCGGGCCACCGGTGCCGTGGACTTCGACGACCTGCTCTTGGTGGTCGACGAACTGTTCACGACGCATGACGACGCCCGCCGCCAGGAGGCTTCCCGGTTCGACCACCTTCTCGTCGACGAGTATCAGGACACCAGCGGCATCCAGGAACGGATCCTGGCGGCACTGGCCCGCGACCACCGCAGCCTGTGCGTGGTGGGCGACGATGACCAGTCGATCTATGCCTGGCGGGGTGCTCAGATCGCCCACATCCTCGACTTCGCCCACCGCTGGCCCGGCGCCACCGTGGTGAGACTCGAGGAGAACTACCGGTCCACGCCGGAGATCATCAAGGCGGCCAACACGCTCATCGCGCACAACGGGCGACGGCACGGCAAGACGCTCGTCTCCAAGGCTCCGTCAGGCGTGCCCCCGACGATCATGCAGGCGCAGGACGAAGTCGACGAGTCGCAGCGGGTGGTGGGCGAGGTGGAGAGTCTGCTCCGCGAGGGGGCGACGATCCCGGCCGAGACGGCGATCCTCGTCCGCACTGGCGAGCAGACCCGCGTCTTCGAGCAGGAACTACGGCGGCGCGACATTCCCTACGAGCTGATCGGCAGCCGATCGTTCTTCGACCGCCGCGAGGTCAAGGACGTGATGGCCTTTCTCCGGCTCCTGGTCGAGCCCGATGACGATCTCGCCCTGTCGCGGATCGCCAACGTGCCTCCTCGCGGCCTCTCTGCGCACACGATCGAGAAATGCCGTACCGCCGCGTCCCTCGCTGGCCACAGCCTGTGGCACGAGCTACAAGCCGCCCGTGGGGCCGGCCAGCTCACCGCCGCCGCCGGCACGGGCATCGGAATGCTCGAGCGAATGGTCTCGCTCCGGCACGGTGCTGCCGTGGCCGGCGCCGCTGAAACACTCCGCACGCTCCTCGACCAGGCCGGCTACCGGCGTCACCTCGACAAGGAATACGAGGACGACCTCGCCGAGGCCGAGGCCCGCTGGCAGTGCGTGGAGGAGGTGGCCAACGCGCTGGCCCACTACGAGAAGACGCACGGCGGCAGCCGTGACGACGAGGGCTTTGCCCGGCTGGTTCGCGGATTTCTCGACGACCTGATCCTCGAAGTCACGGAGGCCGAGCGGCACGAGAACGACAAGGAAAAGGGCAAGGGCAACAAGCTCCGACTCATGACGCTCCATGCGGCCAAGGGGCTCGAATTCGACTGCGTCTGGATGGTGGGCATGGAGGAGGGCATCCTGCCCCACATCCGTTCGCTCAACGACGGCCTGCAGGCGATCGACGAGGAGCGGCGGCTTTGCTACGTCGGCGTCACCCGTGCCCGCAAGCGGCTCTCGCTCTCACTGTGCCTCACTCGCATGAAGTGGGGAAAGACGAAGCCCTGTCGCCCCAGCCGGTTTCTCTACGAACTCACCGGCCAGGCGGAAAAATTCCAGGAGCAGCCCGCCGAACCAGCCGCAGCACCACCGCCCACCAAAGGCATGCGCCCAGCCAAACGTGTCGCGAAGCGGCGGTAG
>CAZODJ010000068.1:0-12243 GCA_964578555.1 uncultured Candidatus Kuenenia sp.
CGATGTTTTTCATGCCCTCGATCGACGTGAACGGCTTCGAGCCGTGGATGTCCCAGGTGATTTCGTCGAAAACGGTGAGGAAGGTGTTGATCGTCACGAATCGCACGCCGTTTTCCACAAGCCGCCGGGCGAGCAGGCAGCACTGGCCAAACCGGTTCATGCCGTATCGCTCACGGACGGCCTGCGGCTCTTTCGAGAGATCGAAGGCTTCGCGGGCCTGCGGGCTCGTCATGAGGCGATAGGCAGCCTGGAAGTTGTCATCGAGCAGCCGGGCGTCTTCGCTGGCCTCGAACTGTTTGGCTGCGGATTCGACGATCTCCCGCATCTTGCGGCGGCGATCGAGCCGGGCCACGGAGATCTGATCTGGGGGTAGCAGATCGGGCACGCGGAAGTTGGGCTTGGAGGGATCGGCCATGAGGGCGAACGGGTCCTGCGCCTTGCCAAGAAACCCCCCGGCCTGGCCGTTGGGAAGATTGCCACCGCCGCGGCCCATCAGCTCGGGCAGCACGACGAATGGCGGCAGGTCGGTCCGGCGTCCGAGAAGGTAGCCCGTGACGCTGCCGGCATGCGGCGTCTGGATGCCGCCGGTAAACCGCCGGCCCGTCTGCATGATCTGCCAGCCGGCATCGTGCACCGCAGCGCCATCGTGGTGGCAGCTGCGGACGAGTGAAAACTTGTCGGCGATCTCGGCGTGCTTTGGGAGCAGCTCCGACACCTCGAAGGCATCAGACTTCGTGCGGACTGGCTTGAAGGGGCCGCGAACCTCGACCGGCGCGTCGGGCTTCATGTCCCAGAGGTCCATGTTCGACGGACCGCCGAGGTTGAAAATCATGATGCACGACCGCTTCTCGCAACCGGGGCGAACCTTGCCCTCGGCCGCGGCCCGCGCGTATTGCGGCAGCGAGAGCCCGACGGCGGCCAGCGCCCCGACGTGGAGAAAATCGCGGCGGCTGGTAGCCGAGCCGCATAGGAGAGCACGTTCCCCGGGCCGGGTAACACGGAATTCAAGCATCGGCAAACCTCCAGAATATAAAGAAATAATAGCCCCTGCCTGCGGTGGCGTCATTTGACGAAAGCGTCATCTCTTTGTATTTACGGCGCATGAGAATTCAGCATGCCCACTGGATTGGATCGCTCAACGAGCAGGTCATCGGGCTTTTCGATGTGTTGCCTGATGTCCATCTCTTCGTGAAGGATCGCCAAAGCCGGTTCACGAGAGCCAACACGGCCTGGCTGCAGATGCATGGCTGCCGGTCGGAGGCGGAGGCGATCGGAAAATCCGACTTCGACTTTCATCCCCCTGCCCTCGCCTCGCAGTATGTGGCTGAAGATGCCCGCGTGATAGAGTCGCGCACGCCGCTGGTCGATCAGGCCTGGCTTGTCGGCGATCATCGGGGCACGCCCCAGTGGTTTCTCTGCACGAAGCTGCCCCTCTTTGAGAGCGACGGCAGCGTGGCCGGGATCGCCGGGATCCTGAGGCGATTTGATCAGGCTGGGAATGCACCGGCCGAATACAAGCGGCTCACGCCCGTGATTGAGCATGTCGCTCAGCACTACGGCCGCCGCATTGCCGTCGGGGATCTCGCCCGTTTGGCGGACCTGTCGGCGAGCCAGTTGCAGCGGGAGTTTCGCCGACTGTTTGGGATCTCGGTGTCTGACTACGTTGCCCGCATTCGCCTCGTGACCGCCTGCCACCGCCTGCGAGAGTCGGATGCCGCGATCGGTCAGGTCGCCCGCGACTGTGGCTTTCATGACCAGGCTCATTTCACTAAGGCATTCAAAAACTACGCCGGCCAGACGCCGCGGCAGTATCGCGACCAATGGCGGGGCACCAAAGGCACCTGCAACACGTGAGACGGCCACGAGTGGGCCGGTCGTAATCTGCAACGCTTTACGAGCAGCTCAAGCCTGTCCTGCTCCGTGATAGGAATCACCGGTGAACTCTGGTCATGAATCGATCAGGCGTTCGAGCGAGGCCCGTGCCCGATTGATCTCGGCGGTGACCGCCGGAATCGTGTCGAGGATCGGCACACCCCGAGGTACCGGGTGCATGAAGATCTCGATCGGCCCGGCAAAACGCATGCTGGCAAGCTCCCGCATCAGCGGCCCGAAGTCGAGCGGGCCCCGGCCCGGCATCTGCAGGAGCTCGTCTTCCTTGGGGAGCTTGTCCTTTGAACCCTTGCCGTGCTGCTGGGCGTAGACAAACTTCAGTTTCGTCGCCACGTCCCTGGCCAGCGACGCAATGAGCATTGCATCCTGCGGCAAGTGGTGCGGCGCGAGGGCGATGCCAAGGCGGTCATGCGTGGCAAGGTCCGCAAACCGGCGGATCCCCTCCGGTGTCCGCAGGAGCGAATGCGAGTGATTTTCGATGGCGATCACTCCGCCCGTCGCCTCCGCGGCGACCAGGCTGGGTGCCAGCTTGGCGAGAAACGCCTTGATGGCCGCCACGAGTGTGTCACCCGTCGCGTTGCCGTCGCCGGACGCCGTCGTCACAAGCACTGTCCCTTTGCCGCCGAGCCGCTTGGCAACCGCAAACTCCGCCGCAAGTTGAAACGCCCCCACGTTGTAGCAGGCGATCCCGCCGAGCCTGATTCCCGCCGCAGCCAGCATTTTCCGCACCGTGGCTTCACCAAGCGAGTCGACCTCCTCTCGCTGCGTGCCATGGGGCTTCGGCCAGAGATCGATCATGTCGGCGCCGGTCTTCGCCGCCTCCGGCACGATCTCCGCCAAGGGAAAGTTCCCGTACAGTGCCGAGGACAGAATCCACTGCGGCCGCCAGCCGTTTGTGGGCATTGCCGCCCTGACCAAGCCACCTTCGGCGATGCCCGCCGCCGAGATGCCCGTGGCCTGCAGAAATATCCGTCGCGATGACGGTCGCCATGAATCTGCTTCGGTACTCACGCCCGCACCTCGAAGCCATCTCGCTGGGGCCGCGAGAGCATGGTGTCGGCCATGGCGTCATTGACGAACCGGCCCGCGGCGGCATCCCACTCCAGCGGGCGGCCCAGGCGACAGGCGATATTCCCAAGGTGGCACGTGGTCGCGCTGGCATGCTGGCTGACCACGTCAGACACCGGCTGCTTCCGGGCTGCGACGCAGTCGAAGAAATTGCCCATGTGGTTGACGATCGCCTCGATCTTGCCCGCCCGCTCAGGGCGGTCACGATTGTCGAAGTCGTACACCGTGAACTTCTCGCGGGGCAGCGGTCGGTCCACGAGGTCCTCCACCGGCTTGCCCGTGAGGCTGCCGCGGTTGACGAAGATCCGGCCTTCGCTGCCCGTGAACATGATCCCCGTGCGGCCCTGGTCGGCCACATGCATCGTGACGCCGTTCGGATACTGATAGTCGACCGCAAACTCGAGCGGCACATTGAAACCATTCGGTGTGCTCGGGTACGTGGCGGTGCCCTTGACCCCGACCGGCTCACTGCCGATGGCCCACTGGGCGATGTCGAGATGATGAGCACCCCAGTCGGTCATCTGGCCGCCGGAATACTCGAGCCACCAGCGAAACGTGAAGTGGCACCGCTCCTTGATGAAAGGCACGGTTGGCGTCTGCCCCTGCCAGAGATTCCAGTCGAGGGTCGCCGGCGGAGCTGATGCCGCAAACGGCCCCCCTTTTTCGTTCGCCCCGATGACGACATCCACCCGCTCGAGCTTTCCCACCCGGCCTTGCCGCACCATCTCCACAGCCAGGCGAAACCGCTGATCGCTCCGCTGCCATGAACCGACCTGCACGATCCGCCCGGTCTGCCTGACGGCCTTGAGGATCTCGGCGCCCTCGGCCACGGTCAGCGTGAGCGGCTTCTCGCAATAGACGTCCTTGCCGGCCTGCACGGCGTCGATGAGCATCTTCGCATGCCAGTGGTCTGGAGCACCGATGAGCACCACATCGACCCGCTTGTCATCGAGCAGCCGTCGGTAATCCTGGTGTCGGGCAGAGACGCCGGCGTAGATCTGCTCCGGCGTGGCGTTGACCTGCTGGGCGACTTTGGTGTCGATGGCCGAGAGGTCGAGCACGGACCGGTCGGCATCGGCGATGGCCACGATGTCACCATGAGGCCGGGCCCGCTCCGCAATCACACTGCCCTGATAGCGAAGGCCGATGACCCCGATGCCGGGCCGGCAGTTTTTCAGCCGCGGCGTTGCCACCGTCTGGGTTTCTGCCGCGCTGCCGGCCCGCACCACGGCCAGCGCTGCCGCCGCCGACTGCCCAAGAAATACCCTGCGATCCATACGCTGCCTCCGCCGCCGTCGGATGTCTATTCGAAAGTTGAGTGTGGGCAGCGCACACCCATTTTGTCATGCAGTTTTTGCACCGCAGACCACAGGTTTTGCGGCCTCCGCCGCGGCTGGGCGGCAACGCAGTATCATGCCATCGTGCGACGGTCTGTCGGGCGGAGTAGCAATGCGGACTTTCAAGCGAAAACCTCCACCGGCCGATGTCCGCACGCCCCCCCATGTGGCCCTGCTCGTGGAAACGTCGCGCACGTATGGCCGCGACATTCTCCGGGGCGTGCATCGATGGATGCAGGAGCATGGACCATGGTCGGTGTTTCTCGAACTTCGTGGCCTCGATTCGTCGGTGCCCCGATGGCTTCGGAGCTGGCAGGGCGACGGGATTATCACCCGCACCGGGTCGGCGGCCATGGACAGGGCAATCACCGCGACAGGCCTGCCGGCCGTCGAGTTGCGGGCCTCGAAGCTCACGCATGGCCGGCCCTTCGTGGGAGTCGATAACCACGAGCTCGGTCAGATGGTGGCCCGGCACCTCGCCGACAATGGCTTCACCACCTTCGCCGTCTTCGACGTTGACACGGAGACATACTTCGAGGAGCGGCGCGACGGGTTTCGGCGATTCGTCGAGCACCGGGGCTGCGTCTGCCACGCCTACCATGCCGGCCGGAGTGGCGAGCACCCGACCGACTGGGAGCGACATCAGGCCGCGGTGGCCGACTGGGTTACCTCGCTCCCCAAGCCGATCGGCATCCTCGCCTGCACCGATCAGCTCGGGTTCTGGCTGCTCGATGCCTGCCGGCGGGCCGGCATCGCCGTGCCGGAAGAAGTGGCTGTTGTGGGCGTCGAAAACGATGAAACGCTCTGCCAGATGGCAGGCCCCCGGCTGTCGAGTGTGGCCTTCGATGGTGACCGCGTCGGCTACGAGGCGGCAGCCCTCCTCGACCGACTGATGCGGGGCGAACCGCCGCCAGCCGAGTCGGTGGTGGTGCCGCCGCGGGGGATCGTGACGCGGCAGTCGAGCGACATCGTGGCGGTCGCCAATCAGGAAGTTGCGGCAGCTGTGCGGCTCATACGCGAACATGCCTGTCACGGGCTGACGGTGTCGGAGGTGGTCGATCGGATCGGTCTTTCCCGAACCGCGTTGGAACGGAAGATGAAGGCGGCGATCGGCCGGACGCCTGGCGAGGAGATCGTGCGGGTGCGGTTTGCCCGCGTGAAGGCGCTGCTCCAGGAGACCGACCTTACGCTCGCCGCCATCGCCGATCGCTGCGGCATGGAACACCCGCAGTACATGGCCGAGGCCTTCAAGAAACTTTTCGGACTCACGCCCGGGGCGTATCGCTCGAAACACGGCGGCACCAAAAAGAATCTCTGAATCATAGTCTCCTGCCACGCAGAGCCGGTCCCGTTACGACGTGAAGAGCGACTGCTAGTCGCACGTCAGTAACGCCCGATCAGGAGGCGGTCATTGTCGCTATCAGCGATGATGAGCCGGCCATCGGGGGCGATGCGAACGCCGTGTGGACGGCGGAGCTCGGTCGATTTCCAGTCTCCGCCGATCGCCGCGCCGCCCCGCTGCGGCACGCCGGCCACCAGATCGATCCTGCCGGTCTCGGGATCGTAGCGACGGATGCAATGGTTCTCGGTATCGACGATGAGCACCCGCTGCTCCCGATCCATGCAGACATATTTCGGTCCCTTGAGGAGCGCCTCCCGCCCCGGTCCGCCGTCGCCGCCATACCCGGCCTTGCCCGACGCGTTGACGACCGTCTGCACGCGACCATCACGGATGGCCACGAGGGCGTTGCCCTCGCGGAGCACGAGGTAGATCGTGCCGTCAGCAGCCTCGCAGGCTGCTCGCGGGCCGGCCAGCGGCGTCTCCGTCGCTCGAGCACCATCGATCGGCTGCCCCTGCTTTCCGCTGCCGGCGACCGTGTCCACCGTGCTGGCAGCGAGATCGATCACGCGGAGACGATGATTGCGAATGTCGGCAATCAGCAGCCGGCTGCTGTCGGGCGAGAGCGAACCACAGTAGGGCTCGTTAAACACGGCTTTTGCGGCCGGCCCACCGTCGCCGGCGAAGCCTGGCTCACCGATGCCGGCCAGCGTGGCCACTCGGCCTGCCGCGGGATCAAAGACACGGATCAGATGATTGAACGTATCGGCAAGGAAGATTCTGCCGTCGGCGGCGACGGCCAGATCGTGCATGCCGTTGAACGCGATGTCAGCCGCCGCCGCCTCGGCGACCGCCGCCGGAAGGGCGGTCTTGCTCGTGGTCTGGTGGAATTGTCCGGCGACAAACTCGATGGCCGGAGGCACACCGTCGGCAGTGATCGGCTCCCTGGATCGGAAGACGCGGTTGCCACGGGTAAACTCCACGCCATACAGCCGGCCTTGGGCGTCGAAGTCGACTGCAAACGGCTCATTGACGATGGCTGCCGCCGGCGACTCAGCCGGGCGGCCCACAGCAGTGCCCACGAGGACCGTGATCTCAGCCGCGGCCGCGATACCCTCCCCTGTGTTACCAATGACCACGCTACTGAGCAGCAGACCAACGCTCACAAGATGATGAAAAACCTGTGCCCGAGGCATGAAAAATCTGAATGCCCGGGAACTCACCGGAGCTATGCTCGAAACTGGAAAAACAGCTCTCTGAGGAAACCCCGTCAGCATGTCCGCCACAGTTCAGCCTCCCACAGTTGAAAAAGTGCTCGTAGTCATCGGCGACGCTACCGAGACCGTCGACACGTTGTACCCGTTTTACCGGCTTCAAGAGGCAGGATTTGAACCGGTCGTCATCGCGCCGGAGAGGCGGGTCTACCAGATGGTGCTGCACGAGGTGCGGCCCGGTTGGACGATCACGAAGGAATGGGAGGGCTATCAACTCCGGGCCGATCTCGCCTTTGCCGACGTTCATCCGGAAGACTATCTCGGAATCTTCTTCAGCGGGGGGCGGGCCCCGGAATACATCCGCTACGACAAAGACCTCGTGCGGATCACCCGGTACTTTTTTGCTGAAAACAAGCCGGTGGCCAGCGTCTGTCATGGTGTTGAAATTCCCGCCTATGCGGGCTGCGTGCAGGGTCGCCGGATGGCGACCGTGCCCAAATGCCGGTTTGACCTCGAGGTGGCCGGCGGCATTTTCGTCGATCAGCCATGTGTGATCGACGAAAATCTGGTCAGCGGCCGCACTTACCACGACAGCGGCCACTTCGTCGGTCCGTGGATTCGCCTCCTCGAAGCCGCCGCTGCGACCCGCGTGGCCAGCGCATGAAAAAGCCGGGCCCTCCTGAGGAAGGCCCGGCTCTCATGATCCGTCAGCAAGCCGACGAACGGCCGACTCGATCAGCCGGCGTTGCAGCACGGCTCGGCGGCACAGGCGGGCTCAGCACCGCAGGCCGGCTCCGCACAGCAGCTGGTGCAGCTGCTCGAGCTGCCCTTGCTGGCACGGCGTCCGAGGAGACCGCGACGACGCGGCTTCGCACAGCAGGCCGGTTCGGCACCACAAGCGGGCTCAGCCGCACAGCAGGCCGGCTCGGCAGCACAGCAAGCGGGCTCAGCCGCACAGCCCGGCTCAGCGGCACAGGTCGGGGCACAGTCACAGCTGCTGCGGTTCCGGCGACCGGCAGCCGAAGCCGAATCGGCTGCAAGGACACCGACCACCAGCAAAACGGCACTCATCGTCACGAGCGAAGAAAAACGCTTCATCGACATACTCCTTTGAGGGAAGACCAAACCGAATCGCAATCCGTTGAGCGGTTGATTCAGTTGTTCGAGGCCCGTGAACCAATCGCAGGCCTCCAACGGCCAACACCCTATCCGCTCACGCGAAAATACGGGAAGTGGAAAATTTGTGCCGACGGCCAGAATGCCTGGCAATTAAAATAAAACGTAACTTATTTATGCTTTTGTGTAATTCACTGGCGGTAGTCTTCGGCAGTTCGAGAGGCTTTTTTCCCGCTCTCCCATGAGGAATCAGGTATGTCGTCGGCGTCGTATCGCTTTTCCATCGGTCCCTGGAACATCGGCCGGGGTGCCGATCCCTTCGGTCCTCCCGTTCGTCCGGCGGTCGCGTTTGATGACGTTCTGGCGGCCGCAGTGAAGCTCGGCTTCGAAGGCATCCAGTTTCACGACGACGATGCGGTACCCGATCTGGAAAACCTCTCGCCGGCCAAGATCGTCGCCGAGGCGGAGGCGATGAAGCGGAAACTCGACGGGCTCGGGCTGGTCGCGGAGTTCGTCGCCCCGCGGCTCTGGGAACACCCCAACGGCATCGACGGGGGCTACACAAGCAACGACCCTGCCGCCCGGCGGTGGGCGATCGAGCGTTCCAAGCGGGCGGTCGATGTCGCCCTGGCCTTGGGCTGTGACCTGATCGTGATGTGGCCGGCCCGCGAAGGCACGGCGGTGCGCGAGAGCAAGGATCCGATCGCCGCCTCTGCCCAGATGATCGATGCCATCAACGCAATTCTCAGCGCAAGCCCAAGAGCCAGGATCGCGATCGAGCCCAAGCCCAACGAGCCGGTCGACCATGCGTTTGTGCCCACGATCGGCCATGCCCTCGCCCTTGGAGCCCGCTCGGCCGATCCGGCCCGCGTGGGCGTGCTGATTGAGAGTGCCCATGCCATCCTCGCCGGCCTCGATCCCTCCGATGAGATGGGCTTCGCGCTCGCCGCTGGCAAGCTCTGGAGCGTGCACCTCAACGACCAGAATGGTCTCAAGTTTGACCAAGACAAGGTCTTTGGGGCCGCCAACCTCCGCGGTGCGTTTGACCAGGTGCGGGTGCTCGAGGCGGCTCACTATGCGGCGAGCGGCGCCTTCATCGGCTTCGACGTGAAGGCCCAGCGCACGCAGTCGGCCGCGTCGGCCACGGCCCATCTGGCGACGAGCAAGGCGGTCTTCCTGCGGCTGGTGGAGAAGGTGCGTTCGTTCCCGAAGCAGACAGCCGAGCAATGCATCGCCGCCCGCGATTACGAGGCGCTCGAGCGACTCGTGCTGGAACACCTGCTGGCTGCGTAAACCCCGCGGAGGATCCGCATGGCTGATGCCCCGCTCGTGGCCGTGATTCTCGACGCCGCCCGGGCGTACGACCGGCTGATCATCGGAGGCATTGCGCAGTTCGTGCGGGAGCGGACGGCCGCCGGCCGCGGCCCCACGGCGTGGAGTCTCTATGTGGAAGAGGATCCGCTGCAGAAACTGCCCGATCTCGCCACCTGGCACGGTCAGGGAATCATTGCCAACTTTGACGATCGCCGCGTCGCGACGGCGCTCGCAGAGACCGATGTGCCGATCGTCGGGGTCGGTGGCGGCTTTGGCTGGTACGAGCCTGCCTCGGGCACGCCGTACATCTACACCGACAATGCTGCCATCGGTCGGCTCGGGGCAGAGCACCTGCTCGGCTGCGGCCTGCCGACGCTGGCGTTTTATGGCTATCCGCCCAGTCGCACCTCCGTCTGGTCGGACGAGCGGGCCGAGTCCTTTCGGGCGACGGCGGAAGCGGCCGGGCGACCCTGCCACGTCTTCACCGGCCGCCATGGCGACGCCCGCCGATGGGAGGCGTTGCAGCAGGAACTCGTGACGTGGCTCGAGTCGCTGCCCAAGCCGGTTGGCCTGATGGCCTGCAACGATCCGCGGGCCCGCCATGTGCTCGAGGCCTGCCAGCGACTGGGGCTCACCGTGCCTGGCGACGTGGCGGTGCTCGGCGTCGACAACGACCAGTTGATCTGCGAGCTGACCCGTCCGCCGTTGTCGAGTATCGACCAGTCGGCCCGCCGCATCGGCTATGAGGCCGCATCACTCTTGGATCGGATGATGACGGCCCGCCGAAACGAGTGCGATGCTTCCGAGGGAGTGCCGACAAAAGTCATCGTGCCGCCGATTGGCGTGGTCGCCCGCGTGTCGACCGATACGCTTGCCAGTGACGACCAGGCCGTCGTGACCATGCTGCGGGCCCTGCGGTCTTCCCCCTGGCAGAAGCCGAGTGTTGCCAACGTCGCCGCGGCCCACGGCCTGTCGCCGGGGACGCTCGAGCACCGGTTTCAAAATGCTGTCGGCCGATCGATTCACGCCGAGTTTGTCCGGTACCGGATGCAGCGGCTTCGCCGACTGGTCGTCGAGACCGATCTGCCGCTCAAGACAATTGCCGCGCAGGCGGGCTTCCCGTCGCTGCAATACATGACGACATTCGTGCGGCGGCATACCGGCACCACACCGGCGCGGCTGCGGGCCATGGAGCGAGATCGGTTTGCCAAGGGGACATCATGATAAAGAATGAGATCGATTGCATCATCTGCGGCACGTGTGTGGCCGACATCCTCGTGCGGCCCGTGCCGCTCTCAGCGCCGGTCGGTGGCGGCAAGCTCATCCACGTCGACCCGATCGACGTGACGACCGGTGGCATCGTCTGCAACACCGGCATCGCGATGCGGCGACTCGGCATGCGGGTGGCAGCGTCGAGCCTCGTTGGTGCCGACCAGTGGGGCAGCCTTATCCGCTCCCGACTCGAGGCCGAGCGACTCGACACGGCCGCTCTTGCCGTCCACCCCACACTGGCCACCAGCACGACAGCCGTCCTCATCGACCCCAGCGGTGAGCGGAGTTTTGCCCACCATGTCGGCGCGCCGCACGCAATCGACGTCGCCTTCCTACGGAGCCAGTCAGGCTTCTTCGCCAAGAGCCGGCTCGCTGTGATCGGCTACTTCGGGCTCCTGCCGTCGCTCGAGCCGGCGTTTGCCGAGGGCGTCGCTGTGGTGAAGGCAGCCGGGTGCACCGTGGCGGTGGAGACGGCGGGCAGTGGCGGCAACATCGCTGAGTTGGCTCCTGCGCTGCGACTCGTCGACATCTACGTACCGAGCCTCGATGAGGCGGCGCACCAGACGGGGCTGCATGATCCACGGGCGATCATCGACTGCTACCGCGGCCACGGCGCGGCGGGGCTCGTGGGCGTGAAGCTCGGCACGAAGGGAGTGGTGCTGAGCCCCGCTGCTGGTGAGTTCATCGACATTCCATGTATTGAACCGCCCGGGCCGGTCGCCGACACGACCGGTGCTGGCGACGCGTTTCTCGCCGGCCTGCTCACCGGCATCCTGCGGGGGCTGTCGCCGCGTGAGGCAGGGCTGCTCGGCGCCGCAACAGCCGCCTGCTGCGTGACCGGGCTAGGCGCTACCGCCGGCCTCCGGTCGTTCGACGAGACGCTCCTGCTGACCGAAAAGGTGCCTGCCACTTTTGTCCGAAAAACGTAAAAAAAGCTCGCCTATTCGGAGTTGAGAAGACCGCTGCCCAGTCGATAATGGAAACTGATGAAGGAGATCGCTTATACGATGCGATCGCGGTGCCATATCGCGGTGGTAAGGAGCAGGTGTATGCGAGACTCATGGCAGCGGTTCCTTGCTGTTGCGGCGTCGATCCTGCTCGGTTGCGTCGGGAGTACGACTTCGGCTGCTGAGAGCAGCGGCTTCGCAGACCGCGTCGCCCCGCTCCTCGCCGCCAAATGCGGGGCCTGCCACGGGCCCGAATCTCCTGAGAGTGGCTTTCGGATCGACGACCGCGAAAAAGCATTCGCCGGCGGCGATTCGGGCACCGTGGGCATCGTGCCGGGCAAGCCGGACGAAAGTGAACTCTTGGTCCGTGTCGTGACCGACGACAAGGAGCTGCGGATGCCGGCCGACGGCGATCCGCTCACGGCCGACGAGCAGAAAGTCCTCCGCGACTGGATCGCCGCCGGTGCTTCCTGGCCTGACTCCATGCAGTCACTCGCCGGGCTGCTGCCCGAGTCGGGCCCCAAGCCGACCAAGGGAGAAAACCACTGGGCGTTTCAACCACTCGCACGGCCGCCGCTGCCCGCTGCCCCTCCTGGCACCGCCCCGATCGACGCCTTTGTGCTCGATAAGCTTGCGGCTGCCAAACTCGCGATGAATCCGGAGGCTGACCCTCGCACCCTGATCCGGCGGCTCTCCTTCGACCTGGTCGGCCTGCCGCCGACGCCCGAAGAAATCACCGCCTTCGA
>CAZODJ010000069.1:0-7349 GCA_964578555.1 uncultured Candidatus Kuenenia sp.
GCCAATGGCGGATCAGGGCGGCCTCGCCGTCGAGACTCGCTGGTGAGCCGCCGAGCCACATGGTAGGCCGCCGAGGCCGGGTGAACCCTCCGCTTCGGGGCGAGGATACGCCAACTCGCGTCGGATTCACCCGGGCCCGGCTACCTGCTGCGTTATGACTGTCGCCACCAGGCAGGGGTCGATGTCGGCGACGAGTTCGACGTGGCCGATGCGGTCGGGAAGGATAAACCGCAGCCGTCCACCGATTGATTTCTTGTCGCGGGCCATGATCGCCAGGAGATCGTCGGTCGAGGCCGTGAGGGGGGGAACGCTCCGCGGCAATTGGCAGGCGGCCAGCAGGGCGTCTTGGCGGGCCACGATGTCGCTGCCGATGCGGCCGAGCTGCTCAGCGAGTCGGGCTGCGCAGACCATGCCGACCGACACGGCTTCACCGTGCAGAAGCGTGCCATAGCCGGCCGCCGTCTCGAAGGCGTGGGCGAAGGTGTGACCGTAGTTGAGGACGGCCCGCAGGCCAGTCTGTTCCCGCTCGTCCTCTGCGACCACACGTGCCTTGAGGGCTGCCGATCGCTCGACGGCATGCACCAATGCCTGCGGATCACGGGCCACGAGGGCCGCTGCATGGCCCTCGAGCCAGGCGAAGAACTCGGCATCGAGGATCATGCCGTACTTCACCACCTCGGCCAGGCCGCTGGTGAACTCACGGTCGGGAAGTGTGGCCAGCGTGGTGATGTCGGCGAAGACACCGCAGGGCTGCCAGAAGCAGCCGACCAGGTTTTTGCCGGCCTCGAGATTGATGCCCGTCTTCCCGCCAATCGCGCTGTCGACCTGGGCAACGAGCGTCGTCGGCACCTGCCACACGGGCAGTCCGCGGGCGAACGTGGCGGCGACGAAGCCGGCCAGATCACCCACCACGCCACCCCCCACGGCGACGACATGAGTTTGGCGATCGACAGCCTGCGCAGCGAGTGCCGCCCATAGTCGGCTGGCTTCCGCGAGCGACTTCGATGCCTCGCCGGAGGGCACGGCGACGGCAGTCGTGTCGATACCGGCCCCTTTGAGCGACGCGGTCACCGCGGCTGCATGGGCTGACACGGCGGCATCGCTGATCACCACCGCCCGGCTGCCTGAGCGACGAGCAAGGGCGGCACCGATCTCGCCGACGACACCGGAGCCGATTCGGATCTCATATGACCGATCGGTCGCGGTATCACCGGGGAGAAGGACGTTGATCGTGGGCACAGTCAGGCCACGCTCACCCGTTCGAGGTCGGCAGGCGTGACGGTGATCACGCGGGCGAAGCCAGTGTGCTGGCGGACGTAGTCGAGTTCAGCCGCTTCCGCTGGGCTACCATGGAGCAAGGCTTCGACACGGTTCTTGTCGGCCACGGACCAGTCTTCGTACTCGTCAGGCCAGTGGGTCTGATGCTCGACGACAAGGGCTTCGCGGTAGGGGTCGAGAGCGTTGGGCATCGGTGGAAAGGCTCCAAAGTCATCTGTGGCTCGGGCCGACACGAGCAGCCGGTGCGGTCGGACCGTCCGATGGAGTATACATTCGGCATGGCTCATTCACCGGCTGCCACCAGGTTTCGCCCCGGTTCCCTGATCGTCGTCGTCATTCTGCTGCTCGGCATCACGGCGGCGACGGTGGCGGTCTCCTATCAGCGGACGCAGACCCGCCAATGTCTCGATTTTTACGGGCCGGAGGCGGCCTGGCGGTTGGCAAAGGCACCGCGGGTGGAGTTATGGCAACTCGCTCCGACGGGCCAGCCGGGGCGGTTGCTGGCCACCAATCGGTATGACATCACCGATGCCAAGGGGATCGTGCACCTCCGCCGCGGGCTTGTCGAGGATGCCGGATTTCGGTGGAACGCAAACGGCGCCTTGGACAGGCTTCCGGATCGGGCTTGGGACTATGCTCTCGTGTTCAGCGATCCCGCCGATGACGGCAGGACAACGGTCGTGGTGGACCTTGATGCCGAGGAGGGCTGGCTGGCGGTGCAGGGCCGGCCGGGGCGGGCGGCGCTCGGTCGCCTCGGCCCAGGACTCGCGGAATGGATCGTAGCCACGATTCCGGCGGTCGAGGCGGCGGAATCCCGGTGAAATCGGCCTATGGCCGGTCGGGGCCGCCTTCTATTCTCCTGCCATGCGCGCCATCGCCGTAGCCAATCAGAAGGGCGGGGTCGGCAAGACCACGACCTCCGTCAACCTTGCCGTGGGGCTGGCCCGCGCCGGTCGCCGCGTGCTCCTGATCGACCTCGATTCCCAGGCTCATGCCACGCTGCACGTGGGCGTGATGCCCGGCTCCCATTCGCTCTCGGCGTACGACGTGCTGGTCGGTGGTGAAACGCTCGCGGCCGCGACGGTCGCCGCACGTGATAACCTGTGGGTCGTGCCGGCCCACATCGATCTCTCCGCCGTCGAAATGGCACTTGCCGGCACGACCGGCCGCGAGTCGATCCTGACGCAGCGGATCGCCGCCGACCCCCGCTGCTCCGGGATCGCTCCCGACTGCTACGACTATCTCGTGATCGACTGTCCGCCTTCGCTCGGCCTGCTGTCACTCAATGCGATGGCCGCTGTCGACGATGTCCTCCTACCGCTGCAGCCCCACTTTTTGGCGCTGCATGGACTCAGCAAGCTGCTCGAGACGATCGAGATGGTCTCTGATCACGTCAATCCGCGGCTGCGGCTCCTGGGCGTAGTGCTGTGTATGTTCGAGGCGGGCACGCGGCTGGCAGCGGAAATCGGCCGTGACGTCGAGGCCTTCTTCTCCTCGGCCGCCAATCGTCATTCCTCATGGGGGCAGGCGCGGCTGTTCAACACGCGGATTCGCCGCAACATTCGCCTCGCCGAAGCCCCCAGTTTCGGGCAGGCCATTTTCGACTATGCCGCCGACTCCAACGGCGCCGAGGACTATGCCGCGTTGGCAGCAGAAGTCGATCGGCTCGTCGAAGCCGGGCGGGAGTCGGCCCGCTGCGCGGCCTGAAGCGTGATGGGGAGCTGAACGTCGAAGCTCTCTCCTGTGGCGTGCAGCTCAGGCATCCACCAGTACGAAGACGCACACGGATCCATCCCGGCCAGGATACCGGTCCCGTCAAAGTCCTCTGCCGAGAGAAACCGACGGCCCGACTCCGCGGTCGTTACCGGGTCGAACGCATGCGGACAATGCGACTGGAACTGAAAATGAGACACGGGTGGAAACAGTGCGTTTGCCGAACAATCGTCGCGGGGGAGCCCGCGGCGCCACTGAGGTGCCGCGGATTGCAACGGCGACAGAGTCTGCTTCGGAAAACAGCCTGGCGGGAGGCCACTTTTGCGAGAACATTCCGGTCGCATGGAGATTGTGCTTTGGACAAGATGGGTAAGCAAATTGGCCGAAAAAACGGTTGATCTCCTCGTCTTCGGCAATTTCCCCGGTTTTCGTATCTTCAGTGGCGGTTTTGGGCCTCCCCATCAGGATCCTGCTTCATGACCCCTTCCCCAACGTCCTTGAGCCGGGCCCTGGTGTTCGTGCTTGCCACAGCCGCGACCGGGTGGGAGGCCATCGCGGCGCCACCGCCGGGCTATCGGGAGTTGGCCCCCGGTGCCCTGACCGTGATCCCCGCCGACACGGCCGCCGAGGATACGGTGCGGCGGCGCGACCTGCAGGAGGTCACCGTGGGCCGCGCCGACATGGCCTGGACCCCGAAGCAGGCAACACTGGCCACCACGCTCGTCGAACGGGCCAAGCAACGTGACTTCCAGTTTGATGTGTGGTGTCTCGAGTTTGCCTTCAAGATGCCTCGACTCATCAAGGTGCCTGTGCCCGGAGCCGATGCCGCCGGCCAGCTCGCGCTGCAGACCAAGCAGTGTTGGTATCTCGTCTACCGAGTCAGGAACGTCGGCTGGCGGCGAACGGTCATCGACCGCGACGAGCGGACCGAGTTGACGGTGGAGACGTTCGAGCAACCAATCCGCTTCATGCCCCACTTCGTGCTGGAAAGCCTCGAGGCGCTCTCGCCGGACGAGGGTATCACGGCCTACCGCGGCTACCTCGACCGCCTCGTACCGACGGCCATGCCCATCATTCGCCAACGTGAGGACCAGGCCCGGCGATTTCTCGACAGTGCGGCGATGGCCGAGCAGGAATTGGCGCCCGGCGAAGAGCGGTGGGGCGTCGCCGTATGGGAAGATGTCGACCCGCGGATCGACTATTTCTCAATCTATGTCCGCGGCCTGACCAATGCCATCGATTGGAAAGTTCGTGATGATCGTCGCGACGACGACCCCACGTCGCTCTCGCGTGAGACGCTCAAGTCGCTCCGCCTCGATTTCTGGCGGCCCGGTGATGCTCAAGACGAGGTCGAGGAGGAAATGAGCATCGGCTACGCAGGCATCTTCGAACGCATGACGCTGGGGACGGAGGTATTGAATGCGGTGCGTCGCCCACAACTCACCGCCGCGCGGCCAGTCGATGGCCTCGCCATGATGAAGATCGACTGGACCGATCTGGTCGAGCCAGACGATGGGCAGGCGGGAAGACTCGTGCCGCTGTCGAAACTCCTGCGGTCTGCGGCTGCCCTGCCAGTGGCCGAGCAGCCGGCCGCCATCCGTGCTGTGGTCGGCGATCTCGGGGTGGCGTACCTCGACGAGGTGCTCGATCGGGTTTCGAAGCGGGAAGATACGTCGCCCCTGGTGTCTCTGGCCGATCTGCTCGAAGGTGTTGCCAAACTGCCGGGACGGGATGCCCCGCGACAGAAGTTAGCGGAGCTGTTTGGAGATGCCGCCCGCCGTGTCGATTGGCTTGCCCGCGAGACGATCATGAGCCGGCAAACCGTGGCCCTGGATGCTGCCAATGTCGATCAGCGGGCCCTGGCCGATGTGGGCCCGCAGCGGGCCTTCGAAATCGTGCACGAGCGGCTTCTGGAGACTGCCGACGCCGCCGCCCGGGAGCGGCTTGTGGAGGGGCTGTTTGGCCCGCGGGGGGCCGCCCTGTACACCGAGGCCACGAAACAGCACGAGGGCATTGACCATGCCTGGGTTTTCCGATACGAAATTGAGGGTCCCTAGAACAATGTTTCGGCTCTGGCCAGCCTTGGCCCGGCCGGAGCTGAGGAGTGAGGCAATGGCTCATAAAAAAGGTCAGGGTTCCAGCCGCAACGGCCGCGACTCGAATGCCCAGCGGCGCGGCGTGAAGAAGTTTGCCGGACAAAAAGTGTTGGCCGGCAACATCCTTGTCCGCCAAGTCGGCACGAAGTTTCATCCCGGCCGCAACGTCGGGATGGGAACCGACTACACCCTGTTTGCTCTCGTCGACGGTGTCGTCGGGTTTGACCGCGAAGGCCGACGCGTGAACGTCATCGCCTGACGTTCGTTTTTCCGAACCTGTTTCCCAGCCCCCGATTTGAGCGGATCGAGTGTTCGTCGACCGCGTGCAGATCGAGTTGATGGCGGGCAACGGTGGTCGCGGCTGCCTGAGTTTCCGGAGGGAAAAATATGTCCCGCTTGGTGGTCCGGATGGCGGCGATGGCGGCGATGGCGGCAGCGTGATCCTGCGTGCTGAGTCGGGCGTCGATTCGCTCGCGCCGCTCTCGCACCGTCGGCAGTGGCGGGCTCAGTCGGGCACGTCCGGCGGACCGGCCAACTGTCACGGCCGTTCAGCCGAGGATCTCGTGCTGCTCGTGCCCCCGGGAACGATCGTGATCGATCAGGCGACCGGGCTCGTGCTCAAGGATCTTGCCCGTCCCGGCGAACAGATCGTCGCCGCTCAGGGCGGAGCAGGGGGCAAGGGTAACCAACACTTCAAGACATCGACCAACCGGGCGCCCCGCGAGACGACGCCGGGAGGGCGAGGCGAAGTGCGGTCGCTCACGTTGGAGCTGAAGGTGATCGCCGACGTCGGTCTCGTCGGCAAGCCAAATGCCGGGAAGAGCACGCTCCTCTCACGACTCTCACGTGCCCGCCCGGCCATCGCCGACTACGCGTTTACGACCAAATCGCCCATGCTTGGCATGGTGGCAGTGTCGCCCGACCGGAGTTTCGTGCTGGCCGACCTGCCGGGGCTGATCGAAGGGGCGCATGCCGGCATCGGACTGGGGCATGAGTTTCTGCGACATGTCGAGCGGGCCGGGATCCTCGTGCATGTCGTTGAGCCGGCACCAATGGATGGCAGCGATCCGCTCGACAACTACCGGGCGATTCGCGAGGAACTTGTTCGCTACGACGCCGCGCTCGGCACCCGCCCTGAGATCGTGATCGTGAGCAAGGCCGAACTGCCCGAGTCCGAAGAGGCGCGAGAGCGTCTGGCCTTGGCCGTAGGCCGCGACGTCATCGCCGTCAGCGCCGTGACGGGGCAGGGGCTTGACCGCCTCCTCAAGGCGGTGGTGGCCCTGCTCGATGCCCGCACCCCATAATTTCGTCATGGCCCATCCCGCATTGCCCCGTCCCTCAGTCTGCCTCGGCAACACCGTGCTCGTCGCGGACGTCGGCAACTCACGGATCAAGCTCGGCGTCATCGCGGATCATGGCGACAGCACCAGGCTGCCAGTGATCATCAAGCGGCATGATCTCGAGAGCCGATCGTTTCGGCCCGACACTCTCGAACAGTGGCTGCATGCCGCCGCGCCCGGGCCGGCGGTGATCCTCGTGGCGAGCGTGCACGATGCCGCCGCGGCGCGGCTGGAGGCCGCGATCGCCGCGTTGTCGGTCACGCAGCACCGACCACTGCGGCAGCGGCGGATCAGCCACGCCGACATGCCGCTGGTCGTCGCGGTCGCGGAGCCGCATCGAGTGGGCATCGATCGGCTCGCCGGGGCTGCAGCAGCGAGGCTCGTGAAGCCGGCGGATCGTCCGGCGATCATCGTCGACTGCGGTACGGCCGCGACGGTCGATCTTGTGTCGGCGGGCGGCGAGTTTCTGGGAGGGGCGATCCTGCCGGGCCCCGCCCTCATGACAAAAGCTTTGGCCGAGGGAACCAGCCGCCTGCCCGAGGTGGCGGCACTCGAGCAGGGGATCGTGCCGGCGATGCCCGGTCGTTCCACGCAGGAGGCAATCGCCGCCGGTGTGGGCTGGGGAATGCGAGGCGCCGTGGCCCGAATCGTGGAGGAGGCGAAGAAGGCGTTCGGCGATGGCCCAACTCCGGAGCTGATCCTGACCGGCGGCTGGCGAGGGGCCGTCCGTGAGGCCGTCCCGGGGGCGATCGACGTGCCCGATCTCGTACTCTGCGGCATCGCTTTGGCGGCGAACCGCGGCTCGTGATACGGAAATGCGGCCATCCATGGCCCGCATTTCCTTGCCGGCCATCCGAGGCTTACCTGGGGCAGGCTTCAGCCTGTCGCTTGGTCCGCTACACTTTTGTTTTCCCTCCGCCCC
>CAZODJ010000069.1:7449-11884 GCA_964578555.1 uncultured Candidatus Kuenenia sp.
GGGCAGGCTTCAGCCTGTCGCTTGGTCCGCTACACTTTTGTTTTCCCTCCGCCCCGACCATCCGACCCACGCTTCCCTTCGATGCCAAAACGCACTGACGCCGCTCACCACCTCGCCCTCACCGCTGCTCGCGTGGTCGAGGAGACACGGGGCTCCGACATCGTCGTGCTCGACCTGCGGAAGTTGACCGATGTGTTCGACTACTTCGTGATCGCCAGCGGGTCGAGCCGTCGCCAGATGCATGCCATGGCCGACGAGGTCAAGCACACTATCCGCCGAGAGTTGGCAGACGAACCGCGGGGTGTGCAGGGGTATGACGACAGCCACTGGATCGTGATGGATTACGGCGACGTAGTCGTGCACCTGTTCGACGCCGAGTCACGGGCCTATTGGGACCTCGAGAACCTGTGGGCCGACGCGAACCGCGTCGCGATTCCGGCCGCCGGAGTGACGGCCGGATGAGCGACGACGACAGTCCTGGCGAGGCCGACCCTCAGGCATTGGCTCGCGTCAATTTTCGCTCGGCACTGCGCCGCATATTTGCGGCAGCGCTCGAGCGCCTTTCCGCAGACGGGATCGTGGCGATCGCGGCCGACGAACTGCCGGGGCTTGTTGAGCAGGTGCGTGAGACGGCCGACGCCAAGTTTGGGGACTACTCGGGCACGATGGCGATGGCCCTGGCCAAGCGGGCTGGCCGCAAGCCGCGGGACGTGGCGACGGCGATCATCGAGCGGCTCGATGTCGGCGACCTGTTCGAGAAGCCGACCGAGCCGGTGGGCCCGGGATTCATCAACCTCCGCGTCCGTGATGAGTCGCTGGCCCGTGCGGTCGTGACCGCCTGCCGCGATCCGCGGATTGGCGTGTCGCCGGTCGAGTCTCCCGAGACGATCGTGGTCGACTTTTCCTCGCCAAACGTGGCCAAGCCGATGCACGTGGGGCATATCCGCTCGACCGTGATCGGCGCTGCCTTGGCCCGGATCCTTCGGTTCCGCGGCCATCACGTGATCACCGACAACCATCTTGGCGACTGGGGCACGCAGTTCGGCATGATCCTCTGGGGATGGAAGCACCTCCGCGACGAGGAAGCCTTTGCCGCTGATCCGACGGCTGAACTCGGCCGGCTCTACCGGCTCGTTCGCAAGCTTGCCGACGCCAAGCCCGAGGAACTGGCGGCGGATGTCGAGGCAGCCGAACTCGTGAAGCGGTTCCCGGACGTCGGCCGCGAGGTGCTTCTGGAGACCGCAAAGCTCCACGAGGGGGATTCCGAGAATCGTGGGCTGTGGGAGCGGTTCATGCCCGTCTGCCGGGCGGAGATCGACCGTCTCTATGCCCGGCTGCATGTGACGTTTGACCACTGGCTGGGCGAGAGCTTCTTTCAGCCGCTGTTGGCGGGCGTGGTCGACGATCTCCTGGCCAAGGGGCTGGCTCAGGAGAGCCGTGGGGCGATCGGCGTGTTCCTGCATGGCGAGGACAAGCCGCCGTTTCTGATCCGCAAGGCAGACGGGGCCTTTCTGTACGCGACGACCGATCTGGCCACGATCCAGTGGCGGGTGGAGCATTGGAAACCCGATCGCATCCTCTACGTGGTCGATCACCGGCAGGGGCAGCACTTCGAACAATTGTTCGAGACCGCCCGCCGCTGGGGATTGCCCGGGCTCGACCGGGTCGATCTCGTGCATGTCGCCTTCGGCACGGTGCTGGGTGAAGACGGCCGGCCGTTCAAGACGCGGGCCGGTGACGCCGTCGGCCTCGAGGCCCTGCTTGACGAAGGCATCGAGCGGGCGTTTGGCGTGGTGACGGCAGCCGATCAGGAACGGGGCACGGCCATGCCGGTGGAGGAGCGGCAGCGGATCGCCGAGGCAGTCGGGATCGGAGCCATCAAATACGCCGACCTCTCCCAAAACCGCACCACCGACTACGTCTTCAGCTTCGACAAGATGCTCGAACTCAAGGGCAACACGGCGGCCTACATGCAGTATGCGGTGGCCCGTGTGGAGGGCATCTTCGCCAGGGGGGGCATCGACCGCGAGGCGGTGCGGCGCGAGGCGGCCGTCACGTTCACCGATCCACGGGAGCGGGCCCTCGCCCTCGAGCTTGTCCGCTTTGGCGAGACGCTCGAAGATGTCGAGGCCGACGACCGCCCCAACCTCCTGACAAGCTGGCTCTTTGACGTCGCGGGCGCGTACTCGACCTTCTACGACGCCCTCTCGGTGCTCAGAGCTGAGGGTGAGGAGCGGACGACGCGGCTGGCCCTGTGCGATCTGACCGGCCGCTCTCTTCGCGCCGGGCTCGAACTCCTCGGCATTCAGGTTCCGGAGCGGATGTGATGGGAATCAAGCGAACCCTCGAAGGCATCCGCAACATCGGCATCGTCGCCCACATCGATGCAGGCAAGACCACGCTCACCGAGCGGATGCTTTTTTACACGAAGGCCAGCCACCGCCTCGGCGAGGTTGACCGCGGGACTACGATCACCGACTTTGACCCCGAGGAGCAGGAGCGGGGAATCACGATCTATTCGGCAGCGGTGTCGTTTCAGTGGCGGGATGTCGCGGTCAACCTGATCGACACGCCGGGCCATGTCGACTTCACGGCCGAGGTGGAGCGAAGCCTGCGGGTGCTTGACGGGGCGGTCGTCGTGTTCAGTGCCCGCGAGGGCGTCGAGGCGCAGAGCGAGACGGTCTGGCGACAGGCCGACAGGTATGGCGTGCCACGGATCGCCCTGGTCAACAAGCTCGATCGCGAGGGAGCCGATTTCTTCGGCACGATCGACCAGATCGAGAAGCGGCTGGCCGCCAAGCCGCTGGTGCTGCATGTGCCCTTGGGCATGGGGCCGCCGCATGTGAAGGATCCGTTTCGCGGGATCGTCGATCTTGTCGAGATGCAGCTGCTCACGTTTCCTCCGAAAGACGAGGCGCTGGCCGGCGGTGCGGCCCTCACGGAGATCACGCGGTCGCCGATTCCCGACGAGCTGGCTGATACCGTCGCGGAATGGCGTGAACAGCTTGTCTCCACGCTCTTCGACTTTTCCGACGAGATCGCGGAGCTGGCGATGGGCGAGGCCCCGATTCCGCCGGAACTCATGCGGAAGGCGATTCGCGAGGCGACGATTCGACGCAAGGTAGTGCCGGTGCTGGCCGGCTCGGCGCTCGACTGCATCGGCGTCCAGCCGGTGCTCGACGCGGTGGCCTGGTATCTGCCGAGCCCGGCCGACGTGCCTCCGGTGGAGGGCCTCGATCCATCAAAGAAGGAGCCGACCACGATCACGCGGAAGCCCGATCCGGCCGCGCCGTTCTGTGGCCTCGTCTTCAAGATCATCGCCGAAAAGCACGGCGACCTTTACTTCGTGCGGGTCTATTCCGGCACGCTCAAGGCCGGCAGCCGGGCCTGGAATCCGCTGAAGCAGAAAAAAGAGAATGTCGCCCAGCTCTGGCACGTCCAGGCCGACCGTCGCGAGCAGATCCAGGAGGCGTTTGCCGGCGATATCGTGGGCGTGATCGGGCCGCGGGCGAGCGTCACGGGCGACACGCTCTGCGATGCGACCGCACCGATTCTGTTGGAGAGCATCCAGTTTCCGGAGACGGTGATTTCGATGGCGATCGAGCCGGAGACGAGCCTGGAACGCAAGAAGCTCGCCGAGACGCTCGAGATGATGAAGCGGCAGGATCCCACCTTCCGCGCCGTGGAGAGCGAGGAGACGGGGCAGACGCTGATTTCGGGAATGGGTGAACTCCACCTGGAGGTGATCCGCCATCGCCTGGAGCGGGATTTCAACCTTCACTGCCGCGTCCACAAGCCGCGGGTGAGCTACAAGGAGACGCTCGCCAAGGCGGTCGGTGTGAAGGGAGAGATTGACCGGCTCGTGGGTGGTCAACAGTTCGTGGCCACGGTGTCGCTGCGGGCCGAGCCGACGGCCGAGCAGGGGGGGCCAGTCGTCGAGCAGGGCTGGTTTCCGGAGAGCGAATCGCTGGCCGCGCTGGCGGCGGTCATGACCCAGTCGGTTCGCGAGAGTGCGGAGCGGGGTGGTCTCAAGGGCTGCCCGCTGTGGGGTGTGAAGATCAGGGTGCTGGAGAGCCCGATCCCCGACCCACCGCCGAGCGACGTGGCCATTCGGATGGCGGCCGCTGAGGCGGTGGATCAGATGCTGGAGACGGCGGGCACCGTGCTCTTGGAGCCGGTGATGCGGGTGGAGGTGAGTGTGCCGGAGAATCACCTCGGCGACGTGATCAACGACCTGCAGCAGCGGCGGGCGATCATCACGGCCACGGAGATTCGCGGCGGCGTGACGGTGCTCACAGCCGAGGCGCCGCTGGCGAGCATGTTCGGCTACTCGGCGGCGGTGCGGAGCGTGAGCCAGGGCCGCGCGAGTTTCACGATGGCCCCGCTCAAGTACGGGCCTGCGCCGCCGGAGACGGCCGACGCGTTTGTGTGACCG
>CAZODJ010000070.1:0-11733 GCA_964578555.1 uncultured Candidatus Kuenenia sp.
GAATCAAGGCCGAGCAATACGCGGCGGACATCAAACGCTACACCGAGCCGCTGGCGGCGTTGCCGGCGTTCACCGGCTGGGACTGGGTGGCGAACTGGTGGACGGTGGACGGCAAGCGGTTCGCGACGGCGGAGGAGAAGGCGGCCTACGAGGCCGCGCTCAAGAAGGCCAACGAGACAGGCGTCTGGGACCCGGTCCTCGACACGGTCGGCGACCGGGCGATCAACTGGCAGCCAGAAGCGCAGGAGATTTTTAAAAGCGCTCTAGCGGCGGTCGCGCCCGGTCGGACCACAGCCAACGCCGGGCCGTACCGGAGGCCCGAGATCTATCCGCCGGTCACGTTCGGCAACGTGGACGAAGTGGATCTGCATTTTCAGGCCGAGCAGATTGCCTGTCCGGACTGGACGGCGCATGCGACGGACTTCTACAAGCGGCCCGGCAAGCCGGCGTGGATCCATCCGGAAGTCTGGAACGACAGCGGCACCGGCGAGCAGATCCTGCCGGCGAGTTGGCTGGCCATCATGCGGGGTGCGGATGGCATCGGCGCATCGGGGGGGATCCCGAACTGGGGCGCGTGGCCCACGGATTCCCGCTCCGGCTATCCCGGCATCCCGACGGTCTTCCGCGGGCTGACCGAGTTCTCCCGGCACTACGGCGCGTGGCTGACCACGCTCGAGAACAGCGACCGCGTCGGGATCGTGGTGTCGCACCGGCAGATCAAGGTGGATGCCTGGGGCGGGATTGGCGGCCGCTCTTTCACGCGGCTGTGGGAGGCGTTCATGAATTGCCTCTACGCCCGCCAGCCGGCGACATTCCTCTATCCCGAAGACAAGCCCGATCTGGGCCGGTTCAAGGCCCTGCTCGTCGTGGGCCAGCAGTACGAGTTCGACCCGCCGCTGGCTGCGCTGCTGTCGCAGGCGAAGGCCCGCGGAATCGCGATTTTCCATGACGCCACCTGCCGGGAATCGTTGGTCAAGGATTTCACGCCCCTCGGCGTGGCATTCGACAGAATTGAAAAACTTCACGGGTTCAACAACGATGCCGCCTGGTGGGACTTCCCGGAGGCCCTGTTGGCCACCGCACCGATCGTCGCGGGCAAGCTCGCGGAGGCTGCGGCCCCGGTCGCCGAGGTTGATCAGCCTGAGGTGCTGGTCAGCGAGCGACGCAATGGCGACGCCCGCTTCGTCTGGGTCGTGAACAACACCTCGTCCACACTCGATCCCGGCCTGCTGTGGCGGGTCAACAACGCCATCGCCACCCGCATGCCGGTCGTCGCCAACGTGACGTTGCCGGTCAAGGATGGGGAGGTCGTGTATGACGTGTTCGCCAGATCCGAGGTGAGCGGTCGGAAGCCGGCAGTCAGCGTCGCCGCGGACCTGCGGTTCGCCTACGCCAGGCTCTATGCCGTGCTGCCGCGGGCGATCCGGTCGCTTGATCTCCGCGTGCCCCGGGACCTGAAGGCCGGCCAGACCTTCGAGTGGACCGCCGGCGTGCCCGGCGTCACCGCGAAGCTGCCGCTGCACGTCGTGCTGCGAGACGGCACCGGCAGGCTGATCGAAGAGCTGCACACCACGACCGGCAGCGGCACGCTCACCGTGCCGGTCAATGCCGCCTTGCCCGTCAGCGTTTCCGCCACCGAACTCATCAGCGGGAAGAGGGGCGGTGCGCCATCTCCGCATTCCGAGCCCCGGACCATCGACACGCTCTTCGGCCCACGGCTGCGCGACCTCGCCATCTCGCCGGACGGGACGACCGCCTTGCTCAACGCCTTCGACTGGGGCCACAACCTCTGTGCCATCGACCTCGCCACCGGCAAGACTCGCTGGAACGGCAGTGTCGGCGATCAGTTTGCCTATGCACCAGTCGCCGTGAGCGACGGCTTCGGCGTGCAGGGCTACGACCTCGAGAGCGGCGAGGGCTACCACTTCTACCGGCTGGACGCCGCCGGGAAGGTGACGCGGCGGTTTGCCTTGCCGGGCCTGCCGGCCCGGCTGACGAACTGGGCGTTCGCCCCGCATCTGATGGACCGGATCAACAACTTCGCGGTCGCTCCGGATGGTTCGTGGATCGCCGCGGCCGGGAATCTGGGGCTGGCTGTGTGGTCGGCCGACGGGAAGCTGCTCTGGTCGCAGGATTGGTCGGAGTCGAAACGCACGACGATGAACCTGGCGGCGGCCGACACTGCGACGTTGATTGCGGGCCAGGGCATGAAGGTGGCGGCGTTCGAGCCGCGCACCGGGAAAACGCGTTGGGACGTGACGCTGGCGGCGACTGGCGAGATCCTGGGGCTGGCGGCGAGCGCGGATGGCCGGACCATCGCGGCGCGGACGACTGCTCAGAGTGGCCGGGTGTTCGTCGTGCGTGCGGGCAAGGTGATCGGCTCGCTGCCGACCAGCGCGGACGCCGCGGTGGTCGCTCCTGATGGCGGGCATGTGGGCGTGACGACGGGCGACCTGTTGAAATGGTACGCCGCGGATGGCCAGTTGCAGTGGGTCTTTCGTGGCGATGGCACGTTGCGGTTTCCGCGGTTGTCGCCTGATGGAAAACGGCTCGCGGTCAGTAGTGAGCTGGGAACGGTCTCCGTGGTGGATGTCGCGCGTGGCACGACGACGACACGCGACATGGCCGCAGTGGCGTCCCCGGCCTGGCTGCCGGATGGCGATCTGGTCTTGGCGACGTGGCAGGGGACGGTCTGCCGGCTGTCACCCGACGGGAAGGAGCGGTGGCGGGTGGTGGTCACGCCGGAGCCGCGGTCTCCAGCCGCGCAAAAGGAAGCGGTCGTTACGTCCCGCCTGACCACATGCTTCAACACCGAGTCGACGCCGCTGCCGGTGACGCCGAATATCGTCTCGCCCAAGGCAGTCGCCGTGCAGGCCCGGATGGGTGACAAACCGGTTTCCTTGCAGCATCCGGCCGCCCTGTTGTTCGACGGCGAGACGAACGCCCCGAAGAAACCCTGGATGAGCTGGGAGGACATTGGGATGATCGATTCCGGCTGGCGCGGGTCGTTCAGCCTGGAGATAGCCCTCGTTCGGCGGGTGGCGCGGGTGACTGCGATCACGTTCGTCGAAGACCCGGCCCATCCCGAGTCGTGGCTGCGCGACGCGAAGCTCGAATACTGGGATCCCGCCAGCGATGCGTGGAAGTTCGTGCAATACCTCACGTCCGATGCACCGATCCACACCCACAGGCTGAGCCAGCCCATCGAGGGCATGAAGTTTCGGCTCTCGCGGCCGGACGCCGCAGGGTGGCCGGCCAGCAACCTGCGTCTGGCTGAGATCGTGTTGCACGGAGATGATCTCGGGCCGTCGTGGCCGCCTGCCGTGCGGGCCAAGCAGCCGGTCGCCGTGCTGTTTGACGAGAACCTCGCGGAGCTGAACACGGCCTTCCAAAACGGTTTCAACACCGGCTACAAGCCGGTGACGGCCGCGGATGCCTACAGCGGCGCGGCGTATTTTGTTTTCGACCCGGCGAAGAACGGCGGGGGCCTCGCCCAGTGCCGCCCAATTCGGGAGATCGACACGTGGCTGTATCCGATCGCGGAACAGCCGGAGGCTGGCCAGTATCGCTGGCTACAAATGGCGGTGAAGCGGCTGGGCCCTGATCTCAAAGAGCTCAAGATGTGGTTGGGGCACCCTGATGGGAGCCCATTCACCGTCATCCCGCTCAAACCCACCGACGACTGGCAACTGGTCAGGGTGGATCTCTGGGCGTTGGCGAAGAAACCGCTGAACGTGACCCAGTTCTGGCTGGCCTTCAACAACGCCGCCGGCGCTATCGACCAGATCGTGCTGGGCCGGACGGAGGCCGATCTGGATGCCGTGAAGCCGGTCAGAGAGGTTACGGCAAGTCGGTAAGGCCGCAGAGTGCCTGCCTGCGGGGCCCACGCGGATCGTGGCTGCGTCCTCCGAGGAGATCGCCTGACCTCCCTCTGGAGGAACTTTTGGTGGCCAACTGCCATCATTCAGCGATGAGCATGTCTTCCCGCCCCATACCCGATCAGGCCGACGCCGCCGTCGAGACCGCCATTCGGCAGGTCCGGGCCGGCGATGTGCAGGCCTTTGCCGAGGTGGTCCGCCGTTTCGAGCGGCCGCTGCGGGCCTGGCTGGCAACCCATGCCCCGCCCGGCGTCGATATCGACGACGTCGCCCAGGCGAGTTTCCTGTCCGCCTACACCCGGCTCGACGATTATGCCGCCGGCACCAACTTCGCTGCCTGGCTCTTTACGATTGCCCGCTACCAGCTCCAGACCGAGACAACCCGGCTCCGACGGATCGCCGACTATCGCAGTCGCTACGCCCCCGACCTCCTCGCTCGTGAACTCGACCGCCGCACCGCCGACGCCACGTCCGAGCAGGATTCGCGTCTTGATCTCCTAAAGGAATGCCTCGACGCCGTCGACGACACGCGACGACGGTTTCTCACGTGGCGGTACGACGAGGCAATTCCGCTGACTGAGATGGCCGACCGCAGCGGCCGCTCAGTCATGGCTATCAAGAAACAGCTCTGGCTCCTCCGTCGCCAGCTTCAGGAATGCGTCGATCGCAAAGTGGCCGCTGCCAACATCTGACCATCGTCTCCGCGCGAACCCTTTTTTCAAAAGACTCCGATGAACGGCAACCAACCCAGCAACGAGCATTCTGACCAGCCCGCTCCTCACTCACTCGAGGAGCGATTCGCCACGCTCTGGACCGACTACCTCGAAGGGGAGCTCGATGCCGGTGGCATGGCCGAGCTCAATGCCCTGTTGGCTGCCGATGAGCAGCTGGTGATGCGGGCTGCCGACCTCTATCAGCTGCACCGGCGGCTGGGCGTGCTGGCCGCGCGGGAGCGCGATGCCACCGTGAGCGATGGGTCATCCAGCTTTGTTGACGGCGTCATGCGACGACTGCCCGACGATGGAGAGACGCTGGCCCGCGCGGTGATGGCTCGCATCGCTCCGCGGCACGACGACAGTCTTCCCGTGGCGGCAACCGGCTGGCGCGGAACACGCCGCTGGGATCGTCTGCTCATCGGCGGCGGGCTCATGGCGGCCGCTGCGGTGGCGATGCTGATGCTCGGGTCGCAGATGGTTCGCGACGGCCTGCCGCAAACGGCTCTTCCCGATGCCGCGGCCCAGGTGCCAGCCCCTCCGTCCGCCCGGTTTGCCAGCCTGGACCGGGCGCGGTTCCTGGGCCGAGGAACACCCGCCCGCGAAACCGCGGTGGATCTCAACGAAAACTACGTGCTTTCCGCCGGCCTCGTCGAACTCGCCTTCCCGCTCGGGGCCACGGCGATCATCGAAGGGCCCGCCGTATTTCGCGTGTGCGGGGCGGATTGTCTCGCCGTCGATGCCGGCCGCTGCTCGGTGCACGCGCCGGAGGGCGCCGAGGGTTTCCGCGTGGAAACGCCGGCCACGCGGGTGATCGACCGCGGCACGCGGTTCGTCGTGAACGTCGATGAGACGAGCACCACCGAGGTGCAGGTGATCGAGGGGGCGGCCGATTTGATCGCGAAGGCTGATCAATCGGGCGTGATTCACCGGGTCGTGTCCGGAGGCATCGCGCGTCATGATCCGGCGGCGCGAGGCGAGCGGTTCGTCACCACCGCTGAAGGGGCCGACCGCAGCATCTATCGGGCCATGCTGCCTGATCGACTTATCAGTTACTCCGCGTCGCTTTCGTACCCGGCGGCTCTCGTGGCCGGCGACCCGTCCGGCCCGGGCATCGACACGCTCGAAAGCATTTCGATCCAGCGGGGCGGGGCCGTGCGGACCTACGACGTCGCCGCCTTGATCGGCGTGCAGGTGATTCATTTCCACGCCACCCGCAACCAGAGCAATCTGACCCTTCCGGGACAGCCCGACTTCACGGCCGCGACGGTGCACTCCGCTGAGACGCGGCGGGGGCTCTTGGAAACGGACCGCCTGCTCACCACCGGCGTGATCAATCCCGGAGGGGCACAGTCGCCGCTCACCGCCGATCCCGTGCTCGCCACGGGCGCAGGCGACGGGGCCGCCTCGACGCCTGGGCTCGCGGTGACGTTCACGCATCCGGTCGTGAATGAGGCCGGCCCCGATGTGGTTCTCTTCGAACTGCAGATGCTCACCGATCCGCCTGAGGGGGATGCCTTCCATGTGTCACCGTTACGGTTCAAGGCAGGGCTCCGCTTCCACACGATTACCACCTACGACATCGATTCCACGTCGCCTGAGTCGCAGTTGCTGGCACCATTTCGGCTGTTCTCGCTCGACCAAAAATCGCGGTCGCTCGCGGAACTGCTGCAGATTCCGACCAACGCCGGCACGCTGCAGCCTGTGCGAGCGCGGGCGAATGCAGTGGCGATCGACCTCTCGGATCTGGGCTATGCCGCGGGCGAGACCTGCGACGGCCTCTTCATCCAAGACGCCGACGACGACAAGACGACGATCGACCCTGTCTTCATCGCCGGCCTGCCCCCCCTGGACGACTGAGGCTAAGGGAGAGTGAGTCGCGCACTGACAGCCGAAAGGTTATTCCGTGAAACATCATGCTTCGTTGAATATTTTTTTGGCGGCAAGTTTTGCTTTTGCGTGCATGTTGGCAAGGCTCGCCGCGGCCGAGTCGTTGCCGGCGGCGGCTGACGATCTCTTTGAGATCCATGCCCGGCCGTTGCTCGTGGCCCATTGCGTCCGCTGTCACGGGGAGGCCAAGCAGGCGGCGGGGCTCAATCTCGCCACCCGAGAAGGAATCCTCGCCGGCGGTGATTCCGGCGCGGCCGTCGTTCCCGGCGAACCCGCGGAAAGCCTGCTGCTGGAGGCGCTTCGCTACGAGTCGTTGGAGATGCCGCCGACCGGCAAACTCGACGATGCCGTGATCGCGGGCATCGAACAGTGGGTGGCCGCCGGGGCACCGTGGCCGGAAGGAACGGTTCTTGCGCCGGCCAATCCGATCACGGCCGAGGATCGGGCCTGGTGGTGCTACCAGCCGCTCACGAGCCCACCGGTGCCGGAGCCGCCGGCCGAGATGGCCGACTGGTGCCGCAACGAGATCGACCACTTCGTGGCCGCGAAACTGGCAGAGCAGGGGATCGCTCCCGCTCCGGCTGCTTTCCCGGGGGCGTTTCTCCGCCGGGTTCACTACGCCGTCACGGGCCTGCCGCCGAGCGAACGGCTCCTGCTCGAAACCGACGGCGGCACCCAGCAGGATCCCGCTGCTGTCGAGCAGCTCGTCACTGAACTCCTGGCGAGCCCCGCCTATGGCGAGCACCAGGCCCGCTTCTGGCTCGACCTCGTTCGCTATGCCGAGTCCGACGGCTATCGGGGCGATCATCCTCGGCCCCATGCCAAGCAGTACCGCGACTACTGCATTCGCTCGTTCAACGCCGACAAGCCTTACGACCGCTTCGTGATGGAGCAACTTGCCGGCGATGAGATCGATCCCGGCAACCGCGATGCCGTCATCGGCACGATGTTCCTGCGGCACTGGATCTACGAATGGAACCAGCGTGATGTCGAAGGACAGTGGCAGAAAATTCTCGACGACCTCACCGAGACCACGGCCGACGTCTTCCTTGCTCAGAGCGTCAAGTGCGCCCGCTGCCACGACCACAAGTTCGATCCGCTCCTGCAGAAAGACTATTACCGTCTGCAGGCCTTCTTTGCGGCGTTTCAGCCCACGGAGGCCCATCCGGTGGCCGATCTGGCGACGCTGGCGGCCCATGCCGAGGAGCAGCGGGCCTGGGAACGAGCCACGGCCGATATCCGTGGCCGGCTCGACGCGATTGAGAGGCCGGTCCTGCTTCAGCATGCCAAAGGCGAGAAGCCGAAGATGTTTCCGCCGGAGATCCAGGCGATGATCGCCAAGCGACTGGAGGATCGCACGCCATACGAGCAGCAGATCGCAGAACTGGCTGCTCGGCAGTTCACATTCGAGCCGGAGAAGCTCGACGAGCATCTCGACGAGACTGCGGCCGCCGAGCGGAAGCAACTGCTCGAGCAGCTCACGGCCTACGACAGCCTCAAGCCCCAGCCTCTGCCCACGCAGGCCTTCGTGGCAACCGATGTCGGGCCTGAAGCACCGCTCACCCGCATTCCCGATGACCGCACGAAGACACCGATCGATCCCGGCTTCCTCACGCTGCTCGACGCTGAGCCCGCCGTGATCAAGCCGCCGGCGGCCGCCCTCGGCACCACCGGCCGTCGCACCGCCTTGGCCCGCTGGATCGCGAGCCCAGACAATCCGCTCACCGCGCGGGTGATCGTCAACCGTGTCTGGCAGCAGCACTTCGGCCGGGGTCTGTCGGCGTCGACCAGCGACTTCGGCCACCTCGGCCAGCCGCCCACCCATCCTGAGCTACTCGACTGGCTGGCCTCGTGGTTTATCCGGGAGGGCTGGAGCCTCAAGAAGCTCCATCGGCTCATTCTCACTTCGGCCACGTTTCGGCAGGCTTCCGATCGAGATCCCGACAACCACATCACACGCGTCGATCCAGAGAACAAGCTTCTTTGGCGGGTGAATCCACGCCGACTCTCCGGCGAGGAGATCACCGACACGATCCTCGCCACCGCCGGCGGCGTTGCGGCCGGCAAGACTCGGCAGCGGGCGATCTACAAGCCGGTCCGCCGCAACGCGCCCGATCCGCTGCTGGCCGCCTTCGATCTTCCCGACCGAATCCAGTCGGCTGGTGAGCGACACCGCACCACGACGCCGATGCAGGCGCTGCTGCTGGCCAATGGCGATTGGGCCCATGAACAGGCCCGGGGCATCGCGAGGCGGCTGCAGTCGCACTCCGACAGTGACTTTATCGCCACGCTCCATCGGCAGCTCTATGGCCGGGAGGCCATCGCACATGAGCTGCATGGCGCCGCTGCCTTCATGGCGGCCTACGATGCGATCACGCCCGCTGACCCAAGTCGCTCCGATGCTGAGCGGCTCGTGGCGATGCCCGGAATTGTCGAGGGGCCGGCGGCCCATGCCGTCGCGTTGTCGCCGGAGGGCCAGCTCGCGATTGATCTGCCGGAGGTGGCATGCCTGCCCGAGGCCGACTTCACGGCGCGGGCCGTGGTGTTGCTGAGGTCACTCTACGAGGATGCCAAGGTGCGCACGATCGCCGCCACCTGGTCGGGCGACCCGAAGCAATCCGGGTGGTCACTCGGCGTCACATCGACGAGGAGCCGCTACCAACCCCGTAACCTCATCTTGCAGCTGGTGGGCAAGACGGAAGACGCTGAAAACATTCATTACGAGGTGGTGCCGTCAAACCTCCGGCTGGAACTCGATCGCCCCTACTTTGTCGCCGTGAGCGTCGATCTCGACGACCTGAGCGATCGCGGGATCACCTTTTTCGTCCGCGACCTGAGCCAGCCCGATGCTCCGCTCCAGACAGCGAGCGTGCCCCATGAGGTGAACCGCTTCATCCAGGACGGCGAGCCGCTACGGCTCGGCACCCGGCCCGACAAACAGGCGTGGGACGGCCTCATCGGCAGGCTGCGGCTCGATGCCGCGCGGCTGTCGGCTACCGAAATCGAGGCCGGCGAGTCCCGCGAGGCGGTGCTCGACTGGCGGTTTGACGATCCCGCCACGCTTGGCCACGACGCCTCGGGCCACGGCCACCACGCCCATGTGGCAGTGGGCACGATCGACCGGCTCTCGCCGCGAGAGCAGGCCCGGGCCGCTCTCGTCCACGCGCTGCTCAACGACAACGAACTGTTCTATTTGGATTGACTCTCGGCTGTAGCTCGACTGAGGACACCATCATGACCTTTGCTACCCGTCGCGAAATGCTCACATCTGCCGGGGCTGGCTTCGGGGCTGTCGCTCTGGCCGGACTGCTCGGCCGGGAAGCGGCGGCCTCTACATCGGGCTCATCGCCACTGGCGGCCAAACCACCGCATGTGGCGGGCCGGGCCAAGAGCGTGATCTTCCTTTTTATGGAGGGCGGGCCCAGCCACATTGATCTCTTCGACCCGAAGCCGGCGCTCGACCGACTGGCCGGTAAGTCCGTGCCTGAGAGCTTCGGCCGCGTGATCACGGCGATGGGCGAGTTCGACTCGCCCATCCTCGCCTCCAAGCGAACGTGGAAGCAGCACGGCGAGGCGGGCCTCTGGATCAGCGACTGGCTGCCCCACATCGCCACGCAGGCCGACGAGCTGGCCGTGATCCGTTCCTGCTGGACCAACGGCATCAATCACTCCGGCGGCGTCTGCCAGATGAACACGGGCACCCAATTTGCCGGCCGCCCATCGCTCGGCAGCTGGGTCACCTATGGCCTCGGTACGGAGAATGACAATCTCCCGGCGTTTGTGGTGATGCAGGACCGCGAAGACATCGTCGTCAACGGTCCGCGGAACTGGGGCAGCGGATTCATGCCGGCCGTTTACCAGGGAGCGGCACTCGAAGTCGAGGGGCCACCGTTCCCGAACCTCGCCCCGCCGAGTCATGTGACCGCCGCCCAGCAGCGACTGGCTCTCGACTATCTCCAGTCACGCAATCGTCGGCACCAACAGGGCCGCGATGAAAACAGCGAACTCGAGGCCCGCATCCGTTCGTACGAACTCGCCTACCAGATGCAGGCTCATGCCCCGGAGGCAGTCGATCTTTCGACGGAGACCGCCGAAACCATGGCGCTCTACGGCCTCGACGACAAGGAGACTGCCGCCTTCGGTCGCAACTGTCTCCTGGCTCGCCGGCTCGTGGAGCGGGGTGTGCGGTTCGTCCAGTGCTATCACGGCGCCGGCAGCAAGTGGGATGCCCACAAGGACATCGAGGGCAACCATGCGAAGATGTGTCGCGAGATGGACAAGCCGGTGGCGGGGCTGCTCACCGACCTGAAGCGGTGTGGCCTGCTCGATGACACGCTCGTGGTTTGGGGGGGCGAGTTTGGCCGCACCCCGATGAGCGAGAAGGGAGGTGGCCGCGACCACAACCCGACCGGGTTTACGATGTGGATGGCCGGCGGCGGCGTCCGCGGTGGCACGGTGCACGGCACCACCGACGAGATCGGCCTCCACGCGGTGGAGAACCGGCTCCACGTGCACGACCTCCACTCCACGATCCTCTATCTGCTCGGCCTCGACCACAAAAAACTGGTCTACTTCCACGCCGGCCGCCCCGAGCGGATCGACGCCAATGAGGGCCACGTCTACGAACCGCTCGCGTCGTAGACTGCCGAGAACCGTGCGGCCCGGGAATGGCCGACAGGGCCATCATCGAGGGCCATGATCATGGTGATGACTTGGCCCCCCAGGCCTTGGCATCGCGCTGCCGGCCGGCAGAAAGTCGGCTGGTGTATCACCTTGGCGGCCAGTCTCGCTATTCTGTCGGCGAATCGTCCACATCCACACGCTCCCCGCCGCTTCCATGATCACGACCGCCCACGTCCCGGCGACGCCGGCAGAACTCTCTGAGATGAACGTCGAGGGGTTTTGCGCTGACATCGAACGGCTGAAGGCAGACACCTACCGGCAGATCGGCCCGGCCGACTTCGCCCACCTGCGGAAGATCGAACGGTACGGGAGGATCGCAGCCATCCTTGGCCTCGCCACGGCCTGGACCATTCCCAACCCAGTGACGGCGTTTCTGCTGAGCCTCGGCCAGTTCACTCGCTGGCTGCTCGCCCATCACATCACCCACCGCGGCTACGACCGTGTGCCGGGCATTCCCGCCCGGTACACGAGCCGCGTCTTCGCCCGCGGCTGGCGGAGATTTGTCGATTGGTTTGACTGGCTCGACCCCGATGCCTGGGATCACGAGCACAACATCCTCCACCACTACC
>CAZODJ010000071.1:0-11717 GCA_964578555.1 uncultured Candidatus Kuenenia sp.
ACGAGAGGCCCGAGCACGTAGAAGGGCGCCTCGTCGCATTCCTCCATCTGCCGCTTCACGTTCATGTCGATCTGGTCCATCGGCACATGCCCCGGCCCTTCGACCATCACCTGGCAGCCCTTCGCCCAGGCCCGGCGGGTGAGTTCGCCGAGCACATGGAGCTCGGCAAACTGGGCCTCGTCACTGGCGTCGGCGATGGAGCCCGGCCGCAGGCCGTCACCGAGGCTCCAGGTGACGTCGTACTGCCGGAAGATGTCGCAGAGATCCTCGAAGTGCGTGTAGAGGGGATTCTGCTGCCGGTGCGTCATCATCCAGCGGGCGATCAGCGACCCGCCACGGCTCACGATCCCGGTAATCCGGTGCATCGTGAGATGCAGGTGCTCCTGCAGCAGCCCGGCATGGACGGTCATGTAGTCGACCCCCTGCCTGGCCTGCTTCTCGCACATGTCGAGAAAGTGCTGCGGCTTCATGTCGTCGATGTCGCCGCCGAGTTCCTCGAGCATCTGGTAGATCGGCACGGTGCCGATCGGCACGGGCGAGGCGTCGATGATCGCCTGGCGGATCGTGTCGATGTCCTTGCCGGTCGAGAGATCCATCACCGTGTCGGCACCGTAATGGACGGCCATATGAAGCTTCTCGAGCTCCGTCTGCTGGTCGCTGGTGACGGCCGAGTTGCCGATGTTGGCATTGATCTTCGTGAGGGCCGCGATGCCGATCGCCATCGGTTCGAGTTTTTTGGTGAGATGCACCGTATTGGCCGGGATCACCATCCGCCCGCGGGCCACCTCGCTCCTGATCAACTCCTCAGGAAGGTCTTCGCGCTGGGCGACGAACTTCATCTCGGGTGTGATCTGGTCGGCGCGGGCGGCTTCGAGCTGGGTCATGGATGGTCTCCTATCGGGGAAGGTCGCAGTGTAGCAGGTGTTTAGAGCTGCTTGAGGTATTCGAGAACGGCTTTCTTCTCCACGTCCGAAAGCACATCGGGAAAATCGTGGCCGGAGGCCGACTTGCCCGGCTTGCGGGTATCGAACCAGCGACGGCGTTCTGCCGCGGTGAGCTTTCCGGGCGGCATGTCGGCCGCCTCCTCGATGTCGAGCCCGACCCGCCGCTGGTCGTAGCCGGTCGGCGTCCGCTTCCAAACGACAGGGCGGGACGACGGATGAAGAACGTGCCACAACGTGGGCACAGAGCCGTTGTGAAAATAGGGAGCCGAAGCCCAGATGCCATCCAGCGGCGGAGCCACATACCCCGCCGGTGACTCGCGGTCGCGCAGGCTCTCGGCGTCCCGACCATGGTGGCCAAACCAGCTGCCGTTGAGTTCCGACCGCTCCTTCGCCGAGAGCGAATCGAGCCGCACGCGATCGGTGCCGATCTCCTCGATCGGGATCACACGGTCGGGATACGAGCCGCCCGACCCATACGTGCCATGGCACTCGGCACAGTGCCGCCGAAACACCTCCTCCCCGTCCCTGGCGAGCGCGGCATCGATCGCATGCGGCCATCGTGGGGGCTCGAGCGTCTCGATCCAGGCCTCGATGTCACGAAACCCGTCTTCCCATTCCCGGAATTTCTCCGGACCGTTTTCCTTGACGAGCAGAAACTGCATCAGCATCCGATGACCCTTGGCGGCGAAGCCATCGGCGTAGAGCGTCTTCCGTTTCGCGTAGTGCCACCACGGCGGGGCATCCATGTCGTGATGCACGAGATCGAACCGCGGTGGCCGGGGCACGATGTTCAGGTCGGCGTCGCGATGCCGCATCAGCGCCACCCCAAACATGACCGCATTGGTGGTGCCGTTGGTGGTGCCGAGCGGCAGGAGCAGCGACCCCACGTCCATGTGGCCGAAGGCCTTCCGCTGTCGCACCTTGACCAGCCTCACCTCCTCGGTCAGCGTTTCGAGGGCGTAGTTCGAGTTGGGCAGCCCGGGAATCATCCGCCCCCCCACCTGCCCCTGGTGACAGGCCAGGCAATTCATCGTCCACCGGCCATCGGGCCCCACCACGTACTGCAGCGGTCGCGCCGGATCTTCGGGCCGCGGCAGCAGCCCATACCGCTCCATCGCCATGTGCCGACGGTCCTCGACCGAGGCCGCGGCGGCCCGCTGCCGTAGCGGCTCCTCCCAAGTCGTCCACAGGTCGTCAAACACTTCCTGATCGAAATCGGCTGGCAGGTAGGGCTGCGAGAGGAGCATTCGCAGGCCGGTGGCGCCGTCTCCCTCCCCGACACGCGCCGCCGGGGGGGCCCCCAGGAGCACGGCCGCGGCACTGCAGACGAGCAGCGTCGCGAGCATGAAGAGACCACGACTCGTGCTGCGCAGCGAACGTTCGACAGGAGAGCGTTTCATGGCATACTGGCCGACGGTTTCGATCGAATCGCAGTATAGACTTCTCCCTCCGCCCCGACCGCCCGCCATGGCCGCCGCCAATCCCATCCTCATCCCCGAACTCCGGGTGATGCTCGCCGAGGGCGACACCTCGAGCCTCCGCGAGGTGGCCGAGGAGTTGCATCCGGCCACGGTCGCCGAATTCACCGAGGGTCTCGACGACGGGGAGATCTGGCAGGTGCTCGACAGCGTGCCGGCGGAACTCCAGGCCGAGATCTTCCCCTACTATCCGCTGGGGCGACAGGAGGAACTGCTCCGGATGGCCGACCGGGCCCACATCGGCCCGCTCCTGGAGTGGATGGCGGCCGACAACCGGGACGACCTGCTCCGCGAACTCGATCCTGAATTCGTGGAAGATATCCTGCCGCTCGTGGCCAAGGCCGAGCGGCACGATATCCGCATGCTCCTCTCCTGCGCGGAGGGTTCTGCAGGGTCGCTGATGACGACCGAATACGCCTCGCTACCGGCCAATATCACGGCCGGCGAGGCGATCACCCGACTGCGGTCCCAGGCCCCCGACAGCGAATCGATCTACTACATCTACGTGCTCGATGCGGAGCGGAAACTGGTCGGCTTCGTGTCGCTTCGCGACCTGATCCTCGCCAAGCCGACGGCGCTCGTCTCCGACCTGATGCAGCGGGATGTGATCAGCGTCCGCGTCGACGCCCCGAGTGAGGCGGCGATCGACAGGCTGGCCCGATTCGACTTTCTCGCCGTGCCGGTGGTCGACGACCACAACCGACTGGTCGGCATCGTCACCCACGACGACGTGCTCGATGCCATCCGCGAAGAGGCCACCGAAGACGCCCAGATGAGCGGTGCCGTGGCCCCCTTGAGCGATGGCTACCTCGAGACGGCACTGGTGGCGATGACCTGGAAGCGGGGCGTGTGGCTGGCCATCCTCTTTGCGACGGCCGTCCTGACGGCGATGGTGCTCGCCAAGTGGGAACCGGCCGAGCCGCAATTGTGGCTCGTCGCCTTCATCCCGCTGGTCATCGCCAGTGGCGGCAACTCGGGCAACCAGTCGGCGACGCTGGTCATCACCGCCCTCTCCTCCGGTGACTGCAAACTCTCCGACTGGAAGCGGGTCTTTCGCCGGGAAGTCGCCATGGGACTCCTGCTGGGGAGCCTGCTGGCCGTGCCCGGGTACCTGCTGGCGGTTCTCTACGCGCCCTCCCCCATCAAGGCCCTCATCATCCCGGCCACGATCCTCACCGTCGTCCTGATCGGCACGCTCGTCGGCTCGCTCCTGCCGCTCCTCTTTCGCTCGATCGGCCTCGACCCAGCCCTCATGAGCAATCCCTTCGTGTCGGCCATCGTCGACATCGTGGGAATCCTGGTCTATATGGGCCTGGCCATGACCTTCATGGGGTGACGCCGCCAGCTGCCGCCGTCACATCGTTCGCCCCACCGCTGCCGCCACGCGGCGACACACCTCCATCATCCGCGTGAAGGCCGGCAGGTCGATCGTCTGAGCGGCGTCGCTCGTGGCGCACTTCGGGTCGGGGTGCACCTCCACGATCAGGCCATCGGCGCCGGCCGCTACACTCGCGGCCGCCATGCTCTCGATGAGGTTGGCATGCCCCGTACCGTGGCTGGGGTCGACCACGACAGGCAGGTGCGTGCGGGCGTGCAGCCAGGGGACGGTGGCCAGCGGCAGCGTGAATCGCGTGTGGGACTCGAACGTGCGGATGCCCCGCTCGCAGAGCATTACCTGCCGATTGCCGGCATCGAGGATGTATTCCGCAGCCAGGAGCAACTCCTCGACCGTGGCCGCCGGGCCGCGCTTCAAGAGCACGGGCGTGGATGTGCGACCGACCGCCTCGAGCAGACGATAGTTCTGCATGTTGCGGGCGCCGACCTGCAGCACGTCGGCGTAGCGGGCTACGAGCGGCACGTCCTCCGGGGCCACCACTTCGGTCACCACGGCCAGCCCCGTCTCGGCCCGGGCCTCGGCGAGCAGTTCCAGCCCCTTCTCCTTCATGCCCTGAAAACTGTACGGGCTCGTCCGCGGTTTGAACGCGCCGCCACGGAGGCCGGTCGCCCCCGCCGCCTTGACCGCCTTGGCCGTCTCCACGATCTGCTCGCGGCTCTCCACCGAGCACGGTCCTGCGATCACGCCGATCGAAGGGCCGCCCACGGCCAGCGGGCCCGCCGTGACGACGGTCGGCTCCGGCTGCACCTCACGGCTGGCCACCTTGTAGGGCGCAAGGATCGGCATCACCGAGGCTACGCCCGGCAACGTGGCCAGGCCGCTCTGCGAGGCATCGCGCTCATCTCCCACGACGGCCACCACCGTCCGCTCGGTGCCCACGATCACGTGGGGCCGCAGGCCGAGCGATTCCACCCGGGCGACGACGCGATCGAGTTCGGGCTGCGTGGCCTCGGCCTGCATGACGATGATCATTGCAAAGGATTCCTTCTTCGGTGGTGAGGCCGCCGGCAGAGCGGCGGCGTTGTTGATTCCAGGGAAATTATTTTTTGTCTGCGTCGGTGGCCGGGGTAGCGAAGACGGGCGGCACCGGATCGCCCCGCTCGGCAGCGGCGGCCCGCGTGGTGATCACCAGCGAGTCGCCGTCGCCCGCACCACGAAATACGTATACCAATTTTCCGTCCGGATTGGCCCGCATCAGGATGACACGGAGGATCTCCTCGGCTGGCTTGTTCTTCTCGTCGAGACCAAACGACTGGTTCTTGGTGATCCCCTCGAGCTTGAGATCATTGCCGAGAATCTCGATCGGGAGACCGATCTCTTCGGAAAGCAGCTGGATCGATTTCTCGAGTGTGTCTCGCGGAAAACTGAGCGAGGTTTTCTGCTGCAGCTTCTGCCTGGCGGAGGTCGGTTTGGAGGCGGCGGCTCCCGCGGCGGCCGTGGCCGTTGGCGCCGGCCCCGACCGGCCCGCCTGGGCCAGGGACAGTTCGGCGGCCAGCGCGATGTTGTGCCCCGCGTGCCGCGGCAGGTAGGCATTGACGACTACGCCCCTCCCCTCCGCACCGGCCCGCGTATTGGCGGCGAGAAAACCCACCATCACGGGCAAACGGTTCACGAGCTTGCGGCCATACTGGACGCCACTGAGACCGGCCGTCCAATCTTCGACATCGCCGGCCAGGGCATCGACCTTCGCCTTCATATTCTTGGCCATCACCCGCGCCGGCTCATCGACCGAGTCGACCGCGTCGAGTTCGACATACACCATGTCGCCAAAGTGGAGCGAGAGGGCCGCGGCCCGCACGGCGTCGCTGAAAAACAGCTTGAGCGGGTCGACGAGCTGCGTGAGCGAACCGGTGAGCATGTCTCGCCCCTCCGTGCGCAGATACTGCGGCGCGCCGAAGAGCGTCACGTGCCGCGACCGATCGAGCATGCCGACGAGCCGCTCCATGTCGGGCGGCAGCGCCGCTCGCAGTTGGCTCGAATCGCCGACCGGCCCGGCCGCGGCTTCGGAGGCGACGATCGCCTGCACGAGCTTCGGGGCGCCGCACACGATCACCCGCCCCTGCTCGGCAGTCGGCAGCCACAGGCTGAGCGACGATCCCGCGTGAACTGTTTCAGCGCCGGCCTTGGTCGCCTCGAGCCCCTCGAGGGCGGCCACGATCGCCTGCTCATCGGCCGGCTGCGTGAGCCGGATCGCATAGCCACCCAGCACGGTGCCCGACGCATCTGCCTGCCACCCGGCCTGCACCTCCTCGATCCGCTCGAGGCCGCAGCCACTGACCTGCTTCAAGAGCCCCAGCACCGTGGCGACCTGCGGCCCGAGGGCTGTGACAAAGAGCCGTCCCTCCTCGTCGGCGACGAGATCAGCCGGGCGGGCGATGAGGATCAGCTGCGAGCCGGCAGGCAAATAGGCCAGCGGCGGAGGCGGGCCTGATGTCGGAGGACCCCACGGAAGCGTGTCACTGGCAACCAGATCCACTGCTTCATTCGGCGACGAGGCGGTGACAGGCCCTTCTGGTGTGGCCCCCCGCTCCATCGTGTCACCGGTCGCTTGCCCATCCGGGGTCGCCGACGCGGTGGATCGGTCATCGACTGTCGGCCCATCAGCCACAGCCTGCCGCTTCGAATCCTTTGTCGATGCGACCTGTTTCGTCGACGTGCCTTGTTGTTTGAGTACAAACACGAGTGTGACGAGCCCGAGGGCGGCCACCCCCAGCAATCCGGCCGTTGCCCACAGTGCCGTTTGCTTCCGGCCCCGCTTCTGCCGGCCGCGAGCCGGAGTCGCCCGGGATCGCGTGGCCACCGGCCGCGCGGGGCCGGCGGTGTCGATCACGGGCACGAGCGCTGACGGCTCGGCAAACGGTGGCGGGGAGATCGTCATGCTCGCCGACCGAGGCGCCGCCGCCTGCACGGCCGAGCCGGCGTCGCCCACCATCACGGCGGCGGGAATGACAGGCGGCGGTGGCACCAACGACTGCGGCGGCATCCCCACACAGGCGGCCAGGGCATCGGCCGCCTCGATTGCCGACGCATACCGCAGCTGCGGATCGCGGGCCGTCATCATGGCCACCACATCGACGAGGCTCGCCGGACCTCCCGGCACCACCAGTGGAGGCAGACCGACCTTCGCCGCGTGGGCGAGCGTGCGTCGCGGATCTCCCTGCCAGCCGGCCGGCTCCCCGTTCACGAGGGCATGGACGAGGCACCCGATCGCGTAGATGTCGCTCCGCACGGTGCACTCCACCGACGGCGCGGCGAGTTCCGGCGCGATGAAGCAGGCCTGCTGCCCGAGCGCATCGATCCGGTCCTTGAGTTCGAGCGGCAGCCGGGGCGGCTGGAGATGAGGATCGCCCGCCAGTGGAAACTGGGCCAGCCGCACGCCGGCGGCACGCGGGTCAGCTCCGTCGCGGCAAGGCTCTCGACGGAGGGCTGCCAGTGAGATCGCACCATGGACGCCATCCAGCTGATGCACTTCCGCCGCCGCCCGGGCGACTTCCACCGCGATTCGCACCGCCGCCGCCACGGGCAGGGAGCCTTCTGCAGCCAGTTCGTCCGCAAGCGTCTTGAGCGGAATGTCTTCGCAGAGGATGAAGCGGTGGGAGCCGGCCTTATCGACAGCGATCGTCTTCGAAAGGATCGGGGAGCGGGCGGCATGGGCGATCGTGGCGCGACGGACGATTCCCGTCCACACGTCCCGCTCCTTGCACAACGACCGCTCCAGCAGTCGCAGCTGGAGACGCCGGCCGGAGCCTTCCTCACGCACCCGGAACAACAGCCCGGGCCCCTCGGCATCGACGCGGGCCATGAGCCGGTACTCGCCGATAAAAAACGGCCCCTGATCTCCCCGGGCCAGCCGTCGGGCCTGCCAGGTCGAGACCGCTCCTTGGCCGACGAGCCATTGGGCCGCGGCCACGGGATCGCCGGCCGTGCACGCCCGTCGCAGCCGCTCGAACTCATCGGCCGCAATGAGCCGGCTCTCCGCCACGAGCCTCCAAAATGTGTCGAGATCGGGAAGGTTCATGCTCTCCTCACTGTAGCCTTTCAGGAGGCCAGCCGGCCATCGCCGCCTCGCTTGTGGGGGAATGACGACCGCCGATACGATGTCGGCCCGCGATCGACCCCGCCCGGCACGGTTTTTCCCTCACCTCGAGCCGCACCATGAAAGCCAGCACGGCCAATCAGATCTCCTTTCGGCAGGCGGCCGACGAGCTCGATCTTTCCGAGACGATGCGGAGCTTGCTGCTGACACCCAAGCGGGAGGTGCAGGTCCAGGTCGTGGCCGAGCGCGACTCGGGCGAAATCGCCACGTTCATCGGGTATCGGGTGCAGCACAACGACGCCCGTGGCCCGCTCAAGGGAGGCCTCCGGTACCACCCGGATGTCGACCTCGACGAAGTTCGTTCCCTGGCGGCCCTGATGACCTGGAAAACGGCCGTCGTCAACATTCCCTACGGCGGTGCGAAGGGGGGCATCGCCCTCGATCCTTCCACGCTGTCGACTCGGGAACTGGAGCGGGTCACCCGGAGCTTCGTCGATGCGATCCACGACCTCTTCGGGCCCGACGTCGACATTCCCGCGCCCGACATGGGCACGTCGGCCGAGGTGATGGCCTGGATCATGAATCAATACGGCAAGTATCGCGGATTCGCCCCGGCCTGCGTGACCGGCAAGCCGGTGGAGTATCACGGGATTCCGGGTCGCGAGGAGGCGACCGGCCGCGGCGTCGGCATCGTCACGCTCAAGCTGCTCAGCCGCCTCGGCAGAAAGATTCCGGGGACGACCGTCGCGATCCAGGGCTTCGGCAACGTCGGCACGCACACGGCCAAGTTTCTCCGCGATGCAGAGTGCCGTGTCGTGGCGATCAGCGATGCCAGCGGCGGCTATCACCGGGCCGACGGCATCGACGTGCTCGAGGCATTGCGACATGCCAGGGAGCACCGCGGCCGCCTCGAGGGCTTCGCCGGCGGCGACATGATCACCAATGCCGACCTGCTCTCCCTCGACTGCGACGTCCTCATCCCGGCGGCGCTCGGCGGCGTGCTTCACGCGGCGAATGCCGAGGCGGTGCGGGCGCCGATCATCATCGAGGCGGCCAACTCGCCAACCACTCCGGAGGCCGACGCCATCTTCTTGCGAAACAACATCACCGTGCTCCCCGACATCCTCGCCAATGCCGGCGGCGTGACGGCGAGCTGGTTTGAGTGGGTGCAAAACCGGCAGCACTACCAATGGGGCATCAATCGGGTGCGGCAGGAGCTCGACCGGATTCTCGGCGAGGCCTTCGAGCAGGTCTGGCAGCTCTCCTCGTCGCGGCAGGTCAGCCTGCGGACGGCCGCCTACATGCTCGGCGTCGGCCGCGTGGCGCGGGCCACGGTGCTCGGTGGTCTGGCCTGACGTGCAGGCAGTCAATCATCGGCTGATGGCCAGACCGTTGCCCTGGCGAACCTCCACTGGCAGGTCGAAGCGATCGAGATTCATCACCTTGGTCCAGGCGGCGACGAAGTCGGTCACGAACTTTCCGCCGGCGTCATCGCTGGCGTAGACCTCGGCGATCGCCCGGAGCTGCGAGTTCGACCCAAACACGAGATCGGCGCGGCTGGCCGTCCATTTCACCTGGCCCGTCTGCCGGTCGCGGCCCTCGAAGAACTGATCGCACACGGGCGACGGCTTCCACTCTGTGCCCATGTCGAGCAGGTTCACGAAGAAATCGTTGGTAAGCGTGCCGGGCCGGTCGGTGAACACACCAAGGGCGGCCATCGGCCCCGAGCCCGCGTTCGCGTTCAGTACCCGCAGGCCACCCACGAGCACGGCCATTTCCGGCGCCGAGAGCGTGAGCAGCTGCGCCCGATCGACGAGCAGCTCCTCGGCCGGCCGATCGATTTCCCGCGGGAGATGGTTGCGGAAACCGTCAGCCTTCGGCTCGAGCACCGCGAACGACTCGGCATCCGTCATCTCCGGCGTGGCGTCGGTCCGGCCGGCCGCAAAGGGCACCGCGACGACATGCCCCGCGTCACGTGCGGCCTTCTCAATCGCCGCCGTGCCGCCGAGCACGATCAGGTCGGCAAGCGAGACCTTGGTGCCGTCGGCCTGCGCGGTGGTGAACTCCTGCTGAATGCGAGTGAGCACGTCGAGCACCTGCGCAAGCCGGGCCGGCTCGTTGACCGCCCAGTCCTTCTGTGGGGCGAGGCGGATCCTCGCTCCATTCGCGCCGCCCCGCTTGTCGCTGCCACGGAACGTGGCAGCTGAGGCCCAGGCCGTCTTCACGAGATCCGCTACCGATAAGCCGGAGGCAAGGATCTTCTCTTTGAGTGCCGCGACATCGGCGGCGTCGATCAGCGGGTGATCGACCGGCGGCACCGGATCCTGCCACAGCTGCGCTGGAGGCACCGCGGGGCCCAACAGCCGCGACACAGGGCCCATGTCACGGTGCGTGAGCTTGTACCAGGCCTTGGCGAAGGCGGTGGCAAACTGTTCCGGATGCTCGTGAAACCGCTCGGCAATCGGACCGTACGCGGGATCCATCCGCAGCGCGAGATCGGTCGTGAACATCATCGGCGCGTGCGACTTGGAGTCGTCGTGGGCGTCGGGCACCGTGCCCTTGGCCGATTCGTCCTTCGGCGTCCACTGCCAGGCGCCGGCCGGGCTCTTCGTCAGTTCCCAGTCGTAGCCGAAGAGGTTGTCGAGGTAACCGCTCGACCAGTTCGTGGGCGTCGAGGTCCAGGCGCCCTCCAGGCCGCTGGTGATCGTGTCGGCCCCCTTGCCCGTGCCAAAGCGGTTCTTCCAGCCGAGGCCCTGCTCCTCGATGGCCGCCGCTTCCGGCGCGGGACCGACGTTGTCGGCGGAGGCCGCGCCGTGTGACTTGCCGAACGTGTGGCCGCCGGCGATCAGGGCCACCGTCTCCTCGTCGTTCATCGCCATTCGGGCGAAGGTCTCGCGGATGTCGCGGGCCGCCGCGAGCGGGTCGGGCTTGCCGTCAGGGCCCTCTGGATTGACGTAGATCAGCCCCATCTGGACGGCCGCCAGCGGGTTGTCGAGCTGGCGGTCGCCGGTGGAACGCTTGTCGCCGAGCCACTCCGTCTCCGGCCCCCAGTCGACGTCGTTCTGCGGCTCCCAGACATCCGCCCGCCCGCCGCCGAATCCGAACGTCTCGAAACCCATCGATTCGAGTGCCACGTTGCCAGCGAGGATCATCAAGTCAGCCCATGAGATCCGCTGGCCATACTTCTGCTTGATCGGCCAGAGCAGCCGCCGCGCCTTGTCGAGATTGGCGTTGTCGGGCCAGCTGTTGAGCGGCGCGAACCGTTGCGTACCGTAGCCGGCGCCACCGCGGCCGTCGGCCACACGGTAGGTGCCGGCCGAGTGCCAGGCCATGCGGATGAAGAGCGGGCCGTAGTGACCGTAGTCGGCCGGCCACCAGTCCTGCGAGGTCGTCATCAGGTCACGGAGATCACGCTTCACTGCGGCGAGATCAAGCTGCTGGAACGCCACGGCGTAGTCGAAGTCACCACCGAGCGGGTTTCCGGCGGGGGCATTCTGGTGGAGAATGTCGAGGTTGATTTGGTTCGGCCACCAGTCGCCATTGGTCATCCCACCGGCCACCGTGGTGCGGGTCGCCGAGGCCGCATGCCCGATCACGGGGCATCCGGCGACTGGATCTTCCCCATGACAGGCTGCTGCAACGAGGGCCGCACCGGCCAGAGAACAGGCTAGGCTTGCGAGACGCATCGATCTTCTCCTCTTTGGGGCTGTCGTTCATCACGACCACCGCGGCCGTCGCGAAACCACTCGCATCTTCGCCCGCCACGAGGCATGCTTCAAGCAGATGCGGCAATGCCCCCCATGGCATGGGTCGCAGAGAAGGAAGAGCCGGCTGACGAGCCGGTCACTCCCGCGAAACCGCTG
>CAZODJ010000072.1:0-5065 GCA_964578555.1 uncultured Candidatus Kuenenia sp.
ACCGCAACCGATCGGCCGCCAACACCCGCGGAATGACGTTATCGTGGCGATGCAGGTTGAAAAAATGAAACAAAGGCACTGCCAAACTAGATTTTTTGCAGGCGGCCAAGTGGTTCATCGTTCGATACAATCAAAGGCTGAAGTGCGGAGGCCTTTTGGCCCGGAGACCATGCACGACAACGAGTGATTTTCCCAGGTGCCTCATGCGTTGCTGCCCGATCCCCTCCCAGCGTACCGGCGGTTTCTGGTCTGGTATGGCCATGGTTTGCTGCCTGACCGGCTGGCTTTCCAGCGGTCCGGGAGCCTACGGCTCTGAGGCGGCGGAGATTCGCTTCGACCGCGACATCCGGCCGCTCTTGTCAGAAAACTGCTATGCCTGCCACGGCCCTGGCCAGCAGGAGGCGGGGCTGCGGCTCGACTCCGCCGACGAGGCCACCCGGGAGCTCGACAGCGGGTCGCGGGCGATCGTGGCCGGCGACCCGGCCGCCAGCGAAATGCTTGCCCGCATCGATGCCACCGACCCCGACGTGATCATGCCGCCGCCACGGTCTCACAAGACCCTGTCGGACGAGCAGAAGGATCTCCTGAAGCGCTGGATCGCGGCCGGGGCTCCTTATGAGCAGCACTGGTCGTTTCGCGCGATCCAGCGGCCGCCACTCCCGGCGGTCGGAGAAGCGACGGCGCGGCTCCACCCGATCGACCGCTTTCTCGACATCGCCAGCAACGCGGCCGGCCTGCCGAAAAATGCCGAGGCCGATCGGTCGACATTGATTCGTCGGCTCTCCTTCGCGCTCACTGGCCTGCCACCGTCACCGGACGAGGTGGCCGCATTCGTGGCGGATCCGTCTCCCAAGGCGTATGAACATCTTGTCGATCGTCTGCTCGCGAGCCCACACCACGGCGAGGAGATGGCCCGCCACTGGCTTGATCAGGCCCGCTATGCCGACACCCACGGCCTCCATCTCGACAACGAGCGGGAGATGTGGCTCTATCGCGACTGGGTCGTGAAGGCGTTCAATCAAAATCTGCCGTTTGACCAGTTCACGATCCATCAGCTCGCCGGTGATCTGCTGCCCGATGCGAGCGTCGATCAAAAAATCGCCACCGGCTTCTCGAGGTGCAATGTCACCACCAGCGAGGGCGGGTCGATCAACGAAGAGCTGCTGTTTCGGTATGCCATCGACCGCACCTCCACGATGACCAACGCCTTCATGGGGCTTACCGGCCAGTGCGCCGTCTGCCACAGCCATAAGTTTGACCCGATTTCGCAGCAGGAGTTTTATTCGCTCTACGCCTTCTTCAATTCTGCCGCCGACCCGGGCTTCGACGGCAACACCCGCCGCACCGCGCCCACGCTGCAGGTGAAAAACGAGGCCCAGGAGGAACTCCTGACCGCGATGACCGAGGATATGGCTCCCCTCGAACGGGCGCTCGACGAGGCGGTGGCGGCGGCGGCCTATGTCGATCCGGCCGACGAGACCACCACCAATGGCCGTCGTGAAACCGTGTGGCTGGCCGAAGGCTGGCCGAAGGGCGCCACGGCCCGCACGAGCCCGGGCGGCTCCATCCAGTGGATTTCCGGCACACCCGAGTCGCCGGTGCACGAGGGGCAGCATTGCCTCGACGTGAAGGCGGCGGTGCCGGTGCAGGTTGCGGTGGCCGCGGGCGACGGGTCGCTCGCCGTGCCGTCAAAGAGCGAACTGTTTGTCCATGTGTGGCTCGACCCGGTTGATCCTCCCGAGGCGGTGATGGTGCAGGTGCGGACGAACGGCTGGAAGCACGGTGTGGTGTGGGGCGATTGGACCGACGCCCCCTTCACGGACCCCCGCAAGAGCGACCACGCGGGGCTCGTGCATGCCGGGCCGTTACCGAAGACCGGCGGCTGGGCTCGGCTGGCGATCGACGCCACCCGCATGGGCATCACTCCTGCCATGCGGGTGACAGCGATCGCCATTGCGCAGGGGCGGGGGCACGCCCGCTGGGATGCCCTGGGGATTTCTTCTCCAAACGACGCCGCGGCTGATCCGGGCCAATCGTTCGCAGCGTGGTGGAAGCAGAAGGCCGCCTTGTCGGCTGATCGCCTGACCGACATCCCCGACGCGCTGCGGTCCATCGTCCAGCAGGGTCAGGAAAAAACGACCGATCTGGCCGATGTCAACCGACTCAAGCGGCATTGGATCACGCACGAGTGGACCACGCCTCCCGAACAGCTCGTCACAGCGATGGCCGAGTGGGATGCCGTCCGCAAAATTCGCGACGGCATCGATGACCTGATCCCGCGAACGTTGGTCTTCAATGATTTGCCAAAGCTGCGGGACAGCTTCGTGATGGAGCGAGGCGCCTATGACAAGCCGGGCGACAAGGTGACCCGCGGCACCCCCGCCTTTCTGCCACCGCTCGAGGTGGCCGCCGGCGAGGTTCCGACGCGGCTCGATCTCGCGAACTGGCTGGTCTCGCCCGCCCATCCGCTCACCGCCCGGGTTGCGGCCAACCGGCTGTGGCAGCAGTTTTTCGGCCTCGGCCTCGTGAAGACGCACGAAGACTTCGGCCTGCAGGGAGAGCCGCCAAGCCACCCCGAGCTGCTCGATTGGCTCGCCGCCGAATACCGCGAGTCTGGCTGGGACACCCGCCATATCGTCCGCTTGCTTGTTACCAGCGCTGCCTTTCGGCGTGACAGCACGGTCGCAGCTCAGCACCTTGCCCGCGATCCGGAAAACCGGCTCCTGGCCCGGGGGCCGCGGATCCGCCTCGATGCCGAACAGATCCGCGACCAGGCGCTGGCTGTGTCGGGGCTGCTCGTGCCCAAGATGGGGGGCCGCGGGGTGAAGCCCTATCAGCCCGACAACATCTGGGAGCCGGTGGCCTTCAGCGGCTCAAACACGAAGACGTATTACCGCGACTCTGGCGACAATCTCTACCGCCGCAGCCTGTACACGTTTTTGAAGCGGACGGCACCGCCTCCATTCATGTCGAACTTCGACGGCCCGAGCCGCGAGGCCTATTGCGCTCGACGTGAGCGGAGCAATACACCGCTGCAGGCTCTGCAACTCATGAACGACGTGCAGCATGTCGAAGCCGCCCGCAACCTCGCCGCCCGCACGCTCGCGGCAAGCGCCGTGGACGACGCGGCCCGCATCGACTGGATGTTCCGCGCGGTGCTGGCCCGCGACGCCGAGCCCGGCGAGCGAGACGTCGTCACCGATTCACTGGCCGGTCATCGGCAGCGGTATGGGGCCGATCCTGCGGCCGCGGCGGCCCTGATCCGCCATGGCGAGTCGCGGCCACCGGACCATGTCGATCCCGCTGATCTGGCCGCGTGGACGCTCGTTGCCAACACGCTCCTGAATCTCGATGAAACCCTCACCAGAAATTGACACCATGACGCCAATCGACTTTGAAGCTGTTCGCACAGCCATGGCCCGCCGGGCGTTTCTCCGCAATGCGGGGGTGAGCGTGGGGGCTGCCGCCCTCTCGCTGCTGGAGAAGCGGGCCTTCGCCGAGGCGGCTGCGACGGTGCCGGCGGCGGCAAAGCGGCCAGGCCGCGTCCATCCGCCGCTGGCCGGCCTGCCCCATCACGCCCCGAAGGCGAAGAGCGTGATCTATATCCACTTGAACGGTGGCCCTTCGCAGATCGACCTGTGGGACTACAAGCCGAAGCTCGCCGAGTATTTCGACAAGGACATCCCGTCGAGCGTGCGTGGTGAGCAACGGCTCACCACGATGACCAGTGGCCAGGCCCGCTTTCCGATCGCGCCGTCAAAGTTCAAGTTTGAGCAAGTGGGCGAGTGCGGCCGGTGGATCTGCACCGAGCTCCTGCCGCACACTGCGAAGATTGTGGACGAGATCGCGCTGGTGAAGACGGTGCACACCAATGCCATCAACCACGACCCGGCCTGCACGTTTGTGATGACAGGCAGCGAGATTCCCGGCAAGGCCAGCCTGGGCAGCTGGCTCTCCTACGGCCTCGGCAGCGAAAGCGACGATCTGCCCTCGTTCGTCGTATTCACCCCGATGCCCGATATCAACCCGAGCCAGGCCCTCTTCACCCGGATGTGGTCGAGCGGCTTCCTGCCCAGCCGCCATACCGGCGTGGCCCTGCGGGGCTCCGGGGATCCGGTGCTCTACCTGCAGAATCCGGCGGGCGTGACCAGCGACGACCGGCGGCGCATGCTCGATGCGCTGGGGTCGCTCAATGCCCGGGGCTTCGAGCGGTATGCCGACCCGGAGACGCAGACCCGCATCGCCCAATACGAAATGGCTTTCCGGATGCAGGCCAGCGTGCCCGACCTCGTCGATCTCTCCGATGAGAGCGAGGCCACGCTCACGATGTATGGCGATGACGTGAAGAAGTCGGGATCGTTTACGCACAGCCTCCTGCTGGCCCGGCGGCTCGTGGAGCGGGGCGTGCGGGCCGTGCAGATTCTGCACCGGGGCTGGGATCAGCATGGAAATCTGCCCAAGGACCTCGCCGCCCAATGCCTCGATACCGATCAGGCCACGGCGGCTCTCGTGAAGGATCTTCGCCAGCGTGGCATGCTCGACGACACGCTCGTGGTGTGGGGGGGCGAATTCGGCCGCACAGTCTACTCGCAGGGCACGCTCACCAAAGACAACTACGGCCGCGACCACCATCCCCGCAACTTCTGCATGTGGATGGCGGGGGGCGGCTCGAAGGCGGGCAGCTCCTTCGGCGAGACCGACGACTTCAGCTACAACGTCGTGGAAAACCCGGTTCATGTGAATGACTTCAACGCCACGATCCTCCATCTGATGGGGATCGACCACGAGCGGTTTACGTTCAAGTTTCAGGGCCTCGACCAGCGGCTGACCGGTGTCGAGCCGCAGCGGGTGGTGACCGAGATCCTCGCGTGATAGCGCCCGCCGGCGAGCGGCACTCTATTGTGGATCGCCTCCCGGCGGTGTGGCCCGCAGCAGGCCGGCCGACACCACGATGCCCAAAAGACACGTCCATCCAGCAATCGGCTTTGCGATCAGTTCTTGGTCCTTACTGTGCGGCCGCGTCGGCCAATGCCCGGGCGGGATTGATCCGCGTCACTGTCTTCAC
>CAZODJ010000072.1:5165-11699 GCA_964578555.1 uncultured Candidatus Kuenenia sp.
AGCCGATCGGCTGCCAGCACCCGCTGAATGATGTTATCGTGACGATGCAGGAAAAGTGGGCAGCCATTGCCGAGGTGGGTGAAGGCGGTGAGGCCGGCCTCGATGGCCCGGTCGAGCACCGCGGGGGAAGGATCACAGTGCCCGGCCGACACGAGGATCCCCTGGTCGGCAAGCCAGCGAGTCGTGGCGAGGTTGGTGTCACGTTCCGGCGCAAGGGTGACCAGCCGTACAAGCCCGCAGCCGGCAGCGATGAGTTCCCTCGTTGCCTGCGGAGTTGCCGGCAGCACATGTTCGGCCGGATGGGCGCCGACAAACCCCGGCTGCGGATTGATGAACGGGCCCTCAACATGGATGCCAGCCATCACGTCGGCGACCACCGGATCGGCCGCGTGGAGTTCCGCAAGCCGGCTGATGCGGGCGGTCATCCGATCGAGCCGGTCGGTGATGATCGTGGCCAACATCCGGCCGCCGCCATCCTGCCGCACCGCCTCGCACGCGGCGCGAAGATCGCCGCCGGAGAGATCGTCGGCGTTGAAGTCGACGCCTTTGTAGCCGTTGAGTTGCAGGTCGAGCGGTTGCATCGCCGCCTATTTTGCCAGTGCGTCGCAGGGGCGGAGGAGACTGGCGGCCTCCCGGTCAATATGCAGGAAGCAACGGAGATGCTGCTGCAGGATTGAGGCGGGCACAGCGGGCGTGATTGGCCCCTCCACCGTGGCCTGCACGGCCTCTGCCTTGCGGTGATCGGGTGCCGAGCAGACGAGCGTGCCGGTGGCGAGAATCCGCTTGACCGACATGGAGATCGCCTGCGCCGGCACCGCGTCGAGCGAGGGAAACCAGCCTTCTCCCACCTGCTGCTGCCGACACCGGGCATCAAGGTCCACCACGTGATACGGCACGGTCGTATCGAAATCGGCCGGCGGGTCGTTGAAGGCGAGGTGACCGTTCTCGCCGATGCCGATCATGGCGACGTCGAAAACGCCCTGCGGCACGAGTCCTGCGAGGCGGTCGCACTCGGAATACGGGTCGGCGGCCATACCGTCGAGTTCATGGAAGGCGGCCGGCGGCGAGGGCAGCCGCACGATGAACCGCTCACGCAGAAACCGGCGAAAGCTGGCCGGGTGGGTCGGTTCGAGGCCAACATATTCGTCGAGGTGAAAGACGGTGATCCGCTCCCATGGGATCGCGGTAACGAAGGCCAGTTCGGCAAGCACTTCAAACTGCGACGAACCCGTGGCGACCACGAGCGTGGCTGCGTTTTTCAGAACGCAGGCGTCACGTAGCGCCCGTGCGGCGATCTCGGCAGCCGCCCGACCCAGAGCTGCTCGATCTTCATGGACTGAGATGCGAAGGTGCGACACGGAAACTTCCTGACACGAGTCATCGACTCCGAAAGAGAAACCTCAAGGACACTACCGGGAGCGGATTGCATTTTTTCAGGATGCCCCGCTGTTCCAAGTCACTTTTCACCGAGCGGTCGGATGAAGATGTTGCGAACGTGAACCTCGTCGTGATGGCCGGCGAAGCCAATGTGGCCATGCTTTCGTTGCAGGCCGGGATGCGGCTTGCCATCGAGCGTGGGCTGGCCGTCGCGGAAGGGGGCGATGTCGGCGTCGACAATCGTCTTCCCGTTGACGACGACCTTGATCTTCGTGCCATCCACGGTCACCTCCTCGCTATTCCACTCCCCCGCCGGCTTGAGGCAGGTGCCCCGCTCGGCGGCCACCACCCCATAGATTGAGCCATGCGCCTGCCAGGGCTCGATGCCGCGATATTTTTCGTGGCCGTCATCGAGGATCTGCAGTTCCATGCCGTCGAAGGCTGCATTGCCTTGGGCCGGCGTGCGAATGGCGAGGCCGTTATTGGCGCCGGGAGTGAGCCTAAATTCGAACCGCAGCACGAAGTCTGAAAACTCGTCGCTCGTCAGCAGGTTACCGCCGACACCAGGCTTGCTGCGGATTTCGCCGTCCACGACCTTGTAGCCGTCGGTGGCCCCTTGCCAGCCGGCGAGCGTCTGGCCGTCGAAAAGCGACACGAAGCCAGCCGGCGGATCAGCGGCTGGGGCGAAGCCGGTCATGACGACGAGCATCGCCATGAGGAGCGTTGTGTGAATGAGCGTGGTGCGACGCATGCAAAAAAGTCCTGCCAAAGCGAATCGGTCTTCCCGAAAAGCGTACTATGGGCTCACGATTTCGGCGAGACCGAGGAGTCCTATGAATGCCCCTGGAAGCCCTGCCCGCGAGCCAAGCCGGCAGGAGCTGCTGGATCGGCTGAGTTCCGATGTGTCTTTTGACGTCATCGTGATCGGCGGCGGTGCGACGGGGCTCGGGATTGCCGTCGATGCCGCCGCGCGTGGCTTCTCGACAGCCCTGTTCGAGGCGGAGGACTTCGCCAAGGGCACCTCCAGCCGCGCCACAAAGCTTGTGCATGGCGGTGTGCGGTATCTTGCGCAGGGCAACGTGTCGCTCGTCCGCGAGGCGCTGCGCGAGCGGAAGCTGCTGCTCGCCAATGCCCCACACCTCGCCCAGCCGCTGGCGTTTGTCGTGCCCGCATACGGGCTCCGCGGTCGCGTCTGGGATATTCCCTTTCTCCGCGTTGGCCTTGGTCTCTATGACCTGCTCGCCGGGACACGTCGGCTGGGGGCCACGCGGTGCGTGAGCCGACGGACCCTGCTCGAGGAATCGCCGCAGATGCGCGGGAGTGAGCTGGTCGGCGGTGTGCGGTATTGGGATGGCCAGTTCGACGATGCCCGGATGGCCGTGGCCCTGGCCCGCACGGCCATCCGCGCTGGCGGCTGCGTGCTCAACCATTGCCGCGTCGTGAGCCTCATGCACGCGCACACGCCCTCCGCGGGTCGGCGCGTCGAGGGCGTGGTGGTCGAAGACCGCGAGACCGGCCGGTCGCTCGAGGTGCGGGCCCGCTGCGTGATCAATGCGACGGGCGTGTGGGTCGATGCGATCCGCCGCCTCGATGACCCCGCGGCAAAGGAGATGCTCTCCCCGAGTCAGGGCGTGCATGTCGTGGTCGATCGCGAGTTCTTTCCGTCGGATCAGGCCCTGCTCGTGCCCAAGACGGCCGACGGCCGCGTGCTGTTTGCCGTTCCCTGGCTCGGCAAGGTGATCCTCGGCACGACCGACACGCCCCGCGACGATCTGCCGCTGGAGCCGCGGCCGTTCGCAGCGGAAATCGACTTTATTCTTGACGAAGCGTCACGGTATCTCGCCCGCTCTCCAAGCCGCTCCGACATCCGCTCGGCGTGGGCCGGCCTGCGGCCGCTGGTGCGTCCAGCGGACCGGGGAGCAGCCGATACCAAGCGGATCTCACGGGAGCATCACATCGTCGTGTCGCCCGACGGCCTGGTGACGATCACCGGTGGCAAGTGGACGACGTACCGGGCGATGGCCGAAGACGCACTGGCGGCCTGTTTCTTCCACGGGCTGCTCGACGCACGCCCGGCGGGCGTGACCCGCTCGCTCCGGCTCGTTGGGGCACCGGCTCATGGGACAGCACTCGTGCCGCTGGCCGCTCCGCCCGGCCTCCATCTCTACGGCACCGAAGCCGCCGCCGTCGCCGCGCTTCCGGGAGCCGATCGTGAGCTGCTGCCGGGGCTCACCGAGGCGATGGTGCGGTTTGCCGTGCGGCAGGAGTACGCCCGTACGACCGAAGACGTGCTCGCGCGGCGCTCGCGATGGCTCTTCCTGGATGCCCGGGCAGCAGCAGCAGCTGCTGACGCGGTCGCGGCGATCATGCACGGCGAGTTGGGCGCATCATTCCGCGCAGCGGAGTCCGCGGCTGACTTCCGCGGGCTCGCCAACCGCTACGCCGCGGCAGCGATCAGCTCCGATACTCGTATTTGAATTGCCCCGGCATCGGCACCGGATACTTGCCGTCGGCATCTGCGGCAAGGATCGCGGACGAACTGTCGGTGAGCGCTTCCACGCCGGCGGTGAGGTCGTCGGGGCAGTCGAGCATTTCCTGAAACGTTACCGTCTTGCCGGTGTGGGCCGCAAACCGCCCCATCGCCGTAACGAGGCTCGCCTCGGCTCCCCGCTTCGCCTCGTTGTAGGGCGTGTTGCCGAGGATCGCCGCCACAAGATCTTCCCACTCGATTCGATACGGGTTTTTCTCGGGCTGGGCCGCCGTCCAAAGTACGTTGTCCTTGTCCATCGACTGGCTCTTGTAGATCGTCGACTTGGCCGGCGAATGCCCTCGCTCGGAGATCGTAAAGGCCCCCTTCGAGCCCTGCCCGAACACGCCAAACTTCTGTTCGCAGTCTTTCATCGTGCGGCCGGAATAGAAGAATTTCGCCCCGTCGGAAAACGTCCATTCGACGCCGTAACTATCGAAATTCTGGTCGTTCACCTTGCCCTGGAAATGGCGGCCGCCGATCGCCTCCACCTTGACGGGCCAGGCGTTCTTCATCCAGCACACTTCATCAACGTGATGCACGTAGAAGTCGCTGAAGACACCGCCGCTGGCCCACAAAAAGTTGTGGAACCGCTTGCACTGCCAGAAGAGCTCGCTCATCCCCTCGGGCGGGCCAGGATAGAGATCCATCGGCATCACCGGCCCGTGCTCGCGGTAGCCGTAGAAATTGAGCAGGTCGCCGGCCTCACCGTTCTGCAGCCGATCAAAGAGCTCCCGCCGCGCGACGCTGTGGCGACACATGAGCCCCACGCCCACCTTCAGATTCTTGGCATCGGCCTGGTCGGCCAGCGCGAGGATTCGCTTCGTGCTGGGGCCATCGATCGAGATCGGCTTTTCCATGAAGACATGCACGCCCTTCTCGATCGCGTAGGCGAAGTGGACCGCGCGAAAGGCCGGCGGCGTGGCGAAGGCGGCGATGTCGATGCCCGGTCGGAGGCAATCGATCGCCTGCTTGTAGGCTTCCATCCCGACAAAGCAGCGGTCGTCGGAGACATCGACCTTTTCCTTGAACTGCGCGGAGAGCCCTTTCCGCTTGTTGTCGATCTGCTGCTGAAAGATGTCGGCGATCGCATAGAGCTTGAGGTTGACGTCAGGCACGGAGAGGGCGTCGGCGGCCGCCCCGGCTCCACGACCGCCGCAGCCTATGAGTGCCAAACGGATCTCGTCCGAGCCACTCGGATGGACCGCCGGCGTCGCCGCGCGAGCGGCGAGCGGCATCGACATCGTCGCCAAGGCGGCAGCGCTCGTGGCGCCGAGGAATGTGCGGCGGGTTGCAGCTGTATGTGTGTCGGACTGGGCTGGTGACGGCATGGTTTCTCTCCTTGTTGCAGCGGTCAGCCGCCGTAGGCGGCGAGGGTCGACGTCCTCGCAAGATCATCGTCGAGCGAGCGATTCGGCACAATTCGCATGGATGCCAATCCCTTATGATATTCCCTCACGGCCGCCTCCGGCGGCAACTCGTCATCGGCGACCGCCCGCAGCAGCCGTACAAACGTGAGCTGGTCTTCGGCGGCGTTGATTTTGCGGCCAAACAGGGCCACGCGGGCACCATGCCGCTTGGCTTCGGCGACGAGGGCGAAGGCGTCGTGGGTCGTACCTGCACCGCCGCCCAGGATTCCGACCACGACGGAGCGGTCGTAGGCGGCGAGCTGTTCGGTGACCTCCGGCCCCAGGTAGGGGATCTTGAGAAACACAGGCCGGCCCGCGCGGGGCACGCCGGCGAGGGCCCGCACCACATGATCGGCCAGGAACCGGGCGATATCCCGTGGCTTCTCCTCGCTGGCCCGGCCCGGAACTCGACCGAGGGCATTGGGAAAAAAAACTTCGAGAAAATGCCGAAAGCCCGCCTGTTCGGCGGCGAGGCGAAAATCCTTGTAGGCACGCAGCATGTCGCGATCGAGGCCGGCATCGTCATTGAGCGTCAGCGAGAAGAGGCCGAGATCGACGAGCGGGGGCGGGCTGCCGGCAGGCGGCGTCGCGCGGCCGTACTGAGCCTGCGGAACCGTGATCGTGGAAAACGGCAGGGCCGGCTGCTTGGCATAGCTGCCGGTGCCGGCGGCGAGCCAGATGTCGGTCGTGTCGTTCATCCGCACGGCGGGCGTGACGGATGAATCAGCAAACAGATTTTCATCGAGGGCCAGACACTCACTCGTGCTGCCGCTCATGAGCATGATGTCGACGAGCCCCTGCCGCACGATCTCGCGGATCTGGTCGCGGTAGTCATGGATCGACCGGTAGGGACCGATCCCGGCGGTGCCGGCGGGCCGCAGGCCGGGGGCCGCCAGGCCAAACGCCATGTCGGCATCCTTGGCATCGGCGAGGATGAAATCGCGGCAGTCCGGGTCGGCCACGATCCGGGCTAACTTCGAGTCGAGCGTTTTGACGGCAGTGACGGCCATGCAGGAAAGATCTTCGGTTGACGAAGACTGGCAGATTACCCGAATTCAGCCGACGGTTGAGAGTTGATCAGTAAAAACGTAATCCACGCCACGAAAAACAGAAAACCTCTGCGGGCCCGAGTATTCCACCACGATGGTTGTCTGGCATCATGGTCGCCATGACGCTCCGTCACATCGACCTGCAACCGCTCGCCGCCCGCCTCACGGGTGA
>CAZODJ010000073.1:0-4812 GCA_964578555.1 uncultured Candidatus Kuenenia sp.
GACTTTTGCCGCCCCCGAGCCGGTGCTTCGCATTTCGGGTTGCACCACAGCGACTGCTCACACTTCCCGCGGGCATGTGGTACAAGATCGCAAACCATGAAACCGGCTGCCCCCCCAGCGACGAATCGCGAATGGCCCACCGTGGCGATTGTCGGGGTCGGCCTGATCGGCGGGTCGATCGGCCTGGCCCTGCAGTCTCGTCGGCTGGCAGGCCGCGTGATCGGCGTGGGGCGTTCGGCCGCATCCCTGGCCACCGCCCGCACGGCGAAGGTCGTGACCGAGACGTCGCTCGATCTGGAGGCGGCCGCGGCGGAGGCCGATCTTGTCGTCGTGGCAACCGACGTCGGCACGATCGCATCGCTCCTCGACCGCGTCGATGAGGCCGTGCGGCCAGGCACACTCATCACCGACGCGGGCAGCACGAAGGCCTCGATCGTGGCGGCCTGGGAGAAACGCCGCCGCAGTCGTCGCGGCCGCTTTGTTGGCGGCCACCCCATTGCCGGTAGCCACAAGAGCGGCCCCGCGGCCGCCGATGCCACGCTCTTCGAGGGCCGTGTCACCGTCGTGACGCCCGCCCGCGGCACTCCCGCCGCCGACGCCGAGGCGATCGGTGGCTTCTGGGCTGCGGTCGGCTCGACGGTGTTCATGATGGATCCGAAGGAGCACGACAAAATCCTCGCCGCCACGAGCCATGCCCCCCATCTCCTGGCCGCCGCAATCGCGCTGGCCACCCCCGCCGCGGCCCGACAGTTCGCTGCCGGCGGCTGGCGAGATACCACGCGGATTGCTGCCGGTGATCCCGAACTGTGGGCCGACATTCTGCTCGACAACGCCACCCAGGTGGCCAAGGCGCTGGCTCGGATCGCCACAGGGGCGGAAAAGATGCTCGCCGCCATCGAGTCGGGCGATCGACGCCGACTCAGGACCTTGCTGGCACGGGCAAAGGAGGAACGCGATGCTGTGGGAGGTTGATGTCCGCCTGAAGGATGCCGGTGGCGACCACGCCGCCCGTGCCGTCGTGGACGGTGCCGCGGCGCTGGGCGTGGAAGCATGCACGCGGGCCGTCACGGCCACCGGCTGGCTCATCGAGGGGCAGCTTTCCCGTGCGGACGTCGAACGACTCGCCGCCACGCTGCTCACCGATCCGGTCACCGAGTCGTTCACGGCGGCGGAAGTAGGAGATGCTACGCTCGCACGAGGGCCGGCCGATCTGCCGACGGTACTGCACGTGCTCCCGCGAACAGGCGTGACCGACCCTGCCGCCCTCTCGGCCCACGAGTCGCTCGCCCTTCTGGGCCTCCGCCCAGCCGCCGTGCGCAGCGTGAAGAAATACTGGCTGCCCCCGCTCGACGACGCCGACACGCAGCGGCTCGCCTGGAAGTTACTGGCCAGTGAAGCGATTCACGACGTCGTCATCGGACCGCTCGCGCTCACCACACTCTCCGGCGGCCGCACCTGGACGTTCGCGCAGGAATCGATCCGCCTCGCAGGGCTCGACGATGCGGCGCTCGCGCAACTCAGCCGCGACCGCTGCCTCGCCCTGACGGCCGCCGAACTGCATGCCGTCCGCGACCACTTCCTCAGTCTCGGCCGCGACCCGTTCGAGATCGAACTGGAGACGATCGCCCAGACCTGGAGCGAGCACTGCTGCCACAAGACGCTCGGCAGCCCGGTCGATCACATCCGTCCCGATGGCACGACGCGGTACGACAATCTGCTGAAGGAGACGGTCTTTGCCGCGACCCAAACGGTGCGCAAGCAGCTCGGCCCCCGCGACTGGTGCGTGAGTGTCTTTCGGGACAACTCAGGTGTGGTGCGATTCGACGGTGACCATGACATCTGCGTGAAGGTGGAGACGCACAACCATCCCTCCGCGATCGAGCCCTACGGCGGTGCGGCCACCGGCCTGGGGGGCGTGATCCGCGACGTGCTCGGCACCGGCCTGGCCGCCAAGCCGATCGCCAACCTCGACGTCTTTTGCGTGGGATCTTCCGACCTCCCCGCCGACGATCTGCCGCCGGGCGTGATCCACCCTCGGCGACTCCTCGAAGGCGTGGTGGCTGGTGTCCGCGACTACGGCAACCGGATGGGCATCCCCACGATCGCCGGCGGGGTCTTCTACGATCCTGGCTACACCTGCAACCCGCTGGTCTTCTGCGGCACCGTCGGCGTGATGCCACGCAACGCGGCCGATGCCGCCGTGCAGCGGGGCGATCTGGTCGTGGTGGCCGGCGGCCGCACCGGCCGCGATGGCATTCATGGCGCGACCTTCTCGAGCATCGAACTGTCGAGCGAGAGCGAAACCGAGTCGGGCGGGGCGGTGCAGATCGGCCATGCAATCAATGAAAAAACACTGTGCGACTTCGTGCTGGCCGCTGCCGAGCAACGGCTCTTCCATGCGATCACCGACTGCGGCGCCGGCGGGCTCTCCAGCGCCGTGGGAGAAATGGGCGCTACGCTGGGTGCTGACGTCGATCTCGATCGCGTGCCGCTGAAGTACGAGGGGCTCTCGGCGACCGAGGTCTGGATTTCCGAGGCTCAGGAGCGGATGGTGCTCGCCGTGCCGCCGGGCAACTGGGAAAAAATCGCTGCGGTCGCGGCCGTCGAGGGTGTCGAAGCGACGGCCATCGGCACCTTCACCGGCCAGGGCCGGCTCGTGCTCAAATGGCAAGGCCGCATCGCGGGCGACCTCGACTGCCACTTTCTCCACGAGGGCCGGCCACGGCAACGGCTGATCTCGCGATACACGCCTCCGCTGCGCGAGGCCAGCGTGTGGCCCGCCGATCTGCCCGCGCTCGACCGCTGCCTGAGTGACGTGCTGGCGGCGCCCGACGTTGCCAGCAAGGAATGGATCATCCGTCAGTACGACCACGAGGTGCAGGGAGCGAGCGTCGTGAAACCGCTCCTCGGCCCTGGCGACGGCCCGGCTGATGGCACGGTCGTGCGCGGCGTGCTCGGTCGTGATCGCGGCATCGTGCTCGGCGTGGGCCTGCGGCACCGCATTGGCTCCCACGATCCCTACCAGATGGCTGCGGGCGGAATCGTCGAGGCGATTGCCAATGTCGTGGCCGCCGGCGCCGATCCGGAGCGGATCGCGCTCCTCGACAACTTCTGCTGGGGCGACACGCGTCGCGAGACATCGCTCGGCACACTGGTGGAAGCCTGCCGCGCCTGCCACGACATGGCGGTCGTCTTCGCAGCACCGTTCGTGAGCGGGAAGGACAGTCTCAACAATGTCTTCTCGTACACCGACGCAGCCGGCACACACCACGAGCTCTCGATCCCGCCTACGCTGTTGGCCACCGCGCTGGGGCAAGTCGACGACGTCCGCCGCGCCATGACGCCCGACCTGAAGACGCCCGGCAACCGCCTCGCGATCATCGGCCTGTCGCGGGATGATCTGGCCGGCTCGCAGGTGGAACTGGTCTGCGGGCTGACCGGTGGAAGCGTACCCCAGGTCGATCCCGCAACCTGCCGCACAGCATGGTCGGCCGTCGCCGCCGCGATCCGCTCGCGATGCATCGCCGCCTGCCACGATGTCTCCGATGGCGGTGTGGCGGCTGCCGTGGCGGAGATGGCGATCGGGGGGGGCTGCGGCGCGAGGCTCGATCTTGCCACGCTTCCTGCCGAGGTCAGTGCCACCGGCGCTGCCCGCGACATCGCCCTCGCCTTCACCGAGACACCAGGACGATTCATCTGCGAAGTGCCGGCCGCGGCGGTCGAGCGGTTCGAGGCACTCATGGACGGCCTTGCCTGGGCCTGGGCCGGCGAGGTAGTGGCCGAGCCGGTGCTCACGATCACGGGCACCGCCGGCGCGAGTATCCGCATGACCGTGGCCGACCTCTCCCAAGCCTGGCGACGCATCTCTTCGAAACACTCATAACCCAGCCCCTCTCACCGATGCTCTCACCCCGCGCCCTGATCCTCCGTGCTCCCGGCACCAACTGTGACTATGAGACGGCCCACGCCTTCGAGCGGGCCGGGGCGATCGCCCGCCGCATGCATGTCCGCGCCCTGGCTGAAAAGCCCGCGCTGGCCGACGACTTCCAGATCCTCTGCATCCCCGGCGGTTTTTCGTACGGCGATGACATTGCCAGCGGCCGCATCTTCGCCTTGGAGTTGAAGTTGCGGCTCGGCGACGCGCTGCTCAAGTTTCGTGACAAGGGGGGCCTGATGCTCGGCATCTGCAACGGGTTCCAGGTGCTCCTGCAGACGGGGCTTCTGCTCGACGGCCAGGCAACGCTCGCCCACAACACCTCCGGCCGATTCGTCGATCGCTGGGTGCACCTGCGGGCGACGCCGGGCAAATGCGTCTTCCTGCAAGGGATCGACCGGTGCGAATTGCCCGTCGCGCATGCGGAGGGACGGTTCGTCGCCCGCTCTCCCACGGACATGGCCGCGCTCGAAGCCGCTGGGCAGCTCGTGCTCCGCTATAGGCCCGACGCATCGGGAGCGTCGACCAATCCCAATGGCGCGATGGGCGACGTGGCCGGCGTCTGCGACGAAACAGGGCGAGTCCTCGGCCTCATGCCCCATCCCGAGCGGTTCGTCGATGCCACGCAGCATCCATCCTGGAACGGCCGCCTCGACCCCACCGCCGCCGGTGCCGGGCTCACCATCTTCGCCAATGCCGTCAGGGCGGTGGCCTGATGTACGAAACCCTCGCCATCCTGGCCTCGGGTTTCTTGCCGGCCTCCGGCCGGAAGGGGGCGTCGCCTCCAGCGACGCGGTCCGCGGTGGTGTCAATCGGTTGCTGACATCGCCATCCTGGCCTCGGGTTTCTTGCCGGCCTCCGCCAGCCCGCCGGCTCGC
>CAZODJ010000073.1:4912-11555 GCA_964578555.1 uncultured Candidatus Kuenenia sp.
ACGTGACCAGATTGCGGTCTTTTTCTCGTGTTTCGCGGTTGCCCGCTCGTCGGCGGTTTCCTACCCTCCCGCGGCGTTTTTCTGGCTCAGCGTCCGTCGGTTTCGCCATGTTCAGCCATCTTCTTCCTTGGGCGCTGGTGCTCTGCCTGGCGACCGGCTGCCGGCTGGCAATCTTCGCACCGACCGAATCTGTGACGAAGGATGCCGGCGACACGATCTCCGTCGGCAGCGGATCCAAGTCTGAGCCGCGGACGATCCCCTGCGAACTGGTGTTCATCCGCTACGGTGAGCACGACGAACAACTGACCACCGACGTGTGGAACCTCACCGACGAGCAGGTGCTCGATGGCGATGTGCGCCGCCGGCTGCACGCCAATGGACTGCGGGTGGGCGTGATCGCGACGGCCCTTCCGCCGGATCTGCAGCAGCGATTCACGCCCCCAATCGACCCGGCCCTCAACACGATCGCCACGCCCTCACTGATCGAGGCTCCCGCCGTGGTGCGGCAGACCCTCCGGCTTCTGCCGGGCCGCGAGAACGAGGTGCTTGCTTCCAGCGGCATCGGCGAATTGATCCTCATGGAGAGCATCGATGACGCAGTGCGGGGGGCGACCTATCGCGATGCGAGCGCCGTGTTCGAGGTGCGGGCCTGGCCGTCGGCGAACGGGAAGGTGCGGGTGCAGGTCTGCCCCGTGATCAAGCATGGCCCCACGGAACGGACATGGGTCGGCGATGATGGCGTGTTTCGCCTCGAGGCGGGTCAGAAGCGTCACGAACTCGACCACCTCCTCTTTGAAGCGACGCTCGCGCCGGAATCGATCCTCCTGGTGAGCTGCGCGGGCGACGCCTCATCGACCGTCGGCGATGCATTTTGTCGCGACCCCGACAATGCCATCGCCGGACGACGCCTCGTCGCCCTGCGGCCACTGGCCCGCATGCCCGACCCCCTCTTCACCGCCAAAGAATGAGTGTTGGCCGGGGGTGAAACTGCGGGGTTTTGGCAAAACGCTCCTGCCTCCCCGGATTGGCATGCTCTGCGGCGCGTGATTGTGCCGATTCAACCGACACTGCCCGGGAGTCTTGCCATGCCGAAAACGCCATCCACCACCCGTTCCCAGCGCCCCAAGGCCCTGACCGTGTTCACTGCCGCCTTCGTGGCAGGTGCGGTGGCTGCCGTGGGGATCAATCGCGCGCTGGACGTCCACCTCGCCCAGGCCAAGCCCCAGGTGGAGTGCGAACCGATCTTCGTCGCCCTGCGGGATCTGGCCCAGGGGTCACCCGTGACGATCTGGGACGTGGCCCTGCGGGACTGGCCCAAGGCGATGCTGCCGACCACGGCACTCCGGGCCGACGACCGTTTCGAAGGGATGCTCGTGAAGCATCCGGTGCGGGAAGGCCAGCCACTGTTGTCGGTGCAACTGATGAAGGCCGAAGCCCGTGCGATCCCATCGGATGCGGTCGAGCAGGTGGCGGAGACCTACGCTCCGCGGACCTTCCAGCCGGCGCCGGCATCCCAGCCCGACGCCGACTTGTGGGCGGCTACACACGAGCCGACACCGCAGGCTCCTGCTGACGCGAAGCCGGTCGTCGCCCCTCACCATGACGTGGCGGTGAGCGAGCCGGTTGTGACGGAAGAGACTATTTCGCCCATCCAGGAAAGCACCCCTCCAGCCACTCTCGCCGCCGAAGCGGCAGCAACTCCGGCTGAGATAACGATTCCGGAGCCAATCCCCGCGCCCATGGTCGATGAGGTCGTAACCACGGCCGACATTCCGCCGTCAGCCGGTGTCGAAGAGCCCGCTCCGATGGCGAGCGTCGACCAGTCCGCAGCGCGCACGCCGACTCAGCCCGAGACCCCGGCCGAGCCAAGCGAGCCTGTGCAGTCAGACAATCCGGCCCAACCTGAGTCCACGCCAGCGCAGCCGGTGGCTGCCACGCCGAAACGGTATCTCGTGGTGCCGGAGCGGATCGCCATCCAGGCGGAAGCCTCGTTCACGTCACCTGTACCTCAGACGGAACCTCAGACGGAACCGACCGAAGGTGTGGCCCAGACTCCGCAGGCCCAACCGTCCCCGGCCGAGGTCGTTCAGCAAAAGCAGGCTCCCGCCAAGAAGCCGACGACGCAGGGCTCGACAGCTCGATCGAAATCGGTTCCGCGAGTCGCCCAGGCCCCCACGCTCGAAACGCATCCCAATACCGAGCCCCAGCAGCCGGTGTCGGCACTCGATGGTCTGTTCCCCAACCTCCGCGCTACGTTCGGGGCAGTCGATGAGGAAATGCAGAAGATTCGTCAGGAACGGGCGGCCCAAGAACACAACGCCCAGGAGCGGCAGCACGCCAGTGCCGCTCAAGGCAGACAACAGCCCTCGCAGAAGCAGAAGCAACAGCCGCCGCAACAGAACAACCAGCCGTCGCGGTCCGCCCGCTGGCCTTGGTCATTCGGCCGCTGATGCACTCCCGCACTCGATGACAAGTTTGCCGGTGAGGCCGCCGGTGCGGTGAATCGTGCTCGCCTCTTGGATCGCATGGGCCTCCGCGGTGGCCTCGAGCGGGAGCACGCGGTCGATCGGCACCCGTAAGGCTCCCGCGGCCAGCCAGCGGTTGATGTCGACGGCCGCTGCAGCCTGCGTGTGGCTCGACGCCTTGAACATGACGAATCCGAAGAGCCGGCACTGCTTCACATAGAATGGTCCTACTGGAAACGGCGGCCGGGCGTCGCGGCCCGCCATGATCACCATCCGCCCGCCATCGCCCAGCATCTCGACTGCTTGGTCAAAGGCTGGCTCGCGGATTGTCTCCCAATAGACATCGACGCCATCCGGAGCCGCCGCACGGACCGCCGCAAGCATCGCAACGGAATCGTGGTAATCGACCACGACGTCGGCGCCGAGCCGCGTCACCATCTCCCGCTTCTGCTCCGTGCCGGCTGAGGCGATGACGCGGGCGCCCAAGGCCTTGGCAATTTGCACCACCGCCGTGCCCACTCCACCTGACCCGCCATTGACGAAGATCGTCTCGCCCCGCGCGAGCCGGGCGTGATCCACCAGGCCAAGGTGGGCCGTGATCGAGACGAGCGCCGCCGCTGCTGCGTCGCGGTCGCGTACGCCATCCGGTGTCGGGGAGAGCCACCGTTCGTCAACCGCGGCCAACTCGGCGAACGTGCCCTGCCTGCCGAGCACACCCTGATTGGAACCCCATACCCGCATGCCCGGACGAAAGCGGTCGACATCGCTTCCCACGGCCACCACCTCACCAGCCAGATCGCAGCCGACGATGAACGGAAACGAGAGCGGCATCGCCACCGTGCCAGCCCGCACATAGGTATCGATCGGGTTGACCGCGCAGGCTTTGACGGCGACGAGCACCTCGCGGGGGCCGGGCCGGGGGTCGGGCAATTCGCCAACGACGATGGATTCCGGGCCGCCCGTCTGCCTGATGAATGCCGCTTTCATCGCTGTTGCGGGCGTGCCGTCGCCCACATCCCTGCACCCACCAACCCCATCACCGCACCGAGTGTCCCGATCACGAGCAACGCCCGTGAGACACCTTGCCAAAAAGAAGATCGCTGCTGCAGCCGCTTTTCATCCGGCAGCGGTGGCCGAGCCACGCCCGACTGCGACAATTCTCTCCAGGCCTGGAAAATCTGCTTGTCACTTGCGGCAGCCACGTTGGCCCGAATCATTTCCGGCGTGATCGTGGCTCGTGGGGGCACCGCCAGCACGGCGGCACCAGTCAATGCCAGCACTGTCGTGATACCACCGGCCAGCATGCAGGCGTGCGCGAGTCGCCAGCCCACGCGGGACCGCGACTGTCCACGCTCGACCGACTTCAGGCGGCTGAAGTCACGCAGCTTCGGCACGGCGACCTCGCGGCCGCAGACCGGGCAGGCCACGATGCCTCCCGCCTGGCCGCTGGTGATCGAGATCGCATGCGAGCATGCGCACGGCAGCAGGAATGATTTCATGAGAGCGATCCGGAAGAGGCTTGAACAAGAAGGGCCGCAGAAACACTTCCGCCGGAAACTTTTACCACCAGACGGCCCTTTTTCGGAATTTTGTCCATTCGGCACACCAAAAAAAGTTGGCTTTCCCGTGCCCGTGGCGACATAATCTCAAGCCCCCGGTACCCGCGGCCAGCCCCCTGATGGTCCCCCCCTTTTTCTCCCTCGTCAACCAGCCTTTGCCCAGCGACTCCAGTCCCCCCATCCGCTTGAAAGCGGTTCGTGCCCGGGCTGTTTTTGGGCCACTGGACTTGGTCGGGTCTTGAATCACACTGTCGACTTCACGAATGATGCATCGGTGCCTGGAAGCACCCCGCGGGTGAACAATCGCCTGATCATGTTTGCCTGTTCATAGTTGTAGGATCCTGAAGGAGCTTTCACTTGTACGACTCGCTGCTGGACGAACTCGAAGACGATGTTGTCTCCAATCCGCAGGAAGTTGAAGAACTGACCGAAAAGGTCGTGAACGCCGAGGAGGCTGATGCCGAACTTCTCGATGACGACGCCGATGCTCCGGTGATTCCAGAAGGCGAACTCGCCGAGGACGCAGATATCGAGGCCAACGGCGACGCCGAGGAAGTGCTCGCCGAACAGGTCGAAAACTGGTCTGACGACCCGGTCCGCATGTACCTGACGCAGATGGGCGAGATTCCCCTGCTCACCCGTGCCCAGGAGATCTACCTCGCCCGTCAGATCGAGACGACCCGGGCCCAGTTCCGTGCCAAGTTGCTCGAGTGCGAATTCGTCTGCCAGCAGGCCTTCAAGGTGCTGTCGCGGGTGCATCGCGGCGAACTTCCCTTCGACCGTACCGTGCAAGTGTCGGTGACCGACCGGCTGGAGAAAGACCAGATCCTGGGACGGTTGCCTCACAACCTGAAGACGCTCGATGTCCTGCTCAAGCAGAACAAGGCCGACTACCGAATCGCCCTTTCCAAGAAGAGAAAGATGGTGGAGCGGCGGCAGGCCTGGGCCAGGCTTGGCCGGAGGCGGCAGCGGTGCGTGCGGCTCATCGAAGAACTCGGCCTGCGGACGCAGCGGATCGAGGCGATGATCCCGACGCTCGAAGGCTTTGTGTCGCGGCTGAAGGAACTCAAGACGAAGATCGATGCCCACAAGCGGACAAAGCAGCCTCCCTCGGCACGGGCCCAACTGGTTGACGAATACCGCGCGATTCTCAAGGCCTGCCAGGAGACGCCGCGGAGCCTCAAGCGGCGGGTCGACCAAATTCGCGTGATCTTCGCGAAGTATCAGAAAGCGAAGCGGGGCCTTTCGGAGGGCAATCTCCGCCTCGTGGTCTCGATCGCCAAGAAGTACCGCAACCGCGGCCTGTCGTTCCTCGACCTGATCCAGGAAGGCAACGCCGGATTGATGCGGGCGGTCGACAAGTTCGAGTATCGCCGCGGCTTCAAGTTTTGCACCTACGCCACCTGGTGGATTCGGCAGGCGATCACCCGCGCGGTAGCCGACCAGAGCCGCACGATCCGCATTCCGGTGCACATGGTCGAGACGATGAGCCGCGTGCGCAACGTCGCCCGTCAGCTGCTGCAGGAGTATGGTCGTGAGCCGACGATCGAGGAGATCGCCGCCCGGGCCGGAACGCCGGTGGACGAGACGCGTCGCGTGACGGCGATGAGCCGCTACCCGATCAGCCTCGATCGCCCGGTGGGCAACAGCGAAGACAGCCACTTCGGTGATCTGCTTCCCGACACCGGCGCTGAGAACCCGGCCGTCGGCGCCGCCCAGGAAATGCTTCGCAACCGGATCGCAAAGGTCTTGAAGAGCCTCTCGTACCGTGAGCGGGAAATCATCAAGCTCCGCTACGGCCTTGGTGACGGCTACAGCTACACGCTCGAAGAGGTGGGCCACATCTTCAAGGTGACCCGCGAGCGAATCCGGCAGATCGAAGCGAAGGCCGTTCGCAAGTTGCAGGCCCCGGCCCGCAGCGAAGAGCTGTCTGGGTTCTTGGATTAAGAAACCTCGCTGCCGCCCACTTGGTTGCACAGCCCCTCGCGCCCAACGCGGCTTGGGGTTGCCTGTGCCATCTCGCCGGACGTTCGCGAAGGGCTTCGTGCCCTTCGCTCTCTCCCTGATAGCTGCGCTCTCGGCATCCTGCCTTCGTTTGCTCTCAAGGCCGGCTCAATTGGCACAGGCAACCCCAAGCCTCGTCGATTAGCAAGCTGCGCCGGATTCGTGAGAGGTGTTGCCACGGGTTCGGGCGAGGCGAAGGGCTACCCGTGCTCCGGGAGCCGGCTTTGGCAGCGAGCGCAGGCATGGATGCCGAAAGCGAAGCTGGCAGAGAGTGAGCGAAGGCCTGGAGGGCCGAAGCGAACGTCCGGCGACGGGGCACGGGGAGCCCTTCGCCGGTTTGAGCGAGAAGACTTTCCTCGGCGAGCACCGCAAACTTGGGTGCCCGCGTTCGTGGGGCTATACTGCGATCTGTGTCCGCCGATCGACCCTGCTCTCGGGTCCGCGTCGGAGCCCCCTGCGGCTCGACGGCGAAGCGGACGTTTTCCAACGGAGTGATCCAATGGCAAACGGACGTGACTGCAAGACGCGGCGGTATTCGGTAATCGGGCTGCTCCCGGTGGTGCTCGTGGCGTCGGTGGCCGCCGCCAACGAGCCGGTGTCGTTCAATCGCGATAT
>CAZODJ010000074.1:0-11163 GCA_964578555.1 uncultured Candidatus Kuenenia sp.
CGCAGCGAACGTCCGACGAGAGGGCACAGGCAGCCCAGTGCCGGTTGGGCGAGTGGAGGTGCGCAAGCCCGCAGCCCGTCCTACCAGCAGGTTTTGCCGCCGTTGACGGCGATCGTCTGGCCGGTCACGAAGGAGGCCTCGTCGCTGGCGAGATACGCGGCCGCCCAGCCGACGTCCTCCGGCTTCCCCCACCGACCCATGGGGATCGTGGCAAGGTAGGTGTCCTTATCGGCCTGCGGGTCGTTCGCGTGCCGCTCCACCGGAATCCAGCCCGGTGCGATCATGTTGACGGTGATGCCGAAGGGGGCCAGTTCGTGGCACATGCTCCGGGACCAGCCGGTCTGACCTCCCTTGGCGGCCACGTAGGCCGAGAAGGGGGCGACGCCGAGGTGAAACACCTCGCTCGTGATGTTGATGAGCCGGCCATGCTTTCTTGCCTTCATTCCGGGCAGTGCCCGTCGGGCCAGGAGATAGGGGCTCTTCACGAAGAAGTCGAGCATCTGCTGGTAGAAGGCCCAGTCGTATTCCTCGATCGGCTTCAGCGGCTGCGCCGGCGTGGCATTGAGCACGATGATGTCGACGGGGCCGAGCGAACCCTCGATTGCCGTGAACATGCCTTCGATCTCCGCCTCGTTCGTCACGTCGGCCCGGAACAGTTTTGCCGAGATCCCCGCGGCCTCGAGCTCGGCCAGGGCGGCCTCGGCCCGTGGCGTTGAATTGGCGTAGTTCATCGCCACGTTCGCGCCAGCCAGGCCCAGACATCTGGCCATCGCCTTGCCGAGGCCGGTGGAAGAGCCGGTGACGAGGGCCACGCGGCCGGCGAGCGAAAATGGATATGCGGAGTCGTTGCTCATGGGTTCCTTGAGGATACGAGAACGAGATGGCGAGAGCGTCGTGATCCTACCGCACGGTCGGCGCCCAGGCGTTGGTGAGGTGGTGCATGATACCGGCGATCGCCCCCTGCCGTTTGCTCGATCGCGTCGCCACGATTGTGCAATCTGCCAGTGAGGCGGTGAGCGTCCGCTGCTTCACGCGTTCGAGCACGCGGGCGAAGCGGTCGGAGTCGGCCGCCAGAAGCGTGCCGTGCACGAAGAGCGTCGTCGGGTTGAAGATGTTGATCACGGCAGCGATCGCGATGGCCAAATATTCGGTGACGAAGCGAATCTCGTGCTGGAAGTCGGCGGACCGCTCGTCGAGAAGATCAGCAGCGGCCTTGAGATCAAGCGGCCTGCTGACCTTTTCAGCGAGCATCCGGACGAGGGCGGTGTCGGTAGCGAGCGTCTCCAGGCAGCCACGGTTGCCGCAGCCGCACCGCAGGCCGTCGGCCACGACGGTGATGTGGCCGATCTCACCTGCCATGCCGCTGTGGCCGGCGAGCAGGTGGCCGCCACTCATCACGGCCAAGCCCAGCCCGAAGGCGGCGTCGAGCACGGCGAAGTCGTCGAGGCCACGGGCGTCGCCATACATTCGCTCGGAGAGGCACAGGCCGTCGGTCTCCTGGATGAGTAGGCAGGGAGCACCAAGACGTTGCTCGAGATCCCGTGCCGGATTGCGTTTGTCGAGGAGACGGAGGTTTGGCGAGAGGACGATCTCGCCGAGGCGGTCGTTGATGAGCCCCGGCACGCTCACGCCAACGCCATGAAGTTTTCCCGTGATGTCGGTCATGAGCGCGCGGCAGTCTCGCTCGATCATGTCGATCAGGGTCGCGTAGTCGTCCGGCGTCGTGAACCGTCGGGTCTGCTCCTCGGTCACCGTGCCATCGAGACCGGCGGCAGCCGTGCAGCAGGTCTGCGTGTCGATCACGACACCAAGCACGGCTCCCGACTGGCTGGCCATGCGAACAAGTTTTCCAGGGCGGCCGAGGGCCTGCTCGACCGGTTCAAGTTCCTCGACCAGTCCCCGCTGGAGCAAAGAGTCGACGGCTTTGGAAACGGTGGGCGCGGTCAGTCCGGAGGCCCGGGTGAGCATGGCCCGCGACGAGGGGCCCTGGCTCTGAATGACCTCCAGGAGCCGGCGCTCGTTGATGCGGCGGAGGAGGGTTGATTCAACACGGTTCGGGGGTGCGGCCATCGGGGTTCCTGAGCAAAAGAATACGCAGAGCTTGAAGTTTTGTAAACGGTGCTTAGAATGTCGGCGCAGGCCGGCCGTGCTGGCCTCACATGGTTTGTCTCCAACCGTCTCAGGCTTTGGACAGATGAAACGATGTGCCGGTTTGGTGATGCTCCTGTGCGCCGTCTCTGGCGGGTTGTCGGTGGCCGAGTCGCCCGACTTTTCGCGCGACGTTCAGCCGCTTCTGGCGAAGCGCTGTATTGCCTGTCATGGCCCCGACACCCAGGAGGCCGGCCTTCGTCTCGACGACCGCAGCGGCGCGACGAAAGAACTCGACAGCGGGAGCCGGGCGATCGTGCCCGGGCAGTCGGCGGCGAGTGAAATCCTGGCGCGCATCACGTCCACCGACCCTGACACCCAGATGCCGCCGGAGGGACCACGGCTCACACCGGCTGAGATCGCGGCCATTGCAGCGTGGATCAACGACGGCGCCGAGTGGAAGGGGCACTGGGCGTTTCAACCACTCAGCCGTCCGCCACTACCCGCTGTGGAAGGCAGCGGCCATCCGATCGATGCCTTCATCCGCGCCGGACTCGCCCGTCGCGGCCTTCCCGCTCCCCTGCCTGCCGACCGGGCTACGCTCCTCCGCCGCGCCACCTACGACGTGACCGGGCTGCCGCCAAGCGAGCAGGAGATGCAGGAGTTTCTCGCGGACGAGTCGCCGACCGCTTGGGAGCGGGTGGTCGATCGACTGCTGGCCTCGCCTCACTACGGTGAGAAGTGGGCCCGCCATTGGCTCGATCTGGTCCGCTATGCCGATACGAACTCGTTCGAGCGGGATGGCGACAAGCCGCACGCCTGGCGGTATCGCGATTACGTCATCCAATCGTTCAACGATGACAAGCCCTACGACCAGTTTGTCATCGAACAGTTGGCAGGGGACGAGTTGCCGGCCCCTACCGCCGATTCCCTCATCGCCACCGGCTACTACCGGCTTGGCCTGTGGGATGACGAACCTGCCGACCGGCTGCAGGCGAAATACGACTCGTTCGACGACATCGTGGCGACGACCGCCCAGACGTTCCTGGGCCTCACGCTCAACTGCGCCCGCTGCCATGACCACAAGATAGACCCACTCCCGCAACGAGACTATTACGCCCTCCTTGCCTTCTTTCACAACATCACGCCGATGGGCGAACGGCAGATGAATCCGAAATTCATCGAACGGGCGATCCCGCTCGATGGTGAGTCGGCCGACGAGGCCCGGCACCGCGGTGAGGAGCTCACTCGCCGCCGCAATGAGGCCCGGCAGAACGTGGAGGAAATTGAAAAGCGGATCAAGGAGCATGGCGAGCAGGCGCTCGACGACCTTGCGAAGCAGGATCTCAAAGCGTGGAAGTCGCGGCTGGCGGCACTCGACCGGGAGAATGCCGCCGTTTCCAAGGCCCTGGTCGTGAGCGAGCATGGTTCCACGCCGCCCGACACGTTCGTCTTCTATCGCGGCAACCCGCATGCCGAGCCGACGCCGGAGCACCGGGTCGAGCCGGCGTTTCCGGAGGTGCTCAATCCTCCGGACCCGGTCATCCCCACGCCGTCGGCTGACGCGAAGACCACGGGACGTCGCTCTGTGCTGGCCCGGTGGATCGTCTCGCCCGATAACCCGCTCACGGCCCGCGTGATGGTCAACCGCATCTGGCAACATCACTTCGGCCGCGGCCTCGTCCGCAGCCCGAGCAACTTTGGGCTCGCCGGCGATCCCCCCACACATCCGGAGCTTCTCGACTGGCTGGCGGCTGAATTCATCGCCGGCGGCTGGCGGCTCAAGCCTCTCCACAAAGTGATCCTGATGTCGGATGCCTACCGGGCGTCAGCCGCTGGCAATGCCGAAGCCCTCGTCAAGGATCCGCTCAACGACGCCTTCTGGCGGTTCGACATGCGGCGTCTTTCCGCCGAGGAGATCCGTGATTCGATCCATGTGGTGAGCGGTGCCTTCAATCCGGAGATGTTCGGCCCCGGCGTCTTTCCTGATATTCCCGACGAGGTGAAGGCCACCCAGTCGCGGCCGGGGGCAGGCTGGGGCAATTCGCCTCCCGAAGAACAGGCCCGCCGCAGCATCTATGCGAAGGTGAAGCGGTCGCTGCTGGTACCGCTCTTGGCCGATTTCGACGTGGCCGACACCGATACGACATGCCCGGTGCGGTTTGTGACCACGCAGCCGACGCAGGCCCTCGGCATGATGAACGGTTCGTTTCTTCACGCCCAAGCCCGAGTGTTTGCCGGCCGCGTGCGGCGAGAGGCAGGCGGGCCCGATGATGCCGAGGTAGCCGCCATGGTCCGCCGGGCGATCGAAATCGCGCTGGTGCGGCCGGCCACCGACAAGGAGGTGGCCGATGGCGTGGCGGTCATCGATCAGCTGGAAGACGCCGATGGCGTGAGCCCGAGCCGGGCCTTCGAGCTGTATTGCCTCATGCTGCTCAACCTCAACGAGTTCGCCTACCTCGACTGACGCTTTTGAAACCTGTCGCACCAAAGCGGAGGCCTGCCATGTCCACCAGCCACGAAGCCACCCGCGGAACATTCTGCCGTCGCACACGGCGGGAGTTTTTCTGGGAGGCGGGGGCGTCGTTCACCGGCCTTGCGCTGGCCGGCCTGCTCGATCAGGGATTTTTCGCGCAGCAGACGCTCGGGGCCACGGGTATCCCGTTCGTCAATCCGCTGGCAGCCAAACCGCCCCACTTCGCCCCGAAGGCGAAGCGTGTGATCTTCCTCTTCATGTATGGGGGCCCAAGCCATGTCGACACGTTTGACTACAAGCCGGCGCTCTACCCGCTCGACGGCAAGACGATCAAGGTGAAGACGAAGGGCCGTGGCGGCGAGCGGAGCGAGAGCCGGGCCGTCGGCCCGAAGTGGCAATTCAAACAATACGGCGAGTGCGGCAAGTGGGTGAGCGACCTGTTTCCGCATATCGCCCAGCACGTTGACGACATCGCCTTCATCCACTCGATGACGGCCGACTCGCCCATCCATGGCTCGGCGATGCTGCAGATGAACTCCGGCAAGATTCAAAGTGGCGCCCCCTGCCTGGGATCGTGGGTGAACTACGGCCTCGGCAGCGTGAACGACAACCTTCCCGGCTTCGTCGTGATGCTCGACCCCACTGGCGGCCCGATCTCGGGGGCGAAGAACTGGTCGAGTGGCTACATGCCGGCGACCTATCAGGGCACGATCCTGCGGAGCAAGGGGGCGCCGATCCTCGACCTCGCGCCGCCCGACGACATGCCGCTGGAGGCGCAGCGGGCGATGCTCGACGCGCTCCGCGAGGCCAACACGGCGCACCTCCTGTCCCGCGGCGACAACAGCGAACTGGCCGCCCGGATCGCCTCGTATGAACTCGCCTGGAAGATGCAGGAGCATGCCCCGGATGCGGTTGACCTTGCCAGCGAGACCGAGGAGACGAAGCGGCTTTATGGTCTCGACCAGCCGCGGACGGCCGATTTCGGCCGCCGCTGCCTGCTCGCCCGGCGGCTCGTGGAGCGGGGCGTGCGGTTCGTGCAGCTCTATTCGGGCGGCGCCCACAACGACGACAACTGGGATGCCCACGGCGATCTCGTGAAGAACCACGAGTTCCACGCCGGCAACACCGACAAGCCGATCGCGGCGTTGCTCACCGATCTGAAGCGGTCGGGCCTGCTCGACGAGACGCTCGTGATCTGGGGGGGCGAGTTTGGTCGGCAGCCAACGGCGGAATACGCCGAGGGGACGGGCCGCGACCACAATGCGTTTGGATTCACGATGTGGATGGCCGGCGGCGGCATCAAGGGGGGTGTGAGCGTCGGTGAGACCGACGAGCTCGGTGCGGCGGCGATCACGCCGATCCACGACGGCAAGGCTGGTTTCCATGTGAAGAGCCTGCACGCCACGGTCTTGCACTGCCTCGGCCTCGACCCGAACCGACTGAGCTACTTCTTCGGCGGACTTGACCAGAAGCTCGTGGGCGTCGAGCACGTGACGCCGATCACGGAGATCCTGGCGTAATGAGGAAGCTCCTGTCAGCCGACCCCTTGCATTGGTTTCATCAGCGGCGGGGGAAGGGATCTCGGGGCGAGGTGAACCGCACGCAGCGGTAAAAAATCTCAAGCCGGGCGTGCAGGGCCTCATGGACGCGGGGCTTGGCAGGGTGCTACTACACAGAGTGCCGGTGATCCTCTTCCCCGTGAGCTGCTCCATCATGCCTGCCCAATCCGTTCGTCCCGTCCGTACCGCCATCGTCGGCCTCGGCTTCGGTGCCGAGTTCATCCCCATCCACCAGCGGCATCCGCATGCCGAGCTCGTCGCCATCTGTCAGCGGTCGCAGGACAAGCTCGACGAGATTGGAAAGGCCTACGGCGTCGAGCGGCGCTACCAGAACTACGCCGACCTCCTCAAAGACAAGGAGATCGACGCCGTCCACATCAACTCGCCGATTCCCGACCACGGCGCGATGTCGATCGCGGCCCTCGAGGCGGGCAAGCACGTGATGTGCACCGTGCCGATGGCGACGAACCTGGAAGACTGCCAGAAGATCGTGGAGCTCTCGGCCAAGACGGGCCTCAAATACATGATGGCCGAGACGGTCGTGTATGCCCGCGAGTTTCTCTTCATCAAACAGATGGCCGAGAAGGGTGAACTGGGGAAAATCCAGTTCGTGCAGGCGAGCCACCAGCAGGACATGGACGGCTGGCCGAACTACTGGCCGGGGCTGCCACCGATGCACTACGCCACGCACTGCGTGGGCCCGTGCCTGGCGCTCGAGCGCAAAGACGCCGAGGAGGTGAGCTGCTTCGGCTCGGGGCGAATCCGCGACGAACTCATCAAGCATTACGGCTCACCGTTCGCGATCGAAAGCGCGCATGTAAAGCTGCGGGGGAGCGACGTCGTCGCCCGCGTGATTCGCTCACTCTTCGACACGGCCCGGCAGTATCGCGAGAGCTTCGACGTGTACGGCTCGAAGAAGAGCTTCGAGTGGCAGCTTGTCGAAGGGGAGGAGCCGGTCGTTCATACGGCCAAGCTCCCTGAGCCTGAGATCCCGCAGCGGGTGCCGGTGCCCGACTTCGCCCATCTCCTGCCCGAACCGATCCAGCGATTCACGACCGGCGGCGTCTACGATGCCGACGATCACCAGCATCTGTCGTTTACCCAGGGGGGCGGCCATGGCGGTAGCCATCCACATCTCGTGCACGAGTTCGTGACGGCGCTCGTCGAGGGCCGCGACCCGTATCCCAATGCGAAGCAGAGTGCCAACTGGACCTGCACCGGCATCCTGGCTCACGAGTCGGCGATGAAGGGGGGCGCTATCATGAAGTTACCCGACTGGAGTTTTTCATCATGATTCGCGCGGTTGTCGCCCTCGTGCTCATGCTCGCCACCGTGGCCTCGGCAGCGGCCGAAGCCCCGCTCAAGGTGCTCTTCCTCGGCGATACGGGCCACCATCGTCCCGCCGAACGGTTTGCGCAGCTGCAGCCGGTGCTCACGCCGCGGGGAATCGAACTGGTCTACACCGAGAACCTCTCGGATCTCGACCCGGCCGTGCTCGCCGCCTACGACGCACTGGCAGTCTACGCCAATATCGACAACCTTCCGTCCGCTGCCGAGGCCGCGATCCTCGACTTCGTCCGCAACGGCAAGGGGCTCGTGCCACTCCACTGCGCGAGTTTTTGTTTTCGCAACTCGCCGGCCTGGATCGACCTCGTGGGTGCGCAGTTTCAAAAGCACGGTACCGGCGAATTCCGCACGGCGAACGTAGCGCCGGAGCATCCGCTCATGAAAGGCTTCGGCGGCTTCCAAAGCTGGGACGAGACCTACGTCCACACAAAGCACAATGACCGTGGCCGCACCGTGCTGGAAGAGCGGATCGAGGGGGACCGCCGCGAGCCCTGGACGTGGATCCGCCAGGAGGGCAAGGGCCGCGTCTTCTACACGGCTTGGGGCCATGACCAGCGGACGTGGGGGCATCCCGGCTTCCACAATCTCGTCGAGCGGGGCATTCGGTTCGCCGCCGGCCGCGATCCGGCTGCCGCCGGGGCGTATGTCGACCGGCCCACGATGACCACGCCACAGGCGGGCCTCGCACCGTTTGAGTATCAGCCAGCGAAAGTGCCTTTCTATGCGCCCGGCGGCACCCGCAAGGGTGACGATCACATCGCGACGATGCAGAAGCCGCTGGCCCCCGAGGAGTCGCGGAAGCACGTGATCACGCCGGAGGGATTTCGCGTCGAACTTTTCGCGACCGAGCCGCTGTTGACCGGGAAGCCGCTCGCGATGTGCTTTGACGGAGACGGCGCCGTCTACGTGGCCGAAAGCGTCGACTACCCCAACGACCTCGTCGAGCCGTCGCAGGAGGATCCTGCCGCCCCGGTGGAGGGCCGTGACCGGATCGTGAAGCTCACCGACACTGATGGCGACGGGAAGGCCGACAACCGCGATGTGTTCGTGGAAAAACTCTCGATCCCCACGAGCATGCTTGCCCACGACGGCGGCCTGATCGTGGCGATGGCGCCGAACACGTTCTATCTCAAGGATACCGACGGTGATGGCCGGGCGGACGTCCGGAAACTGCTCTTCACCGGCTGGGGCACCGGCGACACCCATGCCGGTCCCAGCAACCTCACCTGGGGGCTCGACGGCTGGGTGTATGGCATCGTGGGCTACTCGGGCTTCCGCGGCACGGTCGGGGGCGAGGCGCTGAGCTTCCCAGCGGGCTTTTTCCGGTTCCGCCCCGACGGGTCGCAGCTTGAGTACCTGCGGAGCACCAACAACAACTCATGGGGCTTCGGCTTCAGTGAGGAGGGCCTCGTCTTCGGCTCCACGGCCAACGGCAACCCGAGCGAACACATGCCGCTGCCCAACCGGGTGTATGAACGGGTCCGCGGCTGGAGTGCCGAGCGGCTGGGGGGCATCGCCGGCAGTCCGCAGATGGAACTGGCGCAAACGCCTGCGGGCGATTCCGTGGCGATTCGGCAGGTCGATCAACACGGCCGGTTCACCGCCGCCGCAGGCCATCGCCTCTACACGGCCCGCGCCTACCCGAAGGAATATTGGAACCGGACGGCCTTTGTCTGCGAGCCGACCGGTCACATCGTCGCCACGTTCGAACTCTCCCCCCGCGGTGCAGGCTTCACCAGCCGCATGGCCTGGAATCTCGTCGCCAGTGACGACGAATGGACGGCACCGATTCAGGCCGACGTCGGCCCGGACGGCCAGGTGTGGGTGATCGACTGGTACAACTTCATCGTTCAGCACAATCCCACGCCCGCGGGCTTCGAGACGGGCAAGCGGGGTGCGTATGTCACGCCTCTCCGTGACAAGACGCACGGCCGCATCTGGCGGGTCGTGCATGAGCTGGCGGCGACGTCACCGCGGAAGTCGCTGGCCCAGGCCGCGCCCGAGGAGCTCGTCGCCGCGCTCTGCGACGACAACATGTTTTGGCGGGAGCGGGCCCAGCGAAAGCTCGTCGATCGTGGGGCGACGCGGACCGACGGCGGCCGCGACGTGGTGCCGGCACTCATCAAGCTCGTGGAAGATTCGAGCGTCGATGCGATCGGGCTCAACCCCGGCGCGATCCATGCGATCTGGACGCTCCGACAATTGGCCGCCCTTGAAGGGCCGCATGCCGATTCGCTCGCCGTGGCCCGTGTGCAGTCGGCGCTCCTGCATCCGTCCGCCGGCGTTCGCATGAATGCCGTGAAGGCGCTGCCGCGGGATGCCGGGGCATTGCACAAGCTGGCCGGCTCCCGCCTTGCCGAAGATGCAGCGCCGCTCGTGCGGCTGGCCGTGCTCGAGGCGCTCGGCGAATGGGCGCCGTCGCCCGAGGCGGCCGCGCTCGTGACGACCATGCTCTCCGATTCGCGCACGCTCTCCGATCCGGTCCTCGCCGACGCGGCCACGACCGCTGCGGCCGTTCAGGCCGCGGGCGTGCTGCCCACGCTTCTTTCAGCGCAGCCGGCCGACGCAAAGCCGTCGCCAGCCAGGCTCGTGCTCGTCGAGCGGGTGGCCGAGCATGTGGCCCGCGGCGCGGAAGGCGCTGCCGTGGCCGCTGTGCTCGTGCGGCTCCCCGACGCGCCGCAGCCCGTTGCCAGCGCCGCGCTCGTGGGCCTGGTCCGCGGCTGGCCCAAGGGCACTCCCGCCGCGCTCGGCCCCGACGCTGATGCGGCCCTCGTGAGGCTCGTCGACACGCTGCCGGCGAGCGTGCAGGGCCAGGTGGTCACGCTCGCGCAGCACACCGGCTCTACCGCGCTCGACTCACGGATCGGCCGGATCAGCGAGGCCCTCGTGGAGACGATCGACGACGCCAATGCGCAGGATGCCGACCGCGTCTCCGCCGCCGAGCGGCTCGTGCAGCTGCGGCCCGCCGACGCGAAGATCGTCGATCTCGTCATGCAAAGGGTCGGCGGCAAGGTGAGCCCCGAAATGTCTGCCGGTCTGATCGCAGCACTGGGCCGGTCTTCGACGGCCGAGGCCCCGGCGGTGATCCTCGATCGTCTCGCATCGTTCACGCCGCCAGTGCGTGAGGCGGCGGTGCGCACGATCCTTGCCAACCGCGACTGGGCGGCGACGCTCGTAGGCCGGCTCGAAAAGCGGCAGGTGAACCTGGGCGACATCCCGATCACGGAGCGCACGAAGCTCACCGACCATCCGGATCGTGGCGTCCGGGAACGAGCGAAAAAAATCCTCGCCGCGGGGGGCGGCCTGCCGAGCGCCGACCGGCAGAAGGTGATCGACGAGATTCTGCCCGTGGTGCTTCGTGGCGGCGATCCGTCTCGCGGCAAGCTGGTCTTCAAGGAGCAGTGCGGCAAGTGTCACATGCATTCGGGCGAAGGGGGCAAGGTGGGCCCCGAGCTCACCGGAATGGCTGTTCATCCGGCCCACGAGCTCCTGATCCACATCCTCGACCCCAATCGTTCCGTCGAGGGCAACTATCGCGCCTACACCGTCACGACCGACGACGGCCGCGTGGTGACCGGCCTCCTCGCTGCCGAGAGCAAGACGGCGATCGAGTTGGTCGATGCCGAGGGCAAGCGGTCGGCGATCCAGCGGAGCGAGATCGACGAATTCCAGCCGTCGCCGAATTCGCTCATG
>CAZODJ010000075.1:0-10819 GCA_964578555.1 uncultured Candidatus Kuenenia sp.
AACTCGCCGCCGCCGGCCCGTGCACCCGGCTCGTGCGGGTGAGCGAAGCCGACCTGGATGCCCCGACGTTCGCAACGCGGGTGTCCCAAGCGGCCGGCGAACGGCGCCCGTGAGGCCCTTGGGCCGGCTCTCATCCCGCCAGCCGCGGGCTGCCAGCGGATGTCCCGGAACCCCGCCCGCGGCAACGCCTCCTCGTGGCTGGCCACGCTGAGGTAGTTCTCGATCGTGAAGGAGCCGTCGCCGAGGTGAAACGTCCACCGGATCGGGGTCCCCTCGCCCCATTCCCCGACGGCCTCGGTCTGGAACCCGTACTTCCGCTAGCGGGGAGCACTGGGGAAGGCCAGGACGGGGTTGGTGTTGACCGTGACGAATCGTCCGCCTGGTTTGAGCGAACGGTGAAGCGCTCGCTTTCCCGGTTGGTGACCTGAGCGGCTGGAGATTGCGGCCCCCCCCACATCCCACTCCCCTCTGACGCCTCTTTCAACGACCGTGCTCGTGAGTGAGGCGATGCTCCCCTTGCTCAACGCCATGAGCGCGCGGTTTCCCCCAAGCTGGTGTTGGGCAGGGGAACTTACGAAAACAAGACCGCTGCCTGCCGAATCGTGGCCCAGAGTCCCCATCCCATTGGGACGGTGACGAACAGCCAGAACCCTGCAAGGAGTAGCAGATTGACCGGCCGCCTCGCTGCCACCGCACTGGCGGATGTCAGTGGTGCGAGCGACGGCCGCGTAGCGACTTCGCCGGCCTCGGGCTCCACCTCAGGCGGCGCGACGGGCCTGATCAGGGCGTTGCAGACGAAACCCACGGCCAAGAGCCCGGCCAGCAGCATCATCGTCCGGTCATAGGCAGCAGCCCGCGGCACGCCGGCCCGCAGTTGCTGCTCGGTCACGTAGTTGACCAGCACCGGGCCGAGGATGCCCGCCACGCTCCAGGCCGTGAGCAGCCGGCCATGGATCGCTCCGACGAAGCCGGTGCCGAAGAGGTCGGCCAGATACGCGGGGATGGCCGCGAAGCCACCGCCATACATCGTCATGATGAGGCAGAAAATCCCGCAGAACATGGCGATCTGCCCCGCCTGACCGACGGACGGTATGGCTGAATACAGCGCGACCCCGAGCAGGAAGAAGATGGCGTACGTCGTCTTTCGACCGAGCCAGTCGGACAGGGACGACCAGAAGAACCTGCCCAGGATGTTGAACAGGCTCAGCAGGCCGGTGAATCCGGCGGCCATCGCCGCCACGCGACCGAGTTGGGCCGCATCGAGCGCCTCGAAGGGGATATCCAAGCCCAGCAACCGGCCGCCGAACACCTCCTGCAGCATCGGAGATGCCATGCCGATCACGCCGATGCCCGCCGACACGTTGAGGCACAGCACGAGCCACACCAGCCAAAACTGGCGGGTGCGGCAGGCTTCCCGCACCGAGAACGACCGCTGCCTGGGAGCCGGCCCACCGGGATCGCTCGCTTTGGTTTTTGTCCTGTCGCCGCCCCAGCCCTCGGGCGCCCAGCCGTCGGGTGGGACGCGATAGGCGAACGCTCCGACCATCATGAACACGAAGTAGACCGCCGCCAGCACGAGGAACGTCTGCCAGACGCCCACCGATTCCGGCCCCGCAAAATGCTTCATCAGCGTGTCGGCGAGCGGGGAGCCGACCATCGCGCCGCCGCCAAATCCCACGATGGCCATTCCCGTCGCCATGCCGCGGCGATCGGGAAACCACTTGATGAGTGTCGAGACTGGCGAGATGTACCCGAGCCCGAGCCCGATTCCACCGATCACCCCAGAGCCCAGCCAGAGGACCCAGAGCTGGTGCCAGTAGACCCCGGCCGCCGCAATCACGAGCCCGCCACACCAGCACACCGCCGACACGACGGCCGCCTTCCTGGGGCCCGCGCGCTCGAGCCAGGTGCCGAAGAGCGCCGCGCTCGAGCCGAGAAACACGAAGAACAGCGTGTACATCCAGCCGAGCAACGGCTTGTCCCAGTCGTGGCTCGTGGTGGTGAGCCTGCCGAGGAGGCCGAGCGACGGGGGGCAGGGCACCGGGTGCGTGATCCCGACAGCTCTCGTGAGGGGGAGCCAGAACACGGAGAAGCCGTACGCCATGCCGATGCACAGGTGCACGCACAGCGCGGCCGGGGGCACGAACCAGCGGTTGAACCCGGGGCCCGCGATGGTGCGACGCTTGTCGAGAACGCCCAGCAGCGATTCCGGCATGGTGCTCACACTGGCTGGTCCGCCCGGCAACCTGCGGGAATCCCGGCGTGCCGATGGCGGCCCAGCCCACCCGAGGAGATCGTCCTCCCGCAGCCGATGCTCATAAGGTAGGTGTTTTCGCGATGCTTTGGCCAACGACCGGGCACGAACCGGTCTTTCATGAACGAAAAGCGGCCTTGGGCAGATCGCGATTCCTGTACGATCAGGGGCGCACTCGATGCTCTGCAGAACAATCTCCTGAAAGGATTCGTCACCATGCCATTGATCCGCCGGTTCGTGTTCGCCGTCCTCATCGCCTCGTTGGGCTTCATCGCAATCACCGGCCGGGTGGCTGCAGAGGAGGCGAAAGGCTCGGGCCAGCCCTCGAATCAGATCGGACTGGTGAAAGACCACGATCCGGTGAAGTATGCCGGGTATGTGCTGTACTTCGTCGAAGGCAAGCTCGTGGGCCACGACAAGCTGACGCAGACCTGGTCGATCGTCCCCCGCAAGGAAGGGAAGTTTGAGCATGCCTTCAAGATCGAGACCCATGCGATCCATTCCGACGCCGAGGAGGGGAAGCCGAGTTTCGTGGGCCGTGACAAGTTCAAGAAGGATTACGAGGATTCCGTGCGGTATGAGCTGTTTCATCAAGACGAAGACCGCGGGCTCGTGCTCGATGCGATCCAGGTTGACGACAAGCCTCAGGAAATCAACCACGAAACCGAGCACTACATCTTCCCGGGAACCCTGGAGATCGGCACGAAGTGGCTCTCCGAACCGGTCACGAGCACGTTGCCGGGCCCATGTCACCTCGAGGTGATCGGGTCGGAGATCTACAACGGAACCAACTGCTGGGTGGTTTCCTCCAAGCGCGACCCGCAGAAAAACCCACTCGTCCCGAACTCCGAGACGGTCGGCAAGACCACGAGGTTCCTCTTTGATCCCCTGACGCTGAGCGTGATGCGGATCGACTCGGTGACCGAGGGGCTCGGGCCGCTCGGCCGGGCGTTCAAGTTTGTCTATCACATGGAGGTGGCGGAGTAGCCGCCCGCGGATGGACCAGCCCATCAGAGTGACCGCCAGAGCCGCCGCGTGTTCGTGGTCGAGCGGCTTGCGAGCCAGCCGCCGCGCGTCAGGAGTCGAGCACCTGCTCGCGGCGCTGGTTTTCGGGGTAGGCCTGACGATCTCGCTGGCCGAGCCGGCCCGGAGTGACGAGCCTGCCCGTCCCGCAGCAATCGCGGCCGTTTCACGGAGTCGGACCGGACGAGTTGTGCCTCCGATTCGGCTCCGTGACACGGCGGGCAAAGAGTGGTCGCTGTCTGCGGCTGAGAGCGGCCGGGCAACGGTTGTGGCTTTTCTCAACTTCAACTGCCCGGTCTCGAATCAAAGCGTGCCGGTGCTCAACGACCTCGCGGACCGGTTTGGCAAGGAGGGCGTGACATTCGTCGCGGTGGTCTGCGACGCGGCGGATGCCGCCGAGGTCGACCGGCTCGCCGCCGAGTCGAAGATCGCCTGCCGCGTGTTTTTCGATCCCGACAAAGCTGCCGCGGCCCACTTTCGGGCGACGACCACGCCGCAGGTGTTCGTGCTCGACGGCAATCGGGTGCTGCGATACTCGGGACTGGTCAACAACCTGTACACGAGCCGGCTGGTGCGTCAGCCCAAGGCCGACGCCGAGTATCTCGCCGATGCCATCACCGCCGTCGTGGCCGGCCAGGACGTGGCCATCAAGGAGACCGCCCCGATCGGCTGCCCGCTGGAGCTCGCCGCGAGACCGGTCGTCAAACACGGCAGCGTCGAGTTTCATCGGGACATCGAGCCCCTCCTGCAGCAGCACTGCCAGCGGTGTCACCATCCGGGAGACGTGGGGCCATTCTCGCTCGTGACGTTCGACCATGCGGTGCAGTGGGCGGCCGACATCAAGAGCTACACCGCGGACCGACTGATGCCCCCCTGGCCCGTGACCGGTGGGGTTCCGCTCAAGAACGACCTATCCCTCAAGCCCGAGGAAATCGAACTCATCGGCCGCTGGGTGGACGAAGGCTGTCCGCAGGGAGATCCGGCCGATGCCCCGCCGCCGCTGGCATTCGCGAACCAGGATGAGTGGCAGGCGGCGAGGCCGCCGGACCTCGTCTTGAAGATGCCGGGAACGTTTCACCTCGCCGCCCAGGGCGAGGATCTTTACCGCACCGTCGTGCTCCCGCTCAACAATCAACAGGAGTTGTATGTGGAGCGGGTGGAGTTCATTCCCGGCAATCGCCGGGCCATCCACCACGGCATGACCTTCTACGACGGGACCGGCCTCTTGCTCGCCGCACAGAAACGGCTGGGGAATCCGCTGCCGAAGGGTGCCGGCGACGAGGACTACGGCCCGGGCTACGACTCGGGCATGGGACTCGGGTTCGTGCCCGATCCGACTCAGCCGGTACGGAATCCAGACAACGCGGGCGGCCAACTCATGGGCTGGGTGCCCGGGGCAGGACCGCTCGATTTCCCGCCGGGCGTCCGGCGGGTTGTTCCCTCGGATGCGGCGATCGGGCTGCAGATTCACTATGTGCGAACGGGCAAGCCCGAGATCGATGATGCCAGCCGGCTCGGCATCTGGCTCACCAAGGATCCGCCCCGCCTGTTTTCCCATGGATTCATGCTCGATACGGATTTCCGTTTGATCCCGAAAGGCGACGCGAACTTCAAAACCACCGGATCACGCGAGATCACGCGCGATTGTCACCTGTGGGTGATGGCCCCCCACATGCATCGTCTGGGGAAGGAATTCCGGATCTGGTACCAGCCGCCTGATTCCCCGGATCGGGTACTTCTGCTCGAACTCACGAATTGGGATTTCAACTGGCAGCACCGCTACCTTCCGAGAGATCCGTACCCGATGAAGAAGGGATCCCGGCTGCACGTGGAGGTGGTGTTCGACAACTCGGCGGGCAATCCGCGCCGTCCGCCCGGCCCGGAGCGGACGGTTTTTCTCGGTGAGGGCACCGCCGACGAGATGGCGTTTGCCATCATCGGCACCATCGTCGACGAGCGGCCGATTGGCAAAGTCGAAATGATCCGGTACTTCGAGAAACTCATCGAGGCCAAGGCCTTTCGGATCGGCTACGAGGCGCTGGGCAAGGAATAGACGCCGGTCATCGACCTTGGATCGGGGCAATCGGCAACGCGATGAAGCAGGAGAGCGTCGAAGACGGCACGTATTGCCTGATGGATTTTCTCCATCTTGCCGGTGCGATCGACCTGAACTCACTCGCCGCGGCCTTGCGGCCACTGGTGGGGGCCGAGTTCGAGTTTCATCGAGACGAGTTTGTCGAGTGCATGGTGGCCCGCTGGGATGGCCATGAAGTCATCATCGCGCATCCGCTCGATGCCACTCGGCCCGAGCACGTGGCTGGCGGGCAGCTCACCGAGAACAACGCCGCCACCTACATCACGCTGACCGTGAAGCGGCCGCGGGAGGACAGCGGCGACGTCGGCTCTTGCCAGCATGATTTTGCCGCTTCGATCGCCACCGCCCTGGCGACCACGTTCGACACGGAAGTGCTGCACAGCAAGACCTGGGAAATCGATCGGGCGAAGACCACCCTCTGGAACCGAATATACGGCAGCGATGCTGCGGTCATTCTCGCTCCGCAGCCCGTCGTGTTTGCGAGCGGCTGGAAGCGGCACGCCTTGGTGACCACCATCGAGCCGCTCCGCCCTAAATACGATGGGCCGCTCGACTTTCTGTTCGTGGTCCATCCCCGCTCCATCGCCGACAGGCGGCGGCCTTTTCCGCTGATGCGTGGGCTGACCGCCGATCGCGTCGCGATCATCCAGCCCACGTGCACGATTCTGGGCCCCATCGAGGTGCCGGTCGGAGATCGCCTGCTGCGAGGCGAGTTGGTGACGATTCCGCACGCCCCCGAGGAAATGCTCAAACGAATTTCCGAGGCCAGGGATGCGGTCGTCCAGATTCTCGATTACGCGGAACATCGTGAAACGAAGATGGTGGGCCTGGGGGCCTTGATCCCTTCGCTCTCGAGGCACGGCAGGCTGCTGAGGCAGGCCAAACCCGGAGTGTCGATCACTACCGGCCATGGATTCACCGCCCTGACGATCGCCCGGATGGTCGAGGGTATCGAGCAGGAAATCGGCTCCGACGGTGTGGTCGCCGTGATGGGGGCGGCGGGCTCCACGGGACGGGCGGCCCTGCGGTGCATGTTCAGACGTTCTCCGTCCCGGAAGGTCCTGGCGGTGGATCTCTCGGAGCAGTTGGGCAAGATTCCGCTGATTCCCGGCTGGAATCCCGCGGTGCATCGGCTCACGTCACTCAAGCAGGAGATCAAAGACGCCACGATCGTCGTCTGTGTCACGAACGCAATCGGAAGCATCCTCGAGGCCGATGACTTCGGGCCGAACACCGTCGTGCTCGACGACGCCCAACCGGAGAATGTCGATCAGTCCGTCCTGGTGGCCCGACCCGATATCCGGGTCGTCAAGTGTCTCGCCCGGATTCCCGGACTCTCATGCCCGTTCGAGATGGGGCTGTTCACCCTGGACAATCGCGACGAGGAAGTCACCTTCACGTGCCTGGCGGAGACCGTCCTGTTGGCCGCCGAACGACATCCAGGCTCGTACGTCGTCGGCGATCCCACCGACGAGCAGTTCGACCACCTCGAGCGTGTGGCGGTACGGCATCGGGTGACGCCTGCGGCGTTCTTCAGCTTTCCCAGCCTCGGCTCCATCGACCTGCGGGGCCGGGATGCGGTGAGCCGAAACACGCATCAGCCCACCTGACCGCCCGACCCTTTCGCCGGCCGACGTCATGGCAAACCAACCTATCGGTCCGAAGCCATCGGCTGGCCGTAGTTGTTCCCTGGATTATCTCAGGGCTGCGATCACCGTCTTGGTGGTGTTCTTGCACTCCATCCTGGCGTATCCGACCTGGGGCAGGTTCTTTCCCTCGGACCATCTTCACTCCACGGGACCTGTCATTGACCCGCAGAAGACCGCGGCATTCGACCTGATCCCCGCCCTCCTCAACGGCTTTTTCATGGCGTTGATGTTTTTCATCTCCGGGCTCTTCGTGTGGAAGAGCCTCGCCACCAAAGGGGCCGCCTGTTTCCTGAAAGACCGGTGGCGAAGGCTCGGCATTCCGTACGTGCTCTCGCTGGCCGTCATCATGCCACTTGCGTATTACCCGTCCGTTCTCCTGGCCGGAGCCGAGCAGGACGTTGTCTTGTATTGGTGTGGTTGGTCATGGATCAGCGGGCCGGCGTGGTTTCTGTCGATGTTGCTCGTCTTCAATCTGCTCGCGGCGATTGCCTTTCAGATTGCGGGGCAATCCCGTCGCGCCGTGCCCGAGGCGCTGGTGACGCAACCCGGGGCCTTTTTCCTGGCGCTCGTCATCCTCTCGGGTGCGGCGCTCATGCCGTTGATGGCCGCGTATGGGCCATATCGGTGGCTGCAATGGGGGCCTTTCACCATCGGTCAGGCCAGCCGCCTTGCCCTCTATGCGGTTTACTTTTTCGCCGGCGTCGCCGTCGGTGCCCGAGGCTTGGAGACCACGTTTCTCAGGCACCCTGGGCCGCTCTCGCGGCGGTGGTGGGCCTGGCTCATGGCGTCGGCCCTCGCCGGGCTCGCGCTTGTCGTGGCCTTGGGCGGCGTCAAGGTCGATCCCATGGGGTCTTGGACGCGGCCTGCCGGATGGTGGCTGCTTGGATGCAGCATCGTGCTCTACAGTGCCACGCTCAGCATGGCCTTCCTATCGCTGTTTCTTCGATTCGTGCACGTCCGACACCGCTGGATGGACAGCCTCAGCGACAACGCCTACGCCATCTACCTCGTGCATTACCCCTTCGTCATTTGGTCGCAGTACGTGCTCCTTGGCTCGTCGCTGCCCGCCACGACCAAGGCACTCGTCGTGTTCGGAGTGTCGCTCGCGCTCAGTTGGGGAACGAGCGTGTTGCTGCGCTCGATTCCCGGCGTTCGTGCCGTCTTGTAACCCGGGGGGCGCACCGCCGTCACGGAGACCACGTCCCGGGCGAGGCCGACGAGTTGCATCGCCCGCACGGCGGTGAAGGTGAGGTCGATCTCCCACCAGCGGTGGCCCTGCGAGCAGGCCCGCGGGGTGGCGTGGTGGTTGTTGTGCCAGCCTTCACCATTGGTCAGCAGCGCGACCATGACATTATTCCGGCTGCGGTCCGCCGTGTCGTAGTTCCGATACCCCCAACGGTGGGCCGCGGAGTTCACGAGCCAGGTGACGTGCCACACGTAGACCGTCCGCACCAGCACACCCCAGACGAAAACCTGCGTGCCAAATCGCACCGCAGCCGCAGGCGTGTCGGTCACCAGCGCACCGATCCCGAAGCCGAGCGCAGCGATCAGGATCGCATGCGCCGCGTACACCAGGGCCCATGTGTGGCGGCGATGCAGCCAGCGGAGGAATGGGTCGCTCACGAGGTCAGGAATGTATTTGGCATAGGTCGCGAGCGAGTGCTGCCGCGGGTCGGCGATGTAGATCCACTGCATGTGGCCCCAGAAGAAGCCCTCCGTCGGCGAGTGGGGGTCGCCGAGATCGTCGCTGTGCTGGTGATGGATGCGATGGACGCAGGCCCACCACAGTGGCGACCCCTCCAGGCAGCACACTCCGCACAGCACCCAGAACCGCTCGAGCACCCGGGGGAACGCAACGGCCTTGTGGGTCAGCATGCGGTGGAAGCCGAGATTGATTCCCAGCGAGCCGAAGATGAAGTTTCCGACGAGGACGAGCGGGACGCCCCACCAGACGAAAACGGAGGGGAAGAACGCACTCAGTGCGAGGACGTGGATGACGATGAGCGCGACCAGGAACCAGACCACCACGTTCGGCCGGGGCAGTTCGGCAGCCGCTCCCTGCGCCGGCTGATCGTCACCGCACGCGTCTGCGGCGGCGACGTCGATCGGTCGAAACCCCCGTATCTCGGCCGCCGTGGATGGGGTGACTGTCATGGAGTGCGGTCGCCGAGAGCCAAGGTGCGGGCATGGGATGCGGGTCGACAGAACGAAATCCCGATCAGCGACCTTCCAAAGGTATCACAGTCAGCCACGCTTCCACCAGCGTGTGGCAAGGCCGGTCCGTTTCTGTCCCGGGATTCGCGTCGGGGCCGATTGGGATGCGGAGATGGCTCCGGCTGACGTCCGCTCCGGCCGTCCGACATCGATCCGAACGAGGACGGGCTGGGCTCAGAACCGCCAGCCGACGCCGGTGTCGAAGAAGTACCCCGCCGCATCGCGGGTGAGGCCCCAGCCCATTCGGCAGCCGATCTCGAGCGCCGGGGTCAGCATGAAGTGGGTGCCGGGGCCGGCGAACGGCTGCACCGCGTCGTCGGCGAGTCCCTGGGTCCAACTGCCGAACCACTCGGCGTGAACCTCGAATCGTTCGGTCACCGGGATCCGCAGCACGGTCGACGGCATCCAGCGATCGAACCAGCCCTCCTCGCTTTCAGCGCGGGCGTAGCGGATGGCGGTGTCGAACCGCCATGCCGCAGGCAACTTCCATCCAAATGCGTAGGTGGCCGACGGTTCGGTGCCCCAGATGTCACCGGCGACGGGCGTGAAGGCTTCCACGATGACCGCGGTGCGCGGCAGCCAGTCGGCCTGATCGGTCACTCGGACCTTGAGGCCGTAGAGCAGATTCGCCTCCTCGCTGCCGGTCCCCTCCCGCGGCGGTTCCCCGACTTCAACCGCCGCTACGACACTCCCGCCGGAGTTCTGCTCGTAGTTGAAGCCGAACCGCCATTCCAGCCGCTCGCGGGCCCCGAGCCGCACGAGCAGTTCCGGGAAGCTGTTCGTGGCCGGCAGGCCCCGGTTGTCGATCCACACGTAGGACGCCTCGGTGAGCACGGTGCCGGCCATCGCGGTCGTGGTCGCGGGCGTGAACGCATCACGATCGGTGTCGAGTTCCTGAAACTCCGCGGCGACGAGCGGCACGAGGCATGCGAACCACGCAAGGGTGACGGCCGCAGCCCGCATCCCGGCCGCGAACGTCTGCGTTGCCCCGTCAATCATGGTGCTCATGGTTTCGACCCGAACTCGCGGCCGGATGCAGCCATTTCCCGGATTGCGGGGGCGAAGTTGACGGTCCAGGTGGGGGCGGAGTTTCCACAGACTCTGACGATTCCAGCGTCTTTCGTGAACGGCTCCTTGCCCGACGACTCGAAGTCGCCGTGGCCGAGGCGGAAAAACCAACTCCCCGAGTTCCGCATCGCGGTCGTTCGCCTGGAAGATTGGATGCGGCAGATTGAACGGCTGCCTCCCAGAGGACGGCCGACTGCTCCACGCGGTTGAACGCGCCGCCTCTGAGTGTGACAAGATGTCGGTCGGAATCCACAAGAGCCGACAGGTTGTCACCGCCATGGCCGCAACCACACAATCGCCACGCGTGCCCGACCTGGTCGGTCCGAAGAGAATCGTGCGCGCCACCGAGCTTGACCGCCTCGGCATCCACCGCATGCACATCAAACGGCGCGTCGTCCCCGGTCTCCTCGTCCAGCGGTCCCGAGGCGTCTGCGGGGCGGCCGAGCCCTCGACGTGGACGTGAGTCAGCCGCGGGCTTCCATCGTCGCCTTGATCTCCTTCACGGCCGCCGCCTCG
>CAZODJ010000076.1:0-10198 GCA_964578555.1 uncultured Candidatus Kuenenia sp.
CCTACGTCCGCTTCGTGATCGGCACGAACTCCCGCCGCATCTCGCCCGTGTAGACCTGCCGCGGCCGGCAGATCTTCTTCGTGGGCGAGTGATGCATCTCGATCCAGTGGGCGATCCAGCCGGCCAACCGGCCCATGGCAAAGAGCACCGTGAACATCTGCACGGGAATCCCCATCGCCCGATAGATCACGCCGGAATAAAAGTCGACGTTGGGATAGAGCTTCCGCTCGATGAAGTATTCGTCGGCCAACGCCACCTCCTCGAGCTGCTGGGCGATGTCGAAGATCGGGTCCCGGATCGAAAGCTTGGCCAGCAGCTTGTCGCAGGTGGCCTTGATGAGTTTGGCCCGCGGGTCGTAGTTCTTGTAGACGCGGTGTCCGAAGCCCATGAGGCGGAAGCCGGAGTCCTTCTTCTTGGCCAGATCGACGTATTTCTTCACGTTGCCACCGTCTGCCCCGATCCGCTCGAGCATCTCCACGCAGGCCTGATTGGCACCGCCGTGGAGCGGACCCCAGAGGGCCGAGATCCCGGCCGAGATGCTCGCGAAGAGGTTGGCATCGCTCGAACCCACCATGCGAACGGTCGAGGTGGAGCAGTTTTGCTCATGGTCGGCATGCACGATCAGGAGCATGTCGAGCGCTTCAGCGAAATCGGGATCGACGTGATATTCCTCGCACGGCACGGCAAACATCATGTGGAGGAAGTTCTCGCAGTACCCGAGGTCATTTCGCGGATACATCAGCGGCTGGCCGACCGACTTCTTGTAGCTGTAGGCCGCGATGGTGGGCAGCTTCGCCAGCAGGCGATGCACGCTCACCTCGACCTGCCGCGGGTCTCGGACGTCGAGCGAGTCTTGGTAAAAGGTGGAGAGGGCCCCCACCACGCTCCCGACGATCGCCATCGGGTGGGCGTCGCGAGGGAATCCGCTGTAGAAGCTCCGCATGTCCTCGTGGATCATCGTGTGGAGCGAGAGCGACGTGCGGAACGAATCGAGCTCGTCACTGGTCGGCAGTTTGCCGTAGATCAGCAGGTAGGCCACCTCGACATAGTCGGCCTTCGCGGCCAGGTCCTCGATCGGGTAGCCGCGATAGCGAAGAATTCCCTTCTCGCCGTCGAGGTAGGTGATGGCGCTGGTGGTGGAGCCGGTGTTGACGTAGCCCTCGTCGAGCGTGATCACGCCGGTGGTGGCCCGCAGCTTGGCGATGTCGAGGGCCCGCTCCCCCTCGGTGCCGATGACGACCGGAATCTCGGCCGTTTCACCGTTGAGGTCGAGCCGGGCAATGCCGTCGGCTTTGCTGCCCGGCCACGGGGGGGCGGCGACGGGTTTTGATGTCGGGGCACTCATGGTGCTGCTCCTGGATTTCGCGGCCGAAAACTGCCCGCCAGGCGGCAGTCTAGCCGTCCCTGCAGGCATCGGCAACGATGCTCCATCATGAACGCACTTCTGATTTTCCTGCTGGTCGCGGTGGCACCCGAGGCGACCACGTCAGCGCTGCCGCGGGGTGCCGGCTGGACCACGGCCCGTCTGCTGGCCTCGCCCCACGCCACCCAGGCGGCCGCTGCCGACGAGCAAAGCGTGTACGCAATTTCGAGCACGACCGTCGCCCGCTACGACCGGGCGACCGCCCGATTGCTGGCGACCGCGACGACGCCCGACACAAAGCATCTCAACAGCGGCTTTGTGCACGAGGGGAAGGTCTGGTGCAGCCATTCCAACTACCCCGCCATGCCCCACGAATCCGATGTCCGCGTCTACGACCCGGTGGCAGGCACGCTCGCGGTGCACCATGTGTTTCGTGATCCTCCCGGCAGCCTCGTCTGGTGCGTGGTGCGGGAAGGCCGCTGGTGGTGCTGCTTCGCTCACTACGGCGACGACAACGCCAGCACCCTGCTCGTTGAGTACGAGGCGGGAGGGTTCGATCGGGAACGACGACGGTTTACGTTTCCCGCGGACGTCGTCGCCGACTGGGACGGCATGAGCGGCTCAGGGGGAATCTGGGACGGCGACACGCTCCTGGTATCGCATCACCACTTCCGCGTGCTCTACCGGCTGCGGCTTCCGGAGGCGGGAGACGAACTGCGGCTTGTCGAGGCCCTGCACTGCCCGTTTCCCGGCCAGGGGTTTGCCGCCGATCCGGTGACCGGTGGCCTCGTGGGCATCGATCGCAGCCGACGCACGGTCGTCTTCGCGGAGCGGGATGTCACCGCACCGTCGTGGGCCGGCCGGCGGTGACGCTCTTGGCCGGGTCGTCGTCGAAGACCGTCCACACCGGCGTCCGATCCCGCAGTCGCTTGAGGTAGGCCTCCATCTCGGTTTTCTTCCGGTCTTGGACCAGCTTCTCGCGGATCCCGACCTGGGCTTCGATGAACGGCGTGCGGCCGGCGTCGGTCCGTTCCGTGACGCGGATGATGTGGAGGGCGGAGCCATCGTCGAGGATCGTGCTCAATTGGCCTACGGGCAGCGCGAAGATCGCCTCGTCGACAACCTTCGAGACGAGCGATCCCTTCGTGGTCCAGTCATACGTGCCGCCGCCGGAGGCCGTCGGGCCCTCCGACTTTTCGCGGGCCACCTCGCCAAACGGTCGGCCGCCAAACACCTCGTTGCCCATCGCGGCAAGCTTGTTCCATGCCTGATCGCGGGACTGCGTGGGCGTGATCTTTACCGTGAGCTGCTCGAAGCGAGACTTCGCGGGAAAGTCGTACTCGGCCAGATGATTCTCGTACCAGGCGATCATGTCGGCGTGGGGTATCTCGTCGTCGGTTTCCACTTGGGTGGAGAGCCACTGCTGGGCGAGGGCCCGTTCGAAGAACATCTTCCGCATCCGCTCCAGCGACTGGCCACGCGACTTGAGCATCTGCTCGTATTCACGCGTGCCGCTGATGCCGGCCTCCTGCATCATCTTCGGCAGCTGCGTTTCATCGAAGGCTTCATTGACCTTGGCCTCGATCTCGGGAAGACGCTCCTCCGGGATCGTGCGACAGGCATCGATGAAGACGAGCAGCGTCTCGACATGGGGCCCGAGCACCTGCTTGTAGATCATGAGCTTCAGCTCACGGATCTGCTCCGGCTGTAGACCGGGCGAGACCTTGGCCAGCCACTCGGCGGCGGCGGGTGTCATGAGATCGCCCTCGAGCACGACCTCGGGGCCGACCCGCGCTACCACCATCGCCGTTTCCAGCGACCGCATGTTGAGCCGGGCGAGGTCCGGGGATGTCGCGGTGGCCGACGGCGGCAGCTGCGGGGGCACGAACGATTCGGTGTATTGGGTCTGCACCACGGTGCCGGCCACCGCCTCGGGCGTGATCGCCTCGAGGGGTTCGAGGGGTGCGCCGGGGTTTTCCCGGATGCTCGAAAGAATGTGCTTGCCGATGGCGTCCGGGTTGCCTTCCTTCTTCTTGCCGCCAGGCCACGAGTCGGGCCGTGAGATGGCCTTGGGCTGCTCGGGCACGATCTGTGACGGCCGCATGATCGGCTCGAGGGCCGGCGGTGTGGTGGGCAGCGGCTCGGCCGGCCGCGCACGATCGCTGATCAAACCCGCACACGTGAGAACCAGGCCGCCGATGAACGCGTGACGGCGAGGCACTGCAAGAAGGCGGAAGTGGGTCATGAGGTGGGCATCCGAAAGTACCGCCGCCTGCGGAAGAATCGTTTTTGGGCTGGGACTGTAGGGGCCGGCGGACCCGGTCGCAAGAGCGTCCCGAAGCCGCCAACAGGCCGCTGATTTGCAGCTAGCGGGGCCCCGCGCCCATGGCATGTGCCGCATCACGATCCCAGCCGGCAGGCGTCCCCCGGAACCAGTTTCGATCCTTCCGGGACTCGGGAAGCAGCAGGCCCGTTTCGCGATCATGCTCGTCAGTCGAGAGGCCGGATGGAACGCTGTCACGGGTTTGTTCGGTCCACGCCGCGAGCAGGTTTCGCATCCGATCGCGGTCGACGGCATGGGTCGGGTCGGTCATCAGATTCGTGACCTGATCGGGATCGTCGGGCGTGTAGTACAGCTCCTCTTCCGGTCGCGGTGCGAGGAAGACGTCGGCCTGTGATGGCGAGAGGCGTCCGGCGTCACGGGCGGTGAGGAGCGACCTGTGTGCCGGCGACCGCACCGAGTCGGCAGGTCCCTGCCAGGGGAGCAGTGGGCGGCGGTTGCGGATGTAGAGCCAGCCATCGCTGGTTCGAGCCGCCCGCCCATGGGCCTCGTAATCGTGCCAGTTGTGTTCCGAAAAGGCGGCCTGCCGAACCTCCGCCCCTGGATCAGCCAGAAGTGGCAGAAAACTCACCCCCTGCATGGTGTCGGCCGCCTCGATTCCGGCGGCGGCCAAGATCGTGGGAGCGATGTCGATCGCGCTGACAAGACTCTTGGTCGGGATGCCCGGCTGGCCCACCCCGCGGGGCCAGTGCACCACGAACGGTGTCTTCATGCCTGAATCGTGCAGTCGGGTCTTGGCCCGAGGAAACGGACGCCCGTTGTCAGCCATCACGATGAGGAGCGTGTCGTCGAGGATATCCTGCCGCGTCAATTCGTCGACGACCTGGCCCACGAAGTAATCGAACCGCGTCACCTCGTTGCGATACGAAGCGAGATCCGCCCGCGTGGCGGGGTCGTCGATGAGAAACGGCGACACGCTCCCGTCGGCGTGAGCGTGTCGCGGTCCGTAGAGATCCTCACGCCAGTCCTCATCTCCATCCCAGTCACGATGGGCATCGAGCGCCGCAAACCAAAAAAAGAACGGTTTGTCGCGCGGCCGCTCGCGAACCGTCTGCACCCACTCGGCATGACCGCCGCGGTTGCCCGCGGTGAAGCCTTTTTTCACTACATCGAAGGCGGCGGGAGCCGCGGGCTCCCCCGGCTGTGGCCGGTCGACCGTCATATGGTTCTTCCCGACGAGCGCCGTGAAATACCCCGCCTCCCGCATGAGCTGGGGAAACCACGGGAGGTGCGCGGCAATCGGCTGATGCAGTTCGCTCGCCCGGCCGCAATTATGTGGGTAGCGGCCGGTGATGATGCTCGACCGGCTCGGTGAACAACTGCTGGCGGTCAGGATCGCGTTATCGAACCGTCGGCCGGTGGCGGCGAGCTGATCGATTCGCGGGGTCCTTGCCGCCGTGTTCCGCTCGCCGGTCGCATAGCAGCCGACGTCGTCCCAGCTCACGTCATCGGCAATGAAGAGGATGACATTGGGCCGTGCCACGGGGGCGGCGGCAGCCGAAAGAGCGTCGACGGGTGTTTCCTGCGGGTGAGCAGGGGCCGCGCTGAGTACGCACACGAGCCCACAGAGCAAGACCCTCCGAATCATGCGACGCTTTTTCCTGATCGTGTGGTCGTCAACGATACCGATAGGCCTGGATACTATAGATGGCGGCCCCCTCATCTCCACACGGGAGGGACGTAAGCACGTGACTGCCATCTCTCGTCGGCACCACCTCGGCGGTCTCGCCGCAGCTGCAGCCTTTCAGGCGAACCAGACCCTGCCGGGCCATGAGCTCAGCCAGAAATGTTGCTGTCGCGAAAAAACGCCGTTAGGCCGGCGATGAGTTTGTCGGGGTCAGCGAGCACCTTTTCGGGAAGCGGCAGCACGGCCGTCTTCTGGTCGACCACGCGGACGGTCGTCCCCCGCTTGGCCGCCGCCGCCTGCAGCCGCTCGACCGCCTTGCGGTCGTGATGGCCGATCACGAGCATGCCAGGATGACGGCTGATCGAGTCGATGCCGTGCCGGGCCGCCGCCACGCGGATCCGCGCGAAGTCGATCAGCCGCCGCGCCTCCTCGGGCAGCGGGCCAAAGCGGTCGGCGAGTTCGGCTGCGATGTCGTCGAGCTGGGACGTCTCGGTGGCCCGTGAGAGTCGGCGGTAGACGTCGATCTTGCCGCGGAGGTCTGGAATGTAGTCGCGGGGCAGCCAGGCGGTGCCGGGCAGGTCGAGGTTCACTGTCGGCGGCTCTGCTGGCGGCAGCGACTTGAGGCCACGCACGGCCTGCTCCAAGAGCTTGCAGTAGAGCTCGTAGCCAACCGTGGCGATGTGGCCGCTTTGCTGCGTGCCCAGCAGGTTGCCGGCGCCGCGGATCTCGAGATCCCGCATCGCCAGCGAGAAGCCGGCCCCCATGCTCGAAAATTCCTGGATCGCGCGGAGACGTTTGGCGGCCGTACTCGTCAGCACAGCGTTTTCATCGACCAGCATGTAGCAGTACGCGCGGTGATGCGAGCGGCCCACGCGGCCCCGCAACTGGTGCAGGTCGGCCAGGCCGTAGGTGTCGGCCTCGTCGATGAAGATCGTGTTGGCCCGTGGGATGTCGAGGCCGCTCTCGATGATCGTCGTCGCGAGCAGGATGTCGATGCGGCCTGCCACGAAGCCGAGCATGACGTCCTCGAGCTCAGTCTGCGAGAGCCGGCCATGAACAATGCCGATCGTCGCCTCCGGGGAAATCTGCTGAAGGCGGTGGGCCACCTTCTGGATGTCGAGGATTCGGTTGTGCACGAAGAATACCTGCCCGCCGCGGGCCAGTTCGCGATCGATGGCGGTGCGGATGAGCCGGTCGTCCCACCGCATCACGCGGGTCTCCACGGCGATGCGGTTGGCCGGGGGCGTGGTGAGATTGGAGATGTCGCGGATGCCGAGCATCGCCATGTGGAGCGTGCGGGGGATCGGCGTGGCCGTCATCGTGAGCACGTCGACACTCGCCCGCAGCGCCTTCAGTCGCTCCTTCACGTCGACGCCGAACCGCTGCTCCTCGTCGACGACGAGGAGGCCCAGGTTGGCGAAGTGAATGTCGCCCTGGGCGAGCCGGTGGGTGCCGATCACGATGTCGACCTTGCCCGCCGCGAGGCCCTCGAGCGTGTCCCGCTCCTCGGCGGCGGTTGTCAGCCGGGAGAGCGCGCGGATCGTGAAGGGAAACTCGGAGTAGCGGGCGGCAAAGCTGCGGCGATGCTGCTCGGCGAGGACCGTCGTGGGCACGAGCACGGCCACCTGGGCCCCCGCCTCGGCCACCTTGAAGGCGGCCCGCATCGCGAGCTCCGTCTTGCCGAAGCCGACGTCGCCGCAGAGCAGTCGATCCATCGGCCGTGGACGCTCGAGGTCGTCGCGAATCGCCTCGATGGCGGTGAGCTGATCGGGCGTCTCGTCGAAGGGAAAAGACTCCTCGAAGGCCCGCTGCCAGGGCGTGTCGGCGGGAAACGCGGTACCCGGCCGACTGGCCCGCCGTGCCTGCAGGGCGAGCATGTCGGCGGCCATGTCGGCCAGCGCGTCTTTGACGGCCTGCTTCTGCTTCTCCCAGAGCGTGCCGCCGACCTTGGCGAGCTTGGGGGAGAGCTTGCCGCCGCCGACATACTTCTGCACGAGGTCGATCGCCGAGGCGGGCACGTAGATCTTCGTGCTCTCGGCAAACTCGATCTCGAGAAACTCCTCGGTGCGGCCCTGTTTCTCGAGGAGCTTGAGGCCACGGTAGCGGCCGATGCCGTGGGCGACGTGGACGACGTAGTCCCCCTCGTGGAGATCGAGGAACGTGTCGATCGCGCGGGAGAGCCGCTGCCGCGGCGCTCGCGCTGCGGCAGCCTCCTCGCGGCAGAAGAGTTCGGCACTCCCGACCATCACGATCTTCTCCGGCACGAGCCGGAAGCCGCCGGAGAGGTGCCCCTTGGCAAAGTGGAGCCGCCCGGAGCGGTCGGGGGCGGTGCCGGCCAAGAGCTCCGCCAGCCGCTGCTCCTCGGCCTCGCTGGGCGCGATCACCCACACCTCCTGGTCGCGACCGACCGTCTCCAGTTCCTCGCGGACGCGATCGAGGACGCCCGTGAACCGCTCCACACTCTCCACGGACAGCGTGGCGGTGGCCTCGAGACTCGACGGCGCGACGGCAGCGAGCGTCACGGAGGGATATTTGTAGATCCGCGCAAACACGTCTTCCGGTTCGCCCACGCCAGCGACGTCGGCGAACCGCTGCTTCGTCCGGCGGGCCTCCTCGGCCAGTTCACCCGGCTCGACGAGCGCCCACCACGTGCCGGCGGGCACGACGTCGGCCAGATGGGTGCGACGGGCCGGGGCGGTACCGTCGGCGGCCCGATGCACCAGCGCCGTGAGATCAATTGATGAGAGTGTGTCGACGCTCCGTTGCGTGACCGTGTCGAATGTCCGCAGCGACTCGATCTCGTCACCGAAGAGTTCGATGCGAACGGGCCGATCCCAATCGGCGGCAAAGAGATCGACGATGCCGCCGCGACGGGCAAACGTGCCGGGGGAGTCGATCGCATCGACCTGCTCCCAGCCGCGGGCAATGAGCCAGTCGCTCAGTTCCACCGGCTCGAGGCTTCCACCGACCGCGAGCCGCCGTGTGCTTTCCTCGACGTCGCGGGGATCGTCGAGCAGCGTGAGCAGGGCCTGGATCGTGGTGACGATGACGCGGGGATGCTGGTCCGGCGGGCCGGTCAGCCGCTTCACGAGCGCCAGCCGCTCAGGCTCCGCGGGATCGGCGAGCGTGGCATCGTCGGGCTCGCCGAGTGTCTCGAGCGCCGGCAGCACGGCGACGGTGTCTTCCGTGAAGATCGCGAGGTCGTCGGCGAAGGCATCGGCATCGGCAGGATGCGGGAGCACGACGACGATGAGCCCACGGCCACCGTGGCCAGCCTGCTCACGGGCTTGAGCGTGCGCAAGCGCCGCAATTGAGAGCGCAGAACTCGATCCCCAGGTTCCGCCGATCGCCCCACCATGCCCTTGGGTGAGGCTGGCGACGACATCAGCGAACCCCTTGTGCGATTCCAGCGTCTGGGCCAGCCCGAGCAACCGCCCGTCTGCACCCTGTTTCCTTGATGCGAGCACCGGCGGGATTGTACACGCATCGAATCTTTCCCCGGTCGGCCCCACCGGAAGGCCGCGAGTCAACTCGCCCAACCGGCTCGGGGTTGCCCGTACCACATCGCCGGACGTTCGCTACGGCCCTCCAGGCCTGCGCTCACTCGATGCCAGCTGCGCTTTCGGCAGCCATGCCTGCGCTTGCTGCCAACGCCGGCTCCGTGGCACGGGCAACCCCGAGCCTCCATCAATTCGGCAAGGCTTTGGGCTCCCCGTGCCCCGCGAACGTCCGGCGACGGGGTACGGGGAGTCCGAAGCCGGGTTGGGCGGGACGATTCAGAGGGCAAACCCGTCCCAGCGGCGGAAAAAGCGTGTTGTGCCCCCCTGATGCGTTGCGGCGTTTATCGTGTATTTTTAAGGAAGCTTGTTTTGCGTCCCGCCGCCCCGAGGAGCCCCTCCCATGGCCACCGCCTCCCGCCCCAAAGCCACCGAAGCCTTCGCCAGCGGCGCCGACGTGGTCGTCGAGTCGCTGGTGCGGCAGGGGGTCGAGGTGATCTTCGCCTACCCCGGCGGCGCGAGCATGCCTCTGCACCAGTCGCTCACCAAGTATCAGCACAAGATCCGCACGATTCTCCCGCGTCATGAGCAGGGGGGCGGCTTCGCGGCCCAGGGCTACGCCCGCACCACGGGCAAGCCCGGAGTGTGCATGGCCACCAGCGGGCCGGGCGCGCTCAACCTCGTGACCGCGATCGCCGATGCCAAGATGGACAGCGTGCCGCTCATCGCGCTCACCGGCCAGGTGGGCACGAGCGTGATCGGCACCGACGCTTTCCAGGAGACGCCGATCGTCGAGGTCTGCCGCGGGATCACGAAGCACCACTACCTCGTGACCGATGCCAACGACATCCCCCGCGTGATCCGCGAGGCATTTTTCATCGCGACGACCGGCCGGCCGGGGCCGGTGCTCATCGACCTGCCCAAGAACATCCAGCTGACCAATATCGTGCCCGACTACGAGGCGGCGATGAACCTGCCGGGCTACCATCCCGAGGTGCGGCAGGCACACCCCGAGCAGATCGCGCAGGTGGCGGCGGCGATCAAGCGTTCAAAGCGGCCGGTGATCTACGCCGGTGGCGGCGTGATCACGGGCGATGCGTCGGACGAGCTCCGGGAACTTGTGCGCAAGACCGGCATTCCCGTCACCATGACGCTCATGGGGCTCGGGGCATATCCGGGGGACGACCCGCTTTCACTCGACATGCTCGGCATGCATGGCAGCGTCTATGCCAACTATGCCGTCGATGCGGCTGACCTGCTGATCGCGATCGGCGTGCGGTTCGACGACCGCGTGACCGGCAAGGTGAGCGAGTTTGCCCAGCACGGGTTCATCGTGCACATCGACATCGACCCCTCCGAGATCAACAAGA
>CAZODJ010000077.1:0-10163 GCA_964578555.1 uncultured Candidatus Kuenenia sp.
GCGGCCTTGAGCCGGGCCGAGAGCCGCGACTTGATCCGGGCGGCGCGATTGCGATGGATCGTGTTCTTGGCAGCCGCCTGATCGGTCTTCTTGGCGACGGTCCGGAACTGCTCCGTCGCGGCGGCGACGTCACCCGACGAGATCGACTGAAGAACCTTACGGATCTGCGTCTTGATCTCCGACTTCGCGGCTCGGTTCCGCTCCCGGTTCCGAAGATTCTGACGATGACGCTTTTTGGCGCTGGCCGAGTGGGGCATTCCTGATCCTTGTGCTGAACGGTCGGGGCGATGGGCGAAACGGATGGCCTCTCAGTCAGGCCGTTTCAGTCCGCTTCCTCAGCCTCTTTATGCTTCACCGTCTTCAACTTGTCCAGACGGTCGGCCACATCCCGGTATCCGAAGTCGATCACCGCGAGGGCGGAGAGGTATTTCTGGGCGGAATCGACGTCCTTGAGGCCCATCGCCAGCACACCCGCTCGGTAGAGGGCCCGCTTCCGGAGTTCGGCCTCCCTTTCGGTCAGGGCGTCGACGGCCGTCTGGTAACTCTGGAAGGCCAACTGGTATTGCTTGATCTTCTGGAAGCATTCCCCAAGTTCCAGGGCCACGGCCCCTTTGCGACGGTCATCCTGGAGCACCGCCTGGAATTCCTTGATGGCGGCGTCGTAATTGCCTTCCGTCTTGAGCCGCAGGGCCAACTCGAACCGCCATGTCATGTTCTCGGGATACCGCTCCGAGCGGGACCGGTAGACCTCGATCTCCTGCCGGATCTGGGCAGACCGCAACTGTTCGAGCGTCTGGCGATGCTGTGGCGTGTCCTCGGCCTCGACCTGCTTCTCCGCCACATGCACCCGGTGTCGTGCCCAGCGCAGCTGCCGATCCTCCAGATGCTCCCGCACCTTCAGGTCGTTACCCGAAGCCGCGAGCGTCTGCCGAAGCACCTGCTCCGCGACATCGATCGTCTCCTCTTTCTCGAGAAGGTCGGCGAGTTCGAGGGCCGCCTCGATGTTGGCGGGATCCTTGGCGAGCGAGTCGCGAAGGACAGCCGTCCGCGGCTTATCGGAAGACGTGTCGCCGGAAGCCTTGGCTTCGGTCTTGGCACCGCCGCGGCCCTCTAACCCCCGCCCCTTGGCGAATGTCTTGTCGACCTGAAGCTTCGTGATCGTCCGCTCGGCTTCCTCGGCCAGCCCCTTGATCGAAGCGATCCGCCGCCAGCAGGCGATCGCCTGATCGTATTCGCCGCGAGCTTCGAGATACTCGGCGCAGACGCGGTTCACCTCCGCATCGGCCGGCGCCGCGTCGAGGGCCGCCCGCAGGTAGATCGGCTGCGTTTCCTGGAAGTTCAACTGCCGACAGGCGTTGGCCATGGCGAGCAGCGTGCCATGGTCGTGGGGCGACGACTTCAGCAAGTCGACCCCCTTCCTGAGCAGTTCGAGCCACTGCCCCGCCGCCGCCAGTTTCTTGAGGCCGCCACGCCCTCCGGCTGAGAACAGCGCCGACAAGCCTCCCGCTTTTTTTCCGGCAAACTTTTTCTTGAGAACGGCAAAAAAACTCTGCAAATAGAGCGGGCTGGCGGGGTCGCCAAGCACGCAGGTGGCAAACATCTCGATCGCGTAATCAATGTTGCCTGCCGCCTTCTGCTCACCGGCGAGAAAGCACTTCTGCAGCCGTTTTCGCTCTCCCTCGGAGATCACGAGGGGCCTGGCCGCCGCCGGCAGGGCGCTTGGTTCGGCACTGGGCGGTGTAGACTCGGCCATGGCAGACGGACTGGTGATGCAGGTGCGGCCGCGGAGGACCGCCAGCGATGCTGGATTCTGGCACTGCCCAGGCCGCTCGCCAACCCCCAAGTGGCAACTCGGCCGATGAACGGTCGGGCCATCCAGAATTTCCCTCATGCAGCGACTCACTGAAACGAATGTGCCCGGAAAGGTCGTGTTTATCGGCGCCGGGCCGGGCCACCCCGACTTGATGACGGTTCGCGCGCGGCAGTGGCTCGAGCGGGCGAAGGTGGTCGTGCATGACGTGCTGGTACCTCGCGAACTGCTCGCCACCGTCAACCCGGCCGCCGAACTGGTGCCGGTGCCGCGGGGTAAGCCGACCGACACCGATCCTGGCACCGCGATCGGCGACATGCTGGTGGGATTGGCCACGGGAGGCCGCACGATCATTCGGCTCAAGGGGGGCGATCCGTCGGTCTTCGCTCGGCTGGCGGAAGAACTCCAACCGCTCCGCCGCGCCGGAATCGCGATCGAAATCGTACCGGGCGTGACGGCAGCGTTGGCAGCCGCCGCTGCTGCGGGCATCCCCATCACCAGTCGGGCGGCCGCCTCCAGCGCCACGCTGATCACGGGACACGAGGCCGACAAGGACCAGTCGGGGATCGACTTTCGACTGCTGGCGGAACTGGCTGGAACCGTTGCCATCTACATGGGCGTCGATCAGGCAGCGGCCTGGTCTCAGAGCCTGCTCGAGGCTGGCAAGCCCGTCGACACGCCTGTCACGATCGTCAGTCGCTGCTCCTGGCCCGACCAGCGGATCGCGGTTTCGTCGCTGGGCCGGTGCGCCACCGATTTCGCCAACCATGCCTGGCCGGCGCCCGCCGTGGCGATCGTCGGCGAAGTGGCCCACCTTCCACCAGCGGTCCCGTCGCTGGTTCAGCCGCTGGCCGGCAGGCGGGTGCTGAGCACCAGGCCGTCTGGGCAAGGGGAGACCATGATCGACCTCGTGACCGAGAAGGGGGGCATCTGCCTCCATGTTCCCGTGATGCGGATCGAACCGCCGGCCACCTGGCACGAACTCGACGACGCGATCCGGGCCGCCGACACGTTCGACTGGATCGTCTTCTCCAGTGCCAATGGAGTGCAGTCGTTTCTGGCCCGACTCAAGGCCCTTTCTCGCGACGGCCGCTCGCTCGGCACCGCCCGCCTGGCAGCGGTGGGGCCGGCGACCGCCGCTGCCCTCGCCGCCGCGGGCTACGTCTGTGATCTGGTGCCCTCCAGCTTCCGGGCGGAAGGCCTCGCGGAAAAATTGGTGGCCATGCCCCCCGGCGGCCGCTTCCTGCTCGTCCGCGCGGAACGGGGCCGCGATGTGCTCCGCCGCGAGTTAACCGCCGCCGGCCATCATGTCTCGGAGGCCGTCGCCTACCAGAGCGTCGCCGTGAGCCAACTTGACCCGGCGGCCCAGTCGACGCTCGCCGGCTGCGCGATCGATTGGGTCGTGGTCACCAGTCCGGACATCGCCAGGGCCACCGTGTCATTGTTTGGCAACCGGCTGCGGGCATGGCGGATCGCGAGCATCAGCCCGCTCACGTCCGAAACCTTGCTGGCGCACGGCTTTCCGCCAACGGTCGAGGCCGCGGAAGCCTCCACAGCTGGCCTCGTGGCCGCCATGGCCGCCTGGGAACTTGCCCACCCGGAACAACCCATCCAGAGCGAATCGTCGTCCTCCTCCACCCGTTCGTGACGGCAGCAGACTTTATCCACAGTCGGCTCGCCGTCATCTCTTCCTTCCGGTTCGCCGCACTGGAGCGACGGCCGCAGCGGCGTCGATATTCCGACGAGGCGGAGACGCTGCGCACCGGCGCTGGGCCGCCTGACAGGCAAGGGGAGAACCAATGACCAACCTCACGACTGCAGCAGCAATTCTGATCTGCCCGATCCCTCGTGGGACACCGGTGGCCGAGATGGCGGCCTGGATGGCGCGCAGTCGCGGAAGCAATGTGCCGGTGACCTGGGTGGTCGATCTGGAGACACTCGCCACCGCCCGCGATGCCGCAGCCGATGAGGTTCCCGATGTAGCCCTTGATCTCACCGCGTTCTGGCCAGCATCACGGCAAGTGCTGCGCCAGACGCTTCGATCGGCCCGTCAGGCATGGCCCAACCTGGAGACCGCGATCCTGCGCGGCCCTGCGCAACTCGACCACCGTGACACTCTCGTGCAGGAGGGCATCACCACGATCGCTGTTGATCGCTTCGATGCTCCGATTCGCGGCAGCCGGCGGCCAGCGCCCCGTGGCTGGCCGTGCCGCAGCATTCTCTGGGGTCTGTGGGAAGTCGCACTCACGAGAGGTCCGCGAAGTGGCCTCGTCGGGCAGGTGACCGGCTGGTGCCGGGGCAGCGGACGGCCCGACGGACTGAGCGTCCTCGATGCCGGCGACTCAACGGCTCCGGCAGCTGTCCGCAGCCGGTTCGACAGGCATCTTGCCTGGATCCGTCGCAAGGCCGCCACGGGCCTGCGGGCCGTCACGCTCTCCGACCTGCCGGCCATCCTGGGGAGCGGGGGCGACGCCGCCTCTCGGGGGTCGGTGCTCCGAGCCGCGTAAGCCGTGGCCACGCTCAGGAACGAGTCCGGTCGATGAGCGACCAGCTGAGATATCCCGTGATGGCGCTGGCGACCACGAATCCGACGTCGGCCGGCACGCTGACCCGACCGAAGGGAAAGCCGGCCGCCAGATCGGCCAGAAAAAGAATGCCGATGAGACCAGCGAGTACCATTCCGATGAGCGGCATCAGTTTCGACACGGGCACTTCCCTCGGCTCTGCACGAAAACGACGCCCCATACCATAATCGCTCCGGCCGGAGAGCCATATCGCAGATGTTCCGGCCGGCATGTTTTCGCCCTTCCGTCTCAGCGGAGTCCGTCCCGTGACCAGCGTCAACCGTTCCCGCACCGCCGTTTACACGGGCTCTTTCGACCCGGTCACCCTCGGCCATCTCGACGTCATCGAGCGGGCCAGCCGGATTTTCGATCGGCTGGTCGTGGGCGTGGGCATCAATCCCGACAAGCACTCGATGTTCACGCTCGAGGAAAGGGTCGAACTGGTACGCGCATCAGTGGCCCACCTCCCGACGGTCGTGGTCGACTCCTTTGCCGGCCTGTCGGTCGCCTTCGTCCAGGAGCAGGGGGCAAGCGTCTTGCTGCGCGGCGTTCGCTCGCTGACCGACATCGATGCGGAATTCACGATGACGCTTGCCAACCGGAAACTCGACCCGTCGGTCGAGACGGTTTTCCTGATGGCCGACGCCCAGTATTCCCACATCTCGTCGTCGCTGTTGAAGCAGATTACTCCGCTGGCAGACGATGCAGCCCTGCTCAGGTTCGTGCCGCCACCGGTCGTCCGCGCCCTCCGTGGGAAGCTCGCGTGAGCGTCAGTTGGCAGGCTCCGTTCCGCCCTCGAAGTGGTGGCGGAGATAGCGGGCCCGCTCGATGTTGCGGTCGTTGGTGTCGAGTTCCACGCCGCGAATCTTCTGGAGGTGTGCCGGCTGGGTGCGGACGAGCAACACGTTGATGTCGGGAATCGTCACATCCCCGATCAGCCCCAGCAGCACTCCCATGCGAACACGCGAGAGCAGCTGCATCGTTTCTTCGGCGCTGATCGTCTGGGCGGTTCGCAGGATGCCGTAGGCCCGGCTCACCTGATCATGCACGTTTTCCTGTGTCTCGCGCACGAGGAATTCGCGGGCCCGCCGCTCGTAGTCGATGAGCACCGGCACCACGTCGCCCACCTGCTCGATGAGCTCCTCCTCGGTCTTGCCGAGAGTGGTCTGGTTGGAAATTTGGTAGAAGTCCCCCATCGCCTGGGAGCCCTCACCATAGAGTCCGCGAACCGCCAGCGAGATTTTGTGCAGGCTCCGAAACACCTTGTCGATCTGTCGCGTGATGACGAGGGCCGGAAGGTGGAGCATCACGCTCACGCGGATGCCCGTGCCGACGTTGGTTGGGCAGGCGGTCAGGTAGCCCCACTTGGGGTGAAAGGCATAGGGCACGACCTTCTCGATTTCCTCGTCGACAGCGCGGATTTGCTCGAACGCGCCAGCGAGGTCAAGACCGCTGTGCATGCACTGAATTCGCAGGTGATCCTCTTCGTTGATCATCAGGCTCACCTGTTCGCGACCGTCGATCGCAACACCCCGGGCGCCCTGCGCTTCCGCATGCTCGCGGCTGATCAGCTGACGTTCGACAAGAAACTGGCGATCGATCTCCTCGAGGTGGCCGACATCGATGTACTCGAGGCTCCCGCCGATCGGCGAGGCGGCGATCCGCTCACGAAGCAACGCCTCGGTATCGAACCGCTCCTGCTCCGACGCCCGACTCACGAAGGGAAAGTGGGCGATGTTGCGCGCGAGCCGCACTCGGCTGCTCATGACGATGTCGGATTCGGGCCCGGTGCCCCGCAGCCATTCGCCGATGGAGTCGGTGAGCGCGTCGATTTTCATGGTGTCGCTTCCGGCGGGGTGGGGGATGCGGCAGACGGGCCGAGCCAGGTCTCCTCGATCCCACGGATCAGGTCGCGGTTCTCCTTGGCCTTTTCATAATCCTCGCGAGCGATCGCCTCCTTCATCTCCAGCCGCAGGCCAATCACGCGGGTCAGCCCCTCGGTGCCCTCCGGCGGCATGACAATCGCGGCAGCCTGCCGAGGACGGCGGCCCACGTGCTCCGTCGCGCCGTGGATGTTGGCGATGAGCGGCTCGAGTTCCTTCTCGAAGGCGACGTAGTCATGCGAACAGCCGAGCCGGCCCTGATTGCGAAACTCGAAAAATGAGATCCCGCACATGCCACAGGTTTTCTGATCGAGCACCGACAGTTCCTCGGCCGTCTGCCCGACCCCCAGCGGCGTGCCCGTGCCGTCCGGTTTTCCCGCAGGCGTTTCGGCCGCCGCCTCCGATTGGTTGAGGTAGGACCGGGCATGATCTTCACACAGATGCAATTCCCGAACCTCGCCCGTTTCGAGCTCGGTGATGTGGAAGACAGCCTGTCGATCGCAGTGTTGGCACTTCATGGACGGCACCGGAAACTCGGTCGGCATCGCGGAGAGACGTTCTCCCGACGGACTCCGCTGGGAATCATAGCCGGTCGGGGCAGGGCGGTGTTATTCTCGTTTGCCATGCCCCACGTCCCCGATCTCCGCCGCTTTTCCGAACTCGCCCGGGACCACCGCCTGGTGCCCGTCTACCGGCGTCTGTTTGCCGACGGTCTCACGCCCCTGTCCGCCTTCGCCCGCATCGAGTCGGGCTCCTGCGGCTGCCTGTTCGAGAGCGTGGTCGGAGGGGAGAAGGTGGGGCGTTTCAGTTTCCTGGGCGCCGACCCGTTCATGCGATTGGAAGCCAGGGGAACGACTGTGACGATCGTCCATCGGGACGGCAGCTGCGAGACGCTGGAATCGAACGACCCGCTCGGTGAGTTGGAGCGACGGATGGTGCCATTTCGTCCGGCCAGGCTTCCGGAATTGCCGCCGTTCACCAGCGGCGTCGTCGGCTACGCCGCGTATGACGCCGTCCGCTACGTCGAGCGGCTGCCCAACCCGCCGCCTGACGATCTGCGACTCCCCGATCTGAGCTTCGCCTTTTATGACCGCCTCATCGTTTTCGACAACGTCACCAAGTCGCTCGACGTCGTCGTGCTGGCCCGTGTCGACAACGACTCGCCCGAGGGCGTGGAAGAAGCCTACCGCACAGCCTGTGAACGGATTGACGCCACGATCGCCGACCTGTCGCGGCCCGACTGCTGGCCGCCGGCGGCCGACATCGGCCCCCGCAGTCTGCCGGCTGACTTTCTCGAGTCCTCGACGAGTTCGACCTTCCCACGCGAGCAGTTCCTGGCGGCGGTCGACAAGGCCATCGAATACATCCGCGCCGGCGACATCTTTCAGGTCGTGCTGAGCCGGCGACTGGAAGTGCCCTTCGACCTGCCGGCGCTGGAGCTCTACCGCACGCTTCGCGTCGTGAATCCCAGCCCATTCATGTTCTACCTCCGGACGCCCGAGGGCACGCTCGTCGGCAGCTCCCCCGAGATCATGGTGCGGGTCGTCGACGACATGATCACCGTCCGGCCGCTGGCCGGTACGCGGCCGCGGGGGGCGACACCGGAAGAGGACGCCTTGCTCGCCGAGGGGCTGCTCGCAGATCCCAAGGAGCGGGCGGAGCACGTGATGCTCATCGATCTGGGCCGCAATGACGTCGGCCGTGTCGCCACGATTGGATCGGTCGTGGTGAGCGACGTGATGGCGATCGAGCGGTACAGCCACGTGATGCACATCACAAGCAACGTCTCCGGCCGGCTGGCGGCCGGCCGAACGGCCTTCGACGCCCTGCGGGCCTGCCTCCCTGCCGGCACGGTCTCGGGAGCACCGAAGATCCGTGCGATGGAAATCATCGACGAGTTCGAGCCGCAGCGGCGCGGCCCCTACGCCGGTGCCGTCGGCTACATCGACTTCGGCGGGGCCATGGACACCTGCATCGCCCTCCGCACGGTGGTGGTGACCGGAGGCAAGGCCTACGTCCAGTCGGGGGCCGGGATCGTGGCTGACAGTGTGCCTGAAAACGAATTCGAGGAAACCCTCAACAAGGCCAAGGGGATGCTCGTGGCCCTCGCCATGACATCCGCACGCCTCAGACCATGAGCCTCTCCGAACACGGTGTCGTCATCGACCATGCCACGGTCATGCGTGGTGGACGCACCGTGATCGACGAGGTGACGCTGGTCGTGCCGCCGGGCCAGGCCGTGGCGGTGATCGGTCCATCCGGGGCGGGGAAATCCTCGCTCCTCGCCAGCCTCGCCGCCGCCCTCCCGCTGCATGCCGGCGACATCCGCATCGACGGACACTCCGTGCGATCCGACGCTGCGGCCGTGCGGCGGCGGATCGGCTTCGTGCCAACCGGCATCACCGCCTGGCCCCAGGCCCGCGCCGACGAGTTTCTCGAATTCTTTGCCCTGGAGGCCGGCCTGCGCGGAAAGCCGCTCCGGATGGCGGTCGGCAGGGGGCTGGCCATGGCCGGAATCGACGAGCCGGGCACGCCCATCGACCGCCTCCCGACCGGGCAGGCCCAGCGGCTCCTCGTAGCCCGCGGACTGCTTCATGATCCGCAGGTGCTTCTTCTCGATGCGCCCTTCATGGGACTCGACCCCCGCGAGCGACGCGACATCGAGCATCTCATCAACGACATGCATCTTGGCGGCCTCATCGTCATCGCCGCCATCGACGATGCCGCGGTACCGGTTTGCTTCACCCATCTTGCAGTTCTGCTCGCGGGCCGTCTCGTCACCCATGGTCCGGCAGTGCGGTCGGCATTCGAACACAACCGGCCATGGATTCGCCGCATCACCTGCCCAGCAGCCGCCCACCAGGCCGCAGCCGTGCTGCGCCGCCTCGGTGTCGACGCCAAGCTGATCGACGATGACACGCTTGACTGCCGTCATGATCCCCACGCGCGGCCCTTCGGCGACCTGCTCGCAGCCCTGGTCGGCGCCGGCATCGCTATCGAGTCGGCCGACTTCCACCCTCCTTGGCCCGCCCAACTCCTCGAATTCATCGAGGCCGAGGAAGGCCCTGCCTGAACACGTTCCTACAGAATGCCATCGCCATCTTGGATCGCCCGCCTGGAGGGCGGGCTTACGAGAGCGACCGGAGGGTCGCCAAGAAACCCGAGGCCAGGATGGCGAGGGTTTCGTGGAGGAAGCCGCAGGGCGCAAGCCCGCGGGATCAAGCCCCGATCCATCAAGCAGCCTCGCCCCAGGCGCGGCGAACTTCTCCAAGGCCGACGACACACGAGTCATATTCCTCGCTGAGCAGCACCAGCACGTGCCGCGTCGCCACCGCCTCCTCCGGCTCGAGCGCCGCGGCAAGACGATAAGCCTGCTTTCCCGCCTCACGGTAATCGAGCAGGTGATCCGGCTGCGAGGGACGCTGAAATCGCTGCAGGGCTTCCGGGTACACCCCGCTCCAAAAGAGAGTGTAGTCGCCGATGTGACGATACTCTCCGCGAGCGACGTCGGGCGGCTCATGCTGCGCGATCGACAGCATGTGCGAGACGTCGTCGCAGGCAACAGGTTCGGTGCCTGGCAGTGCCCGCAGATGGTCGTGATGAATGAAACGCACCAGCAGGGTGGTCAGGTACTCGACCAACGGCGGGTCGACGATACCGAGCCGACCGTAAAAGGCATACTCGGTCAGGCCGCGAAAGAATCGCTCGAGGTCAGACGGATCACGGGCGGAGAACATGGCAAGGCTCCCGAACCGGCTCGGAAACGAAGCCGGCCACGCGATGACGTGTTCGACTTTTTTATACCCAACGATCGGGAAATGACGCCAGCGAAGAGTGCGTCAAGTGGCCGTGGTTTCGACAGCTTTGACGAGATTCTGGACATGCTGCTCGATCGCGGCGACCACC
>CAZODJ010000078.1:0-7597 GCA_964578555.1 uncultured Candidatus Kuenenia sp.
GATGCAGCGGCTCACTGCGGATCACGCCTAAAAATGCCCGCTCGGCGGCCGTGAGGTCGTGAGGATCGAGCACATGAACGTCGATCTTTTCGTCACAGATGCTGCGAAACGCGACCGCGATCCGCAGGGAGAGCCGGAGCCGGTCCTCGGCCGCCAGATCCGGTGCAAATACGATCAAATCGATGTCGCCGCCGCGGGCCGCGTCGTCGATACGCGAGCCGAAAATCTCGACTCGGTAGTCGAGATCGTGCATCGCATGTGCGAGCGCCCGCCGTTCGAGACTGCTGAGCCGCATATCATCGCCTCCGGCTTGCGTCCACATAGCGGCGGGCCACCATGACCGCCTCCGCCACGATCGGCCGATACGATTCGATCAGGAGGCCATAGATGCCTTGCACCTTGTCGGAAAGATAATCGTGGGCAATCCGATTCCGGACTTCTCGCATTTCCATCCATTGATCGACCTGGTCGATGAGCCCGAGTTTGCACATCAGCCCCAGGCAGTCTCGCACGGTCGATCCGGCTCCCGCCGTCTCGAAGGCTTCCACCGTACGAAAGAACTTCAAAAATACCTCGATGGCCCGCTCAAAGCGGGTCACGAGGGCGTCATAGGGCTCCAATTCATCCGGTGAATAGGGCCGCATCGGATCAAACGGCCCGAGCTTGGCTGCCGAGTGGAGATAGAGCGCCGCGGTGCGGGCCACTTTGGCCTCGGCCTCCTCGAGAAGTTGATGCAGATTGGCGTCGGCGCTCATGATGACAGTCTATCACCAGTGAAAAGCGCAGTCTTCCGGCCCACGTGATTCCTGGTATGCGGAAACCCAGTCATCCACATACGCGTGCGTGCTCGAGCGTCACACCGCCTGCATGAGGCCGCGGAGGTAGCCGGCGGCGAAGAGGCGGCCGAGCATCTCGTAGCCGGGCGTCTCATTGGTCTCGCCCGCCATCGACGGGGCATGGTCGGGCCGCACGCTGCCGGTGTAGCCGACGTCCTTGAGCACCCGAAACACCGCCGGCATGTCGATCGCCCCGTTGTCATGCCAGGTCTCGGTGAAGTGCGCGGCCGTGCCGCGGACGTTGCGGGCATGCACAAATGCGATGTGCGGCCCCAGTTCACGGATTCCCGCCACGACGTCGACGCCCGCCGGAAAGAGCGACCCGACGCAGTAACAGATGCCGTTGGCCGGCGACGGCGCGAGCGCGACGACCCGCTGCAAGGCCTCGTTGGACGTGATGATCTGTGGCTGACCGTTGAACTCGGCTAGCGGTGGGTCGTCGGGGTGGAGGGCCAGCCGCACCCCGCACGCCTCCGCCACCGGCAGCACCTCGTGCAGAAACCGCTCGAGGTTTTCCCAGAGCCTGGTGGCCGTTGTCCGTGCCGCGGGCGCGCCATCGGCGTCGGTGACGTTGGTGCCCACGTCGGCGAGTTTGAACTCCGTCACCAACGAACCGCCCCGCTCGCGGACGGTCGCACTCGTCCGCTGCCAGTCTTCGCTCGGCATCCAGTTGTAGCAGGCGACGGTGAGGCCGGCCTCGGCCATGTCGCGGAGGAGCGTGCAAAAGTTTTCGACTTCCGCCTCGCGGCCCGGCAGGCCGTGCACCATCTTCAGGTGCGGGATCTTTCGCTCCACGATCGCCAGCCGCATGCCGGCCGCCTCCACCATCCGGCGGGCTGCCAAGAGCGGCTCGACCCCGGGGCCGGGATAGGTGAGCACGATCTCCTCGACCCCGACCTGCGCGGCAAGCGCGAGCGTGTGCTCGGTGAACGGGTTGACGATCATCGCGAGTTTCATGGGGCGGTACCGTGGAGGTTTTGGAGCCACCATGCCATGCCGCTACCGCCAGATCAATTCGTCAGCATTCCAGCCCACGCAATCCTCTGCATGTACGTACTAGGCAGGTGCACCAACGCCGGCCGTGAGGTCCGGATGGGTGATCGCCCAGGCACTCCCCCAAAGGCCTCCGCGGCATCTGCCGGCATCACCCATGGCCGCCACGTCGGCCGCAGCGTATTTTTTGAGAGATTTTGAGAGAATGTCGAGTGGCTCGCTCGCCTTCCCGCACACGATCCTGGAGGAGCCTCTCGACTGACATGAGCAATACTTCGCAGGGAGCCGCGGCTCTCATTTCCCTGATCTTGATGGCGGCCACACCAGCTCTGGCGGCGCCGGTCGTGCCCGACACCGTGACCTGGCACGAGGCAATCGAATACGCAGTGCCCGATGGCACGCCACTGCTCCTCAACATGGCGGCGCCGCGGGAGGGAGCGGGCCCGTTCCCGGCCGTCGTCTGCATTCACGGCGGCGGATTCCGCGCCGGGAAACGGGAAAGCCACGACGCCCTGTGCGTGAAACTGGCCGAACGCGGCTATGTGGCCGCCACCGTCTCCTACCGTCTCGCCCCCGACCACCAGTTCCCGGCGGCAGTGCACGATGTGAAGGCCGCCGTCCGCTGGCTGCGGGCCCACGCGGCCGAGTATCGCATCGATGCCACGCGGATCGGCGCGGTCGGCACCTCGGCGGGCGGGTCACTCGCGCAGCTGCTCGGCGTGACGGCCAATGAGCCCCGGTTTGAAGGCGACGGCGGAAACGCCGACCAGCCGAGCGACGTGGCCTGCGTGGTGAACATCTACGGCGCCAACGACTTCACGAAATCCTACGGCCGGAGCAAGGATGCCCACCTGGTGCTGCCCCTCTGGTTTGGCGGTAACCTCACCACCCATCGCGCTCGGCATATCGAGGGCAGTCCGCTCTTTTGGATCACACCTGCCGCGGCCCCCACCCGCTGCATTCACGGCACCGAGGACGATCATGTCGCCCTCGAGCAGTCGCAGTGGCTCATCGAACGGCTCGAGGCCGCTGCCGTGCCGGCCGACCTCGTCGTGCTCGAGGGCGCAGGCCACGGCTTCAAGGGGGCTGACGCCGACCGGGCCGAGCAGGCGATCCTCGAGTTTCTTGATGCCCGCCTGAAAAGGAACGCGCCAGAATGAGCTGCGTCCCCTTTTCGGAAAAACACGTGCGGCTGCTGCTCGATTCGTTTGCGCGGCTCCTGGGCCGGGAGCTCATCCCGCGGGATGGCTCGACCGCCGAACAGGCCGAGCGGCTGTTTCAGGCGCCGTTTGTCGTCGTCTCCCACGGCACCGAGGCTGACCCGGTGCTCAACTACGGCAACGCCACAGCGCTCGCCCTGTGGGAAATGAGCTGGGACGAACTGACACGCACGCCCTCGCGGCTCACCGCCGAGCCGGTCCACCGCGACGAACGGGCCCGGCTCCTGGCTCGCACGCGGGAGCACGGCTTCGTCGATGACTATTCCGGCATCCGCATCTCGAAGACCGGTCGGCGGTTTCGGATCGAACAGGCGATCGTGTGGAACCTTACCGACGAGAACGGTGGGCATCGCGGACAGGCGGCGACGTTTGACCGGTGGACGGAGATCGCGGGCTGACGCCCGCGCCACAACTCACGGCATATCGACAACCGCCTTGAGGACGCCGCTCGCCGGGTCGAGCAGCGTGGGGAAGACGCGGATCGTCTCCGCAAACGGCACGTGGTGCGTGATCCACGGCCGCGTGTCGATCGCACCATTTTCGATGAGCCCGATGATCCGGCTGAAATCCCGTGAGAGGGCGTTGCGGCTGGCCAGGAGCGTGAGCTCGCGTCGGTGCATCACCGGTGCGTGCGGGAAAACGAGATCGGCCTGCGTGATGCCGACATAGATGAGCCGTCCGCCGAAGCTGCAAAACGCCAGCGCCCGCGCCATGCTGATGCTGCTTCCGGTGGCGTCGATCACGACGTCACACATCCGGCCATCGGTGAGCCGGGCGATCGCCTGCTCATCGGCATCGCTGCCCGTCGCCACGAGCGTGTCGACGACGCCCATGGTGTCGCGCACGAAGTCGAGCCGGCTGGCAACCATGTCCATCACGATCACGCGGGCCCCGGAGAGTTTCGCAAACTCCAGCGCCGAGAGACCGATCGGCCCCGCCCCGATGATGAGGACGTTTTCACCAGGCTTGGGGTTCCCCCGGTCGACCGCATGGCAGCCGATCGCCAGCGTCTCGACGAGAGCATTTTGCGCGTGCGAGAGCCTGGGGGAGGAATGGAGCTTCCGGGCCGGCACCGTGAAGAGCGGCCGCAGGCCGCCGTCGCAGTGGACGCCGAGCGTCTGGTGGTGCTCGCAACAGTTGGTGAGGCCCCGCCGGCAGGAATAGCACGCCTGACAATTGATATAGGGCTCGACGCAGCAGCGGTCGCCGGGCGTCACGTCGGCGACGCCCTCGCCCACGGCCACCACCTCAACGCCCAACTCATGCCCGGGAATTCGCGGGTAGCTGAAGAACGGCATCTTGCCGAGATAGCCACCGTAATCGGTGCCGCAGATGCCGACGGCATGCACCCGCACGACCGCCTCGCCTGGGCCGGGCGGCGGTGGTTCGGGCAGGTCGACGAACGAGAAATGCTTCGGTTTTTCGAGGAGGAGAGCTTGCATGGGATGGGTGTCACTTCAGTCCGTAAAAACGTGTGGCTGTGCCGCCCCAGATCTGATTCCGCTCGTCCGGCGCGAGCGCCGCGATGAAATCTTCGACGATCCCGGCGACCTCGGCATAGTCCCCCGACAGCAGGCAGACCGGCCAGTCACTGCCAAACATCAGCCGCTCGGGGCCGAACGCGGTAAGGGCGACGTCGAGGAACGGTCGAAAGTCGGCCGGCTGCCACTGCCGCCAGGCCGCCTCGGTGACCAGTCCCGAGAGTTTGCAGCAGATATTCCGGTGCCGTGCGAGGGCCTCGATATCGCGTCGCCACTGGTCGCGGTCGCTGGTCTTGATTGGTGCCTTGAGCCGTGGCTTCGCCAGATGGTCGAGCACGAACGGCTGCTCCGGCAGCAGCCCCACCAGCTCCACGGCCGCCGGCAGCTGCTGCGGATAGAGGAGCAGGTCGTAAGTGAGGCCAAACTGGTGCAGGTGACGGAGACCGCGGACAAACGCCTCGCCCAGCAAAAACCGCGGATCGGGCTCATCCTGCACGACATGCCGCACACCCACGAATGCTTCGTGTGGGGCGAGTGTCGCCAGATCATCGGCGACGTGGTCACTGCGCAGATCGACCCAGCCGACGACGCCCCGGATGAAGGGGTGCCGCTTGGCTAGGTCGAGGAGCCAGCGGCTCTCGGCCAGTGACTGCCGCGCCTGCACAGCCACACTGCCGGCGACGCCCGCGGGCACGGCCACAGCCTCGAGATCGGCCGGCAGATAATCGCGGGCGAGCCGCTCCATGCCGGCGCCGATCCACGGATACTCTACCGCCGAGTACGTCCAGAAGTGTTGGTGGGAGTCGATTTTCATGAGGCATTGTTTTCCGGCAATCCCTCCGCGTGGCCGATGTTCTTCACCGGCGCGAAGATCGCCTGCACGTCACGGAGCAGCTCTTCGTCGAGCGGCTCGGCGGCCCATTTCGCCCAGGCCCGCACGTTTTGCGGATTCGCACTCCCGGCGACGGTCGTGGCGATGTCGGGATTGGCGATGGCAAACTGCAGCGCGAGCTTCGCGATCGAACTGCCCCGCGAACGGCAGAGTTCCGCCGCCTGCCGGGCCGCCGCCTTTACCTCCTCCGGCTCCTTGAGCCAGGCCGGAAGCACCGCGTCGGTGAGCAGGCGGGCGCTGAACGGACCGGCATTCATGACGCCGATCCCCTTCGCCTTGAGCATCGGGATCGTCTCGTCGGCAAAGCGGGTGTTTTGCAGTGTGTATTGGTTGTAATTGAGCACACAGTCGACGTCGGCCTGCCCGCAGATGAACCGAAAGATCTTCTGCGGATAGCCGCTGAACCCGATGCATCGCACCTTGCCAGCCTGCTGGATCTTCCGCAGGGCCGGCAGCGTCTCATCGACGATCTGCTGCATTCGCACAAACTCGATGTCGTGGCAGAGGATGATGTCGAGGTGGTCGGTGCCAAGCCGGTGGAGCGACACGTCGACGCTCTCGGCCACCCGCTTCGCCGAAAAATCGAAATGCTCGAGGGAATAACGGCCGAGCTTCGTGCAGAGCAGGTAGCGATCCCGAGGAATGTTCTTGAGGGCGATTCCGAGCAGCACCTCGCTCATGCCACGGCCGTAGAAGGGGCTCGTGTCGATGAGGTTCATGCCGCAGTCGAGCGCCGCCTGCACGCTGCCGAGGGCCTCATCGAGCGTGATCGCACGAAACTCCTGCCCGAGCGACGAGGCACCAAACGAGAGGATCGGCACGGCAAGGCCGGTGTTTCCCAGCGGACGCGTGAGCATCATTTTCAACGTCGCAGACTGAAACCTGCGCTCCCTGAAGGCAAGGGCCGGAGGCCCGTTTTTCTTCCCGCCGGAGGCGGGCAAGCCTGCGGGGGCCATGGAGGGCCCCGCAGGCGTACTAGAACGTGCGGCAGCCGACAGAAAGCAAAAGATTCGCCCACGGGGCCTTGTCGGCGGTCTGGATCGTGAGCACGTGGTCCTCCGAGGCCACTGCCTTGTAAAACTCCCACTTGACGATTGGCTCGAGCTGGCACGACGCGCCGGCGGCTGCCAGAAGCCGACGGTATTCCTCCCACACCGGCGGATCGCCCGGCGTCGCGGCAGCATACGAGTCGCTGCGGTCGACGCCCATCGTGTTCACCGCGTCGATCCGTACCGCTCCGAGGATCGCTTCGAAGACCTGAGCCACGGTCGGCACGCCCGGCATGAGCTGGAGCGACACCAGCTCCGCCCGCGGCCCCCGCTTATTGAGGGCAGGATAGTTGCCGTCGGCAATCAGGACGGTCGAGTGATGCCCGGATTGGGCGAGCACGCGAAGCATGTCGGGATGAAGCAGCGGGCCATTGAGCATGAGACAACCCTTTAGGATGCGAACGTGCGAATGCTTTTGATCGACTGCCGCGCCGCATCCAGCGGGGTCGGCAGTGGAAAGATTTCGGCGGACAGAAATCCGGTGTAGCCGATCGAGCGCAGGGCGGCAACGATCGGCTGGGGATTGGTGTGGCCCATACCCATCGCGCGGCGATTGGAATCGGCCCAGTGAATATGCCCCACGCGGTCGCCGACGGCAGCGAGCGCCGCCGCCACATCAGCCTCCTCAATATTCATGTGGAAGAGGTCACACAAAAGCTTCACATCATGGAGGCCGTGGAGTGTGAGAAACGTGGCCGCCTCCCGCTGCCGGTTGAAAAGGTCGGTCTCATAGCGGTTGAGGGGCTCGTAGAGCAGCGGCTGCCCGCGCTGACTGGCCCGCTCGCCCAGCCTGCCGAGCGCGTCGGCGAGCATCACCAAGGCCGTGTCGTGCGACACGCCCTCCCCGGAGCGGCCCTGCATGGAGCCGATGATCGCCGGAGCGCCGAGGTCACCAGCCACGTCGATGATCGCAGCGATGAACTCGCAGGCCCGGTCCCGCACGGAAGCATCGGGATGACAGAGGTGCAGACGGTGCTTCAGCCAGCCGGCCCCGGTCCCCACGGCAGCGACCGTGAGTCCATGGGCGGCAAGAATCCGCCGCAACGCGTCGACCGGCACGTCGGCTGCCGATCCAGGAAAAATCTCGACGGCGTCGAAGCCAAGCTCCGCGGCGGTGCGACAGCCC
>CAZODJ010000078.1:7697-10048 GCA_964578555.1 uncultured Candidatus Kuenenia sp.
CGTGAAACACGAAGGGCCCCTCACGGGCTTCCGGCACAAGGCAGAGCGTGATGGCGGAACGCATGGGAGGTTACTGGAGAAAGAGGGGCTTCATGTGCCGTTCGTAGAGGTTGTCGGACACCTGCTTGGCCACGATCTCGCGATTGGCCTTGAGCAGGTCGGTGTATCGCGAGCCCTGCTTGGCCGCCACCTTGAACGACACGTGCAGCAACTGCCGCAGGCTCGGATTGAACGCCGGGTGAGTCGGTACATGGCGGATCGCCGCGGCAAACTCCGGCCCGCTCCAGGCGTTCACCACGTCCTGTGTCGGCAGCCGCGTGCGATCAATGTCGATCACCGACGCGTAGGGGGCACAAAACTCGTCGACATGGTCGCGGGCGTAGGCATAGATCTCGCGGGCGAGGGCCAGCCCGTCGCCCCCCGCCTCCGCCAACCCGATCACCTCCTCGAGCCAGGTCGTGCCGGCCGTCTTCAGGTGCACGCCAGCCCCGGTTGCGGCGAGCACCCGACGGATGATGGGGTAGAGCGAAAACTTGTCACTCCCGGAATGGACCGAGAGCTTGAGCGACTCGGGCAATCCGTAGTGCTTGACCGCAAAGCGGCACACGGCCACGTCGTCGGAAAACTCCTGCTCGAACTGGGCAAGGTCGCCCACGTAGTCGACGCCCTTGTTGAACCGGCCGGTGAACTTGGGCGCGATCGTCTGGAGTGGGATCTTCTCCTCGGCCAGCAGGGCCAGAATGACCAGCAGCTGCGGCGGTGTCTGCGGCGCATCGGTCTCGTCCATGCTCACTTCGATCACGATGTCGTCGCCACGCCGTGCTTGAATATGCCGGAAGATCTCTCCCGCCTCGCGGCAGGCCAGCATGGAGGCGCGGGCAATCGTGGCGAGGCTCTCTTCCGACATTCGGATCACCTTCGTGATACCGGGCACGGAGAGCGGCTTGGCCAATTCGGGATGGCGGGCGACGAACGCCCGCACGTCGGCATCGGCCGCCGGCTTGCCGATGCTGTCAGCCACGTCGATCGTGAAGAAGTCGCTGGACTCGAGAAACCGGTCGACCGTGTCGAGCCGGATGTGATCGGCATCGACAAACCACGGATGCGGCCAGTTTCGCGCGGCGACTGCCGCCGCCGCGGCAGCCCGCACACTCGCCGGCTCGCTGCCGATGAATGAATGCTCGCGGTTCGACTTGTTCCACACGGGGGCGACGATCACGCCCGCGGCAGCCAGCCGCTCGAACGCGGCGAGTTGGGCCTCGGCCTCGTGGGCGAAGCGGTCGCCCACGCCGAAGGAGAATCGGGGAAGGATTTTCATGACGCCAGCCTATCGGTCGCGGGTGATCGTGGAATGGTGATTCTTGACCGGTGGATAGCTATTCTTGACCTCATGGTCAGGCCCCGCCCTCCCCAGATGCGACGCGATAGAGGCTTGCCAGCGTTTGTCTCGCGGCAGGTCGTCAAGTCACATCGCTACTTTCTTGACCTGCGGCCGGTGGCTTCACGGCCAGTGACCGTGGTCTGCGGTGGCGAGGAACAGGTGCGCAGCGATTATCTCGTGGAGCGGAACGACTTTCCGTACCTCTGCCTCGAGTTTGTGGCCGCCGGCCGGGGCTCCGCGGTGCTTGGCGGCCGCGAGGCGGCGCTCGGGCCCGGGTCGGTCTTTACCTACGGCCCCGGCGTACCGCACACGATCAAGACCGATCCGCGGCGACGGCTGCGCAAGTACTACATCGACTTCATCGGCAGCGAGGCCCTGGATCGCCTGCGGGGAGCGAGGCTCTCACCAGGCAGCCACCTCACGGTCGCCCCGGCGGCAGAAATCAAGGCTGTCTTCGACGTCGTCCAACAGTGCGGCCTGAGCCCTTCGCCCCACAGCCAAAGCCTCTGTGGCCAGTTACTCGGCGTGTTGCTCACGAAGATCGCCGAGCGGACGCTCCCTGCCGAGTCGGGTGAACTTGCGGCCCGCCGCACGTTCGAGCGATTCAAGCAATTCCTGACCGACGATCGGCAGCGGCTCGTGTCGATCGAGATGGCGGCTGCCGAATTCGGCATTTCGACCGCCTATGCCTGCCGGCTGTTTCGGCGGTTCGGAGAGCAGAGCCCCTACCGCTACCTGCTCAGGCAGCGGATGAACCTCGCCGCCGACCTGCTCACGCACGATCGCCTCCAGGTGCGGCAGGCAGCCGCCCGCCTGGGCTTTGCCGACCCGTACCAGTTTTCACGGACATTCAAGCGGGTGGCGGGCATCTCTCCCAGCGACTTTCGCTCCCGCCCGTAGCACTGGCCCAAGCCTCCTCCAGCTAGCCGCAGGGCGCAAGCCCGCGGGATGACGCACCAGCCGCCGCCGC
>CAZODJ010000079.1:0-9981 GCA_964578555.1 uncultured Candidatus Kuenenia sp.
CGGTCGCAGCGGTCCTGCCGGCCGATCATGCCGGTTGTGCCGAGGGCGTCGGTCCGCCGAACTCGCGGCAGCCACGGCCGTCACGCGGGCGACTGCGTTTCGCCCAAACGACCTGCTACAGTTCCCGCATGAGTCAGCCCGAACCCGTGGACCATCCCCTTTCCATCTGGATCGTCAACCCTCTCGACGACATCCCGGGCGAACACCTGCCCCCTCAGCGAGCCTGGTCGCTCGCCCGCCTGCTGGCCTCCCGCGGCCACGACGTCACCTGGTGGTCATCCACCTGGAGCCATCGCCGCAAGGCCATCCGCTCCGCCCCGCTGGGGGCGACGGAAGACGAGGGCTTCGCCGTCCGGCTGGTGGCCGTGCGGCCCTACGACCGCGACGTCTCACTGGCCCGCTTCGCCAGCCATCGTGACTTCGGCCGCACCTTCGAACGGCTCGCCAACGAATCGATCGCCGCCGGCCAGATCGGGCGGCCCGACATCATCCTCGCCAGCCTGCCCCCGCTCGACGGCCCCGAGGCGGCCGCCCGACTCGCCGCCCGACTCGATGCCGAGTTTGTCGTCGATCTCTGCAATCTTTGGCCCGATTCGCTCGAGCCGTACGTGCCCGGCCCGATGCTGCTGCGGCCCCTCACGAGACGGCTGCTCCTCGGCGGCATGGCCCGCCGCCGCGACGCCATCCTCACCGCAGCCGACGCCATCGCGGCCGCCTCATCAGAATGCATCGCCGCCCTGCCAATCGCCGCCCGAGCCGACGTGCCCAAGCACGTGGCGCCCCTCGGCGGCTACCCGCAGCAGTTTGCGCCGCCGCCACGCTCCATCGATCATGTGCCGCCGGCTGCGGGCATGCAGCCTGTGCACCATGCTTCCGACGAGACAAGCCAGCCATTGGCCTGCGTGCATGCCGGCCAACTCGGCTCTGATGAAGATCTCGATACGCTCGTCGTCGCCGTGCGGCAGCTTTCGGCAGCCGGCATCCAGGCCACGATCCACATCGCCGGCAAGGGACAGTACGAGGCCGCCCTCCGCAACGCCGCTGCTACCGCCAACGGCTCCTGCCGAATCGTGGTCAACGGTCTGCTCGAGCGGCCTGCCTATGTCGACCTGCTCGCGCGGTGCGACGTGGGGCTCGTGCTGACCAAGCCGGAGTCGGTGGTCGCCATCCCGAATGAAGCTTTTGACTACGCGGCCGCCGGCCTGGCCCTCGTCAGCGGTGTGTCAGGGGAACTCGAGCGGCTCATCGACGAAGCCGAGGCCGGGCTGCCGTATGCTTCCGGCGACCCGACGTCGCTCGCCCGCGCAATCCGCACGCTGGCTGAGAATCGGTCGCGGCTGGCAACCTGTCGGCAGGCCGCCCGCCACCTCGCCGAAACGATGTTTGACCGTGAGAAAATCACCGTCGCCTACGCTGACTGGCTGCAGGGGCTGCGGGCGGGGTGAGAAAGCCCGATGCGATGCGTAGTAACTGGAGCGAGCGGTTTTGTCGGCCGGCGTCTGCTGCTCCGGCTGGCAGATCATGGCCACGGCGGCATCGCCACCGGTCGGACGCCGCCCGCCCACCTGCCAAAGGGCTGGACAGGTGCGTCGCGAAGCGATGTGTTGCGCGACGCTGCCCGCGACTGCGACGTGGTGATCCACCTGGAAGTGAAGCAGCATGTGCTGCGGCCGACGGCCGCCGACATCGAGGCCTTCGAGGCCGTGAACGTCGCCGGCACCCGCGACTGGCTCGACTGGGCCGCCCGCAACGGCGTGCAACGATTCGTGCTGGTCAGTTCGATCAAGGCCGCCAGCCCCGACGGGCCCTATGGCGCGTCGAAGGCCCGCGCGGAGGCGGCGCTGCGGGAATGGTCTGCGGCCGCTGCCGCGCGGCAGGCCACGATCCTCCGCCCCGCGCCCATCTACGGCCCCGGCAACGCGGCCAACTTTGCCGCGTTCGTGAGGCAGGTGATTGCCGGCCGGCCGTGTCTCGTGGGGAGCGGCACCGCGCGGAAGTCGGTCGTGTCGGTAGACAACGTCGCTGCCGCGATCGAGTTTGTGGCCCACCGCGAGGCGCCGGGCTGCGCAGTCTTTACGGTGACTGACCCTGCCACACTGTCGCTGCGTGAACTCGCCGCTCTGATCGCCACCCTCGCAGGGAGCCCACCACCACGGAGCATTCCACGGATTCTCGCGCAATGCGCCGCGCCGCTGGGCGACATCATCACGGCCATCACCGGCCGGGAGATGCCGCTCACGACGGCCCGGCTGCGGGCGCTCGATGAAGAGAGCGTGTTTTCAGCGGACGCCCTCGTGGCAGCCGGATTCCGGCACCCGCAGACCACGCGGGAGGGGTTCGCTGAGCTGGTGGATGCCGCGATTCGCGGTCCTACTGTCCGCTCGTGATGAGGGCGGGCCACCACGAGCAGAGATACCAGGCGCGCGGCGTGGTCCATTCCGCGACCGCCTCGAGGATCGTCACCTGCCGCGCCCCCGGGGCATTCCCCCCGAGGAGTTCGTCGAGCAGGCCCTTGGGCTTGGTGTACTTCACCACGCGGGCCGCGTCTTTCGTGAGGCCCGCCAGTTCTACCGCGCGATCGATCGCATCTTCGATGAACCCGATCCGATCGATGAGCCCGGCCTCCCGCGCCTGCTCGGCCGTGAAGATCTGGCCCGTCGTCACCGCGGAGAGCTTTTCGTCGTCGAGCTTGGGCCGACCCTGCTTCACGATCGTCTTGAACCGACCGAACATTTCGTCGACCAGCGACTGCAGGATCTTCCGCTCCCGCTCCTCGAGCTCAGGCGTGCGGTCCTTCGTGGGGCTGAGCATTTCCTTGAGCGGGCCGCTCGTGATCGAGTCGTCTTCGATGTCGAACTTCTTGACGAGCTTCGAGAGATCGAAGTGGGGGATGATCACGCCGATCGACCCGGTGAGCGTGGCCGGCTCGGCGAAGATCACGTCGTCGCGGCCCCCGTTGGCCATCGCGATGTAGTAGCCGCCACTGGCCGCGATCCCTCCCATGCTCACGACGACCGGCAGATCACGGCGCTTGGCCACCTCGCTGATCCGGTAGTGGATCTCGTCGCTGCCGCTTACCGTGCCACCGGGAGAGTCGATCCGCAGCACGACCGCCTTCACCTCCTCGTCGTCGGCGATCCGATCGATCTGCGAGCGGGTGAAGCCGCTCCCTCCCATGATGGGCCCCGAAATGTCGACCACCGCCACCTTGGCCGAGGCCGTCTTGGAGAGCGAGTGATACTGCTCGATGACCTTCGCGTTGGTCTGGAAATACTGGGCGTTGGCACCGGCGCTCGCGAGGGCCGACAGCACCGCGAAGCCGGCGATGAGCCATGCCGCGCGTGTGCCCCAGCGGCCCCAGAGAGATCCCTGTTCGAGAATGACGCGGGTGGGCGGCTGCAGCGGATCGGATGGCATCGAAAATGTCTCCTGACACAGGGAGCCCGTATTGTACGCGGCCGATGCGGCGGCGTGTCTACTTTCCCCGTTCGACAGTGCGGTGGCAGTTTTTGCCGAGGCTCGCTACCTTTGCGGCTGATGCCGGAGGCGGCGATCGAGAATTGGTGACTTGTGCGAGAGGAGCGTTAGGCGTGTTCGTATGTGTGAGTACTGAATGTTTTCCCGACATGCCCCTCGACAAGGCCATGGAGCGGCTCGCGGAACTGGAGTTCACCGCCGTGGAACTCGACGTGCACGAGCAGGGCGGACACCTCCAGCCGGCTCAGGTGGCTGCCGACCCGGAGGCGGCGATCGCCGCCTGCAGCGACCTGCAGCGACTGCGGCCCGTGGCCGTGTCGTTTTCGGCCGTTGAGTCTCCAGCCTACTACGACCTGTTCACCGCCACCTGCCGGCTGGCCAAGTCGCTCGGTGTCGTGACGATGGTGGTCGACGCCTCCGAACTCGGCACGCCCTTCAATGGTGAGATTGAGCGGCTGCGGAAACTCGTGGCCATTGCCCACGATCTCGGTGGCGTGGTCGCCGTCAAGACGATGGCCGGTCGGATGACCCAGGACGCCGAGACGACCGCCTCGCTCTGCCGCAACGTGCCGGGGCTGGGGGTGACGCTCGATCCGAGCCAGTTCATCTACGGCGCCAAGAAGCCCGGCTCATGGGAGCCGATCGTGAAGTACGTGGCTCATGTGCACCTGCGGGACACCAAGCCGGACGCTGCCCAGGTGCGGATCGGGCAAGGCAATGTCGAATACGGCAAGATCGTAGGCCAGCTGCAGCGGGTGGGCTATAAGCGGGCGTTGTGTGCCCACATGCCGCCGTTGGAAAACGTCGATCAGGTGGGCGAACTTCGCAAGATGCGGCTGCTGCTCGAGAGTTTGCTGTAGGAGCCGGAGTGGCCCGCCGGCTTGCGCCTGGCGGCTGAGTGGGGGCCGCGTGCGGCGTACCAGTCCTTACTTTCGCACGGTGCCGGTGGCTTCGGCGCGGGTGGCGAGTTCGGCGTAGTTCCGCGCCTGCTCGTCGTCGCCCTGCTCGGCGTACATCGTCGACAGGTTGCCGTAGGCCACCGCCAGCGACTGTTCGTTGAGCGTTTGCTGCTCGACGGCCTCCATCATGAGGTCGATGCCCTTGCGATTGATCGCCACGGCATCGTCGCGACGGTCGACCTGCCAGTAGGTGATTGCCATGCTCACTAGCGACTCGCCGAGTTGCCCCGTCGCGCCGTCGCGGGCGAACGCCGGATTGCCTTCCCACAGTGGCAACACCTTGTCGAACCAGGTCACCGCCGCGGCATGGTCACCCTTCTGCAGGCTGTGAAGGATGCCGATCCGGAACAGCAGGTCGCCGAGATTCTTTCGCTCGGTCGGCGTCAGCTGTCGCAACTCGGCGCCCCGCTCGAGATAGGCGGCCGTGAGCGTGGCGTTGTCAAGCATGTCGGCGGCATCGCCCCGCTTCTGCGTGGCGACGAGGGCGTCGGAAAGGCCCTCACCGATCTCCCAGTCGATCTGGCGGCGCCGCCAGGGGTCGGTCGTCGTGCCATCGAGCTTGGCCCGCACCTGCAGCAGTCGTTTGACCCACGGCAGTGGATCACATGACTCCGTCGACGCGGCGGTCACGGCCAACGCTCCCCTGCATAACTGCAGTTCGAGGGCGTGCTGCTCCAGTTCCTTGTCGAACGGAGCCTCATTCACGATCGTCTCGCTGCGGGTGATCCACTTGGGGATGACCCGGGCTTTCTGCTGCCAGGTGCCCCTGGCGATCGCCAGAGCGGTGCCGAGATGGGCGTCGAGCAGCACGTCGCGGGCGGCCTTCTGGGCCGACTCGGCCTTCGCGTTCACCAGCGTGCTCGATGTCTTGATTGCGTTGGAAAAATGCTCCACCGCCTTCTGGTAATCGGGCTCGGCAGACCCCAGTTGGATGCGGCCCAGCATTCGTTCTGCCTGGGCGACGACGAGCGGCGACGTGTTGGGCTGCTGCCGCACGCCTTCCACCTTCTCCAGCGCTGCCGCCGTCTGCTCGAGGGCCATCAGTGCGCTGGCATGCTTCAGCCGCGTCCAGATATCGTCGGGATCGACGGCCTCGGCCCGCTCGGCGAGCGTGAGTGCCTCGGTCCACTTGCCCTGCTCGCACCGCAGCGCCAGGAGCAGACGCAGAGCGCGAAGGTGTTCAGGATCGATCTCAATCGCGTACTGCAGGTCGGCCGTGGCCAGAGCAGTGTTGATTTCGAGTTCTCGCTCGGCGCGAAGCACGAATGACTCCGGATCGAGCGGCTCGAGGATCACCGCCTGCGCGGACTGGGTACCCGGGTTCACGCTGAAGATCACGCCCCGCTCCGGAAAAACCTCACCGATCGAGATGCCCTGCTCATCGAGCACCGAGACGGTCCGAATGTCGGCAATCTCCAGCTGCGTGGCGAGTTCGCGGACGCTCATCGGCTCGGCAAGTTTGATCATGATCGAGCCGACCGCTTCGCCGTCGAGGATCACCTCAACCCGCTCGAAGGGCTCCACCTTCCAGAACAGGCCGGTCGTGCCGTCGTCGCGGGCGAATGGCTCACCCTTGCCCCATGAGGCCTCCACCTCATCACGGGTGGTTTTGCCGGGGAAAACCCCTTGGAAACTGGCCGGATCGATTGACAACGTGGGCGTCTGATCGGGCGGCTCAGCCACCGGAGCAGCAGGTGATTGTTCAGCCCCGCTCGGCATCGGTGCCGGCTCATCGGCCGCGGTGATGTCGGTCGCGGTGGGGGGCTGCAACTCCGCGGGCGCTGTCTCCGTCGTGACCGACGGTGGCTCAGTCGACTCAGGTTCATCGGCCTGTTTAGCCCACGACGCGATTGGGGCCGGCTCAGGTTGAGGCTTGGCGTCGACGATCGGCTCCGGCTCAGCGCTCTCTTGGACCGGCACGGCTGGCTCAGACGGCGGATCGCCTTCGGCCGTCTGCTCTGGGTTCAAGACGCTCGACTCCGGGCCGAGTCTTTCCTGCGGCTTCAATGAGGATTCTTCGACGGCTTCGTCGGGCTTGGGGCCGGCCGATTCACCGGGCGCCAGGTCAGTCCAGCCGGCGGTCAGCAGAGCAAACGCATCCACGGCAGATGTGTCGCGTGAGCGAACCAGTGCGCGGCCCGGCTTGCCGTCGGCGGAAGCGGGAGGCGTGTCCGGGATCGCCAGTTCGATGGATGGGTCGGAAATGCTCGTCTCCACGGCCGCGGCCTGCGGATCAGCCGCTAGGGTCGCCGGCGCTGGCGGGGCGACCGGCGCGGCCTCCGGTGCCGGCGGTTCGGTGACGGGCTGGGCGCGCTTGGCGGTGCGATCGCGATAGGACTCGAGCCACCGTGGCTGACGCAGGGCTTGCGACGGCGCGGTGGTAGCCTGTGAATCTTTGGCGACCGGTGTTCGCGAGCATCCGGCAAGGCCGGCACCGATCACGGCCGCAAGCAGAACGAGTCCGAAGACCACACCTTGTGAGCACCGCTGCGTAGCCACGACGGGTTCTCCTTCCATCTGTGAACGAGGGGCATGCGCTCGCGGCCTACCCCGAATTGGAGCGGGACACTAGGCTTCCTCCACGGGCCGATCCAGACCAAATTCACCCGGATCGCACGGGCTTTCGTGGCTTGCCCAGATCCCCACGCGGATGCGTGACAGCGGGGCGTCTCCAGCGATGCAGCACAGCAGCGATGCAACACAGCAGGTGGTCGTTGTGGGCGGTGGCCTGGCCGGGCTGGCCGCCGCCGAGGAACTGCTGCGTCAGCCCTCCGGTGGGATGCAGGTCACGATCATCGATGCCGACACTCGGCCGGGCGGCGTCGTGGCCAGCGTGCGACGCGACGGCTGGCTTGTGGAACGGGCTGCCGACAGTTTTCTGGCGGCTCGACCGGAGGGTGTCCAACTCGTCGAGCGGATCGGCCTCTCGGGTGAACTGGTCGGCATCGCGGCTCCGGTGCGGCGGGCGCTGATCCTGCATCAGGGCCGGCTGGTGCCTGTGCCGGCCGGATTTCGACTCCTCGCTCCTGGGCAGGTCTGGAGCCTCCTGACGACACCGCTGCTCTCGCCTGCCGGCAAACTCCGGTTGTTGTGCGAGCCACTCATCCGGCGGGGCCACGGCGACGACGAATCACTCGAGCAGTTTGCCGTTCGCCGGCTGGGGCGCGAAGCCTTCGAGCGACTCGTGCAGCCTCTGGTTTCCGGAATCTGGACGGCTGATCCCGCTCGGCTGAGCATGGCGGCAGCCTGCCCCGACTTTCTTGCCATGGAGCGCCACGACGGCAGCCTGTTTGCCGGTGAATTCGCCCGCCTGCGGTTTACGCCACGAGGTCAGTCTGCCAGCGGAGCGCGGTATGGCCAGTTCGTCAGTCTGGCCTCGGGTATGGAGACGCTGCCCCGGCGGCTGGCAGAGCATGTTGGTGAACGCGGTGGGCAGTTTGTGCGGGGGCGGGCTCTGGCCGTGCGGCGGGCAGGCGAGCGCTGGCAGGTGGACATCGAAGGGCAGTCGGCGGTCGCGGCCGATGCCGTGATCATCGCCCTGCCGGCACCGGCGGCGGCAGCCGTGTTGCGGGAAGCCGACCAAACGCTTGCCGCACAACTCGGCCAGATCGAATACGCCGGATCAGCGGTGGTCTCACTTGGCTATGCCCGCGGCGATGTCGCTCACCCGCTCGACGCCGCCGGGCTTGTGATACCACGCTGTGAAGGACGCAAGATCCTTGCCATCAGCTTCCTGAGTTCGAAGTTTCCCGGCCGCGCTCCCGCCGGGCACGTGTTGATTCGTGTGTTCGTGGGCGGTGCGCTTGATCCGGGAGCCGCGCAGCTCGATGACACCGCCCTGCTCGCGCGGGTACGGTACGAGGCGGCTGATCTTCTCGGCATTCATGCGGCGCCGCAGCTTGTGCAGATCGACCGCTGGCATGCCGCGATGCCTCAGTATCACGTGGGGCACGTGCAACGCGTGGCGACAATTGCCGCCCGGGCCGCGGCGCTCCCGCGGCTGGCGCTGGCGGGAGCTGCGTATCAGGGGGTGGGTATCCCGCAGGTGATTGCGTCTGGCCAGCAGGCAGCACGAAGCGTCGGATCACCCGCCCGCCGGCAGCCGTAGGAAAGACTGCAGCCAGGACTACTTCTTCGCAGCCGCCGGCTTGGCGGCGCCCTCGGCGCCTTCTTCCTTGGCCTTCTTCTTTTTCTTCATCGACATCTTGTAGACCCGCACCTTCGGCAGGCCGGTCGGGCTACGCCCTTCCTCCCAACGGTCCATTTCCTTCAGCTTGGCGATTCGCTCGGCGCGACTGAGCACGCCTCGGGCGCTGGTGGACCCTTTGCGAACGCGAAGGCTTTTGTCCATCGTCATGGGAGAACTCCTCGGGCAGTCCTGAAACAAAATCGTGATCGAGCCACCCAAAGTACGATCCACGGCCGCCCGCTTCAAGGGATCCCTCGGATCACGCCTCCACCGTGGCGATCATCTTCAAAAACGCCTCCGTCGAGGCCGGCCGGCCGGCCGGATCGGCCTCCAGGCAGGCCATGATGGCCCGGGCCAGTCGGTCGGGAATGTCAGGCCAGCCCGCCCGGATATCGGCCGGCGGTGAATCATGGGAGAGCGCCGCCTGCCCGGTCGTGCCACGTGGCCAGGGGAGGGTGAGCGTGCAGATCTCAAAGGCTGTCACGCCGAGGGCAAAGATGTCGACCCGCTTGTCGAGTTGACGGCGTCGGACAACCTCCGGCGCCATGTAGTTCGGCGTGCCCGTGCGGTTGCCGGGTTGTAAAAACACCGGCTTGTCGGGCACGGTGAGGCCGAAGTCGAAGAGTTTGAGGTGGTCGTCGGGGGTGACGAGAAAATTGCGGGGGCAGATGTCGCGATGGACGAAGCCTGCTGCATGGACCGAGCCGATCGCCTCGGCCGCCTGGCGGATAAAGCTGAGCCGGCGGGCAGGCTCGAGCGGCTTGCCTGACGAGATCAGGACGTGGAGCAGCCGCCCTTCGACAAATTCCTCGACGAGAAAGAGGCCGCCTTCACGTGTCGTGCCCCAGTCGAGCGTCTTGACGATATGAGGGCCGGAGATCACCAGCCCGATCTCACCCTCGTTGGGCTTGCCGAGCTTCTGGTACCGCCGCTCGATCGGCGCGGCCTTGGCCATGTTGACCACCTTCAGGCCGACGATCTCACCGGTCCTCCGGTCGCGGACCTTGTAGAACGCGGACATCGTGCCAGAAGAGCTTTCGTGGAGCTTCTCGTAGCGACGCCAGAGATCGACCCGCGGCCTGCCGCCGCCGAAAAACTTGAACAGGTCGGCAAGGCCCATGTCAGGACTTCTTCAAGGCCGCCAGCTCGGCATGGGCAGCGGCGAGCGCCTGTTCGAGCCGAGGCACCTCGGTCGGATCATCCGGCTGCTTCTTTGCGCCCGCCAACTGCTGCTGCAGTTTGGCGATCTTCTGATGCAGCACCTCCATCCGCTTCTTTTCTTTCTTGTCCATGGCAGCCTCGACGGGGTCACTGCGCAGCGGCGGGGTTCGTCGCCTGCTCGGCTTCGGCGTTGGT
>CAZODJ010000080.1:0-9871 GCA_964578555.1 uncultured Candidatus Kuenenia sp.
GTCTGCCGGTCGACCGGCTGCTCGAGTTCGTGCCAGCCCATGGCGGCGAGCAGTGCCCCGAGGCCCACCGCCATGATGCCCCGGGTCGACTGGAGGATGTTGCCAAACACTGGGCCGACAAGACCGAAGCAGATGTAAAGCCCCGCCATCGAACCCAGCCAGGCGGCGGCGTACTGAATGGCTGCCGGCCACCCTCCGCTCCGGCCCCGCCGCGCGTGCCCGACGAAAGGCAGGGCAATCATGCCGCACAGAATGTACGTCGCCGCCATGGCAAAGCCGCCAGCCCGGAGCCGACCGCTGTCTGATGCCGTCATCGAGGACGTCGCGTCGCGTGACGTCTGCACGGCATCAATCAGCCCGACGATGAAGAGGTCGGATACCGCGAAGCACACGCAGATGGCCACCACCACGCCAAGGACCGACCACGGATTCGCCCTTTGCCATGATTGGCTCGATCGCTGAAGAAGCGTTACCGCCGCCGCGCTGATTGCGACAGCGAACCACTGCCGGCCGACGAGTGGCTGGCCAAGGACGAACGTTGCGAGCAGCGCGATGATCGCAATCTTGAGACCCAACAGCGGGGCCAGTTGCGAGGCGTCGATTCGCTTCAGGGCTGCGAAAACCGCCGCCTGCCCTGCAAGATAGGTGAGCGATGAGCCGACCAGCGGCGGCACCCAGACGGCCATTGGAGGCAACGGATCAGGACAGAGAACCCAGGCGAGCGGGAGGCAGGCGATTCCCATCAGCACATGCGCGAAAACGAGCAGTCGTAGGCTGCCGCCGCCATCCTTCCTGCCGTGATGCCGCGAGACGAGGTAGGAAAGCGCGCTGAAAAAGGCGGTGGCAAGACCAGCCAGAATGCCGAGCGTGAGGGTGTGCATGGTAGTGGTGTTGTCTCCAGCCGGCGTCGTCGTTGCAACCGGCAGATTCCCACCATGGCGGCTACGACCAGCGGTTCTGCCTGGCCAGCATGCACCGTTCTGGCCTGTAGAGTTGCAACGTAGGATCCCACCACCCTCGCTACGGATAGCGTGCCATGGCCTCCGTCGATCGACGATTCGGACAGACTCTTTCCCCGTCACCCGCGGCCCGGTTTGGTGTGCGGCCGTCCGGCAACGCGACGATCGTCGCCGCCACTCCTGACGAAAAACTCCCGCGTGATCGCGTTCGCGATCTCTTCGCCCTGGGCCTGCTGGCGATGTGCCTCTTTGTGGTTGCCGCGCTTGCCACGTTTCATCCAGCCGATCCGCCGGCCTCCCGGGTGTTTCCGCCGCACGCGCGGGCCCAGAACGCCTGCGGCCTGATCGGTGCCACCGCGTCGGCGACGCTCTACGAAGCTTTCGGCCTTGGGGCCTGGTTCGTGGTGGGATTTCTCGCGGTGCTCGACATTATGCTCCTGCGACGTCGGCCTCTCCCGGACTTGCCGCTCCGCGCAAGCGGTGCCGTCGTGGCGATCGCCGGTGGCTGCACACTCCTGGCAATGTTCCTGCCCGACGCGGTCGCCCGCCCCATCTGGGGCCCGGGCGGCTATGCGGGCGCCACCGGCAAGATGTTTGCGGAGCGTTACTTCGCCACGGCCGGGGCGGCGATCGTGGTCACGGCGATCACGGGAGCGGGGCTCTTTCTTGCTGCCGACGCCGCGGTCGTGCGGCTCACGGCATGGCTCGGCACGGTGCTCATGGCGCTGGTGGCCGGAGGCTGGTCAACCGGCTCACGGATTGGTTCGCTGGTGCGATGGCCGCGGGGGCTGCGCCGCCGGACGACGGGCATGGCCGTCGGAGCCTTGCGTAGCGTCGACGAGTTCGCTGGTGATCGTGATGGCGAGTCCGACCCAGACGACGACTCTGAGCCGATGATTCGCGTCAAGCGGCGGGAGATTCCCGCGCTGGCAGACGACGAGAGGGCCGACGAGAGCGATGCCGAAACCAGTCACGACGAGGTGAACGACGAGGATGCCGATGAACCCGTCGCCGAGGAGCCGCCTGTGCCGATCAAGTCGCTGACCAAGCGGCGGCCCAAGCCCCAGGTGCTCGACCTCGCCCCCGATCCGGTTGCCGACTATGAACTGCCCTCGCTCGACCTGCTCCTCCCCACCGAATACCTGGAGATGGAGCAGCAGGAGCAGGAGGTTCGCGAGCGGGCCCGCGTGCTCGAGAAGACGTTTGCCGAATTCGGCTTCAAGGTGAAGGTCGTCGAGATCGAGACGGGCCCGGTGATCTCGCAGTACGAGATCGAACTGGAGGCAGGCCTGCGGCTCGCCAAGATCACGAACCTCGGCGACGACCTCGCCATCGCGCTGCGCGTGCCGAGCGTCCGCATCGTCGCCCCGATCCCCGGCAAGAACTCGGTCGGCATCGAGGTGCCCAACACGACCCGGCAGATGGTCCGCCTCCGCGAAGTGATCGAGGAGACACAGGCCAAGAGCCGCTCGATGAAGATTCCGATCTATCTCGGCAAGGACGTGGCCGGCAATCCGATGGTGGTCGACATGGCCGCCCTGCCCCACCTCCTCATCGCCGGCCGGACCGGTACCGGTAAGTCGGTCTGCTTGAATTCGATCATCGTGTCGATGCTGATGACGCGGCGGCCCGACGAGGTGCGGATGCTGATGATCGACCCCAAGATGGTCGAGCTCACCCCGTACAAGTCGCTGCCCCACCTCATGCACCCGGTGGTCACCGACATGAAGAAGGCCGAGGCGATCCTCGCCTGGGCGGTCGAGAAGATGGAAGAACGCTACGCCTTGCTTGCGAAAGTCGGCGTGCGACACCTGACTCAGTACAACGCGCTTGGCCGCGAGAAGCTGCTCGAGCGGATCAAGCCCGAGACGGAGGAGGAGGCCGCTGCCATCCCCACTACGATGCCCTTCATCGTGATGATCGCCGACGAGATTGCCGACATGATGATGACCGCAGGCAAGGAGATCGAGCAGCACATCATCCGGCTGGCCCAGAAGAGCCGGGCCGTGGGCATCCACCTGATCCTGGCCACCCAGAAGCCGACGGTCGACGTAATTACCGGCCTCATCAAGAGCAACCTGCCGGCCCGCATCGCCTTCCAGGTGGCGAGCCGCACCGACAGCCGCGTGGTGCTCGACGAGATGGGGGCGGAGCGTCTGCTGGGCAACGGTGACATGCTCTTCCTGTCACCGGGTACGAGCCAGATCCTGCGTGGCCAGGGCACGTTCGTGAGCGACGACGAGATCAATGGTGTGATGGGGACGATTGGCACGACTGAGCCGCAGTATGCGGCGGAACTGGTGAACCTCCAGCCTGCACCAACCGGCGATGCGGCCAAGAGTGCTGGCGATGGCAAGGATCGCGACGATCTCTACGCGGCCGCCGTCGAGGTGATCATTCGCGAAGGCCGCGGCAGCGTGTCGCTTCTGCAGCGGGCGCTCGGCGTCGGCTACGGCCGCGGAGCCCGCCTCATCGACTACATGGCCGAGGACGGCATCGTGGGCCAATATGCAGGCAGCCAGGCCCGCGAGGTGCTGATCACGATGGAGGAGTGGGCCGCCCGCAACGGCTCGCAGCCTGTGCCTGCCGACCCGGCCCCCCGCAAGCTGAAGATCCAGCCGCATGCGGAGAAGCCGGTCGCCGCTGCCATGGTCGATGATGATGAGGAGACCGACAGAGACGAGGAAGCCTTCGACGACGAGTCGTATGACGAAGAGGTCGACGACGAGGAGTCGTACGACGACGAGGAATCGGAGTAGTGCAGGCCGGGCTACCAGCCCGGAAACCGTGCCGGATTTCCGTGGTGCGGGCGTGAAGGTACGCTAGCCCCATGCGAACGATCGAAATCTACGACACCACGCTTCGCGACGGCAGCCAAGGAGAAGGCGTCAACTTCTCGCTCGAAGACAAGCTGGCCATCACCCGGCGGCTCGACGAGGCGGGAATCGACTTTATCGAAGGGGGCTACCCGCTCTCGAATCCCAAGGACGCCCAGTATTTCGCCCGGGTCGCCGACCTGAAGCTGCGCCATTCGAAGGTGTGTGCGTTTGGGATGACCCGCCGCCGCGGCATGACGGCCGCCGACGATCCCGGCATGCGGGCCCTGCTCGACGCCGGCACGAGCGTTGTCACGATCGTCGGCAAGACGTCGGCCTTCCATGTGGCCGAGGTGCTTGGCGTCTCCCGCGAGGAAAACCTCGCCATGATCGCCGACACGATCGCTCACCTCACCCAGGCGGGCCGCGAGGTTTTTTACGACGCCGAACATTTCTTCGACGGCTGGAAGCTCGATGCCGACTATGCCCGCCAGACGATCGTCGCGGCGGCCCAGTCGGGGGCGACGCGGATCGTGCTGTGCGACACCAATGGCGGCACGCTCCCGGAGGAGGTCGCGCAGATGACGGTGGCCGCGAGGGCGGCGCTCGATGCCGCCGGCAATCCCGCCAAGCTCGGCATCCACTGCCACAACGACTGTGACCTTGCCGTCGCCAACTCGCTCGCGGCCATCACGGCAGGCGCGGCGCAGGTGCAGGGCACGATCAACGGTCTTGGCGAGCGGTGCGGGAATGCCGATCTGATCTCGGTCGTCGCGAACCTCTCGCTCAAGCTCACGGGATTCACGGTCCTCCGCGGCACCGGCACGGCCCACCTGACTGAGCTCTCCCGCTTCGTGTACGAAACGGCCAACATGAGCTACCGCCCGGGGCAGCCGTTCGTGGGGGCAAGCGCGTTCGCCCACAAGGGCGGCATGCACGTCCATGCGGTGAGCAAGGCGGCCGAGTCATACGAACACATCGCGCCCGAAGCGGTCGGCAACTCGCGGCGGATTCTCGTGAGCGAGCTGTCGGGGCGATCGAACATCGCCGCCATGGTGACGCGGCCCGACGTCAAGAACGACCGCGCCCTGCTCGATCGCGTGCTCGCCGAGGTCTGCCGGCTCGAGAACGAAGGCTGGCAGTTCGAGGCCGCCGGGGCGTCTTTCGACTTGCTCGTCGATCGGTTGGCCGGCACATTCCGCCCGCTGTTCACACGCGACAGCTACAACGTCGACGTCGAAAGCCGTGGCGAGGGCGATATTCGTACCTTGGCTACCGTAAAGCTTGTCGTCGAGCGAAATGGTCCCGGCGGCGTGCGGCATGAAGTGGCCGAGGGCGACGGGCCGGTGAACGCCCTCGACGCCGCGTTGCGGAAGGCGCTCGAGCCGGTCTACCCTGCCCTCTCACGGATGCACCTGCTCGACTACAAGGTCCGCGTCATCAATGCCCAGGAAGGTACGGCGGCCAAGGTCCGCGTGTCGATCGAGAGCACCGACGGCGCGTCGGTGTGGGGCACGGTCGGCGTGAGTGAAAACGTGATCGAGGCGAGCTGGCTTGCGCTCGCCGACTCGTTCCATCACTTCCTCTCCGCCCCTCAGTAGGACGCGCTTCCACATGCACGAATTGCCCAAGCAGTTTGACCACACCGCGGCGCAGGCCCGCTGCCGCACGCTTTGGGACGCCGGCCGCTATTGGCATGCGGAGCCCCAGGCTGCCGGAGGGGCCCCGCGCCGCCCCGTCTTTTCGATCGTCATCCCGCCACCGAACGTCACCGGTGCCCTCCACCTCGGCCACGCGCTCAACAACACGCTCCAGGACATCCTCGTGCGGACGCGACGCATGCAGGGCTTCCTCACGCTCTGGATGCCGGGCACCGACCACGCCGGCATCGCCACGCAGGCGGTCGTCGAACGGCGACTCCTCGAAGAAGAAAAGCTCTCCCGGCACGATCTCGGCCGTGACAAACTGGTCGAGCGGATCTGGGCCTGGAAGGAGCAATACGAGAAGCGGATCCTCGGCCAGCTCCGCGATCTGGGAGCAAGCTGCGACTGGGACCGCACGCGGTTCACGCTCGACGACCAGTGCGCTCGGGCCGTTCGCGAGGCCTTCTTTCGGCTTTTCGAAAAAGGCCTCGTCCGCCGCGGCAAGCGGCTGGTGAACTGGGACACGTTTCTTCAAACCGCTGTCAGCGACGACGAGGTTTTTCACGAGCAGGTGAAGGGCCACTTTTGGCACATTCGCTACGACGTGATCGCACCGCAGCCGGGTGAGCCGACGAGCGTGACCGTGGCGACGACCCGGCCGGAGACGTTGCTGGGTGACACGGCCGTGGCGGTGCATCCGGAGCCGGCCCGCGCCCTCGATGAGGCCGAGCAGGCCCTGCGGGAAAAACGAGCGGCCGCTGTTGCGAAGGAACAGGCGGCGATCGACCAGGCAATCGAGGATCTCGAGACCCGCCGCCGTGAGCTGCTGCCGCTGCTCGAGACACTGGCGGCGATGGCCCGGGCGGGTCGGCAGGTGACGCTGCCGCTGCTCGGGCGGGCGATTCCGTTGGTGGCCGACGAGTGGGCCAAGCCTGAGATGGGCAGCGGCTGCGTCAAGATCACGCCCGCCCATGATCCGAACGACTACGACGTGGGCCGGCGTCAACAACTGCCGATGATCAACATCCTCAATACTGATGGCACGCTCAACGCCGAGGCAGGACCGTATCAGGGCCTCACGATCCCGAAGGCGCGGACGAAGGTCGTAACCGATCTGGAGAACGCTGGGCAACTCGTGCACGTGGAAGACCGGGTCATCGACCTTGCCCACTCAGACCGGTCCAAGACGCCGATCGAGCCGTATCTCGCCGATCAGTGGTTCATTCGCATGGACGAACTCGCCCAGCCGGCGCTCGACGCGGTCACACAGCAGGCGATTCGCATCGTGCCGGAGCGGTATGCGAAGAGTTACCTCGATTGGCTTGGCGAGAAGCGGGACTGGCCGGTGAGCCGGCAGTTGTGGTGGGGCCACCGGATTCCCATCTGGCATGTCGAGGATGTAGCGGAGAGCGATCTCGCGGCAGCCTTCACCGGTCGTAGCACGGTGTCGTGGAAGAGCGACGGGGCAACCGGCTGGTACGTCTCCTCCTCTGACGAGGATCTCGGCTGCGAGACAATTGCCGGCCGACCGCTCGTCCGCGACCCCGACGTGCTCGACACGTGGTTCTCGTCGGCGCTCTGGCCGCACTCGACGCTCGGCTGGCCCGAAGCCACGCCGGAATTGGCCTGCTTCTATCCCACGACCACGCTCGTCACCAGCCGCGACATCATCACGCTCTGGGTCGCACGAATGGTGATCATGGGCATCTTCGACACGGGGGAAATCCCCTTCCGCGACGTCGCGATCCACCCGAAGATCCTCGATCGCTACGGCGAGACGATGAGCAAGAGCAAGGGCAACGGCGTCGATCCGCTCGACGTGATCGAGGCCCTCGGCGCCGATGCCCTGCGGTTCGGCATGGCGAGCATGGCGACCGAGACGCAGGACGTGCGGATGCCGGTGGAGTTTCAGTGCCCGCACTGCTCCGCCCGGATCGAACAGTCCGTGCAGAATCGGATGCGGCCGCGAATCGACTGTCCGAAGTGCGGCCAGGCCTTCCGGACGCAGTGGGCGCAGACGCCCGAGGACCTCGCCCTGCCCCGCGGCCCGGCCCTCTCCGAACGGTTTGAGTCGGGACGGAATTTTTCCAACAAGCTCTGGAACGCCACGCGATTTGTTCTCATGAACCTGGAGGGATTCGCGGGCGAGAACCTTGCCGCTCCGGGGGGCGATGTGACATTCTCCGCCCTGGAAGACCGCTGGCTCGCCAGCCGGCTGGCGAGCGTCACACGGGATGTGACGAAGGCAATCGACGATTACAAATTCGCCGAGGCAGCACGGATCCTCTACGCCTTCGCCTGGGACGAATACTGCTCGGCCTACCTCGAGCTCTGCAAGGCGCGACTCGCCGATCCGACCACCCGGCGTCAGGCCCAGTCGATGCTCCTGCTCGGCCTCGACAGTATTTTGCGAATGTTGCATCCGATCATGCCGTTTGTCACCGAGGAGATCTGGCAGCATCTCCGTGAGGCGGCTGGGGCACGGCGGATGCCGTGGGATGATGACGGGCTTGCCGAGTCGATCATGGTGGCCGCCTGGCCGAGGCCGCCCGAGGGGTGGACCGACGCCCGCACGGAGACGCAGTTCGGTACGTTCCTGGCGATCGTCGGAGCGATCCGCGAGATTCGATCCCGGCAGAATGTGCCGCCCAAGACCCGTCTCCCGGTAGCGATCCGGGCGCCGCGGGAAACGGCCGACCTGCTCGCGCCGATGCATGCCGCGATCGAGTCCATGGCCGGGGCTGATCTGGCGACCGTTGGTCCGGAAGCCGTCGGTGTCGCTGGCGCGGCGACGGCAAGCGTGCTCGGCTGCGACGTGTTCGTCGATCTCGCCGGCCTCATCGACGTGGGGGCGGAGATCGCGAGGCTCGAAAAGGAGAATGAAAAAACGGCCGGCTTCATCACCGCCAAGATGAAAAAACTTGTCGACGAGAAATTCGTCGGCAAGGCCCCGGCCGCGGTTGTCGAGAAGGAACGGGCCCAGCTGGCTGAACTGGAGGAAAAGCTAGCCAAGGGGCAGGCTACGCTGGCCGAGTTGCGGGCCCGAGCGTGATTCGGCTCCGGAATTGCGGTAGGCTACACGCACATTCATTCACTTCCTGGAGCAACGCCATGAGCGTGCAAATGGAGCTCTCGCGGATCATCATCAGCGAGGTCAACGATCAGCAAGTGGTTTACCTCAAGGAAGTGGAGGGCGACCGCACGTTTCCGATCCTGATCGGCCTCTTCGAAGCGACGAGCATCGATCGGCGGGTGAAGCACCACCAGTCTCCTCGGCCGCTCACGCACGATCTGCTCGTGGCGGCGGTCGAGCAACTGGGAGGCGTGTTTCAGGACATCGTCATCTCGGAGCTCAAGGAGCACACCTACTTCGCCACGATCCGTGTGGAGAAGGATGGCGAGATCATCGAGATCGACGCCCGCCCGAGCGACGCGATCGCCGTGGCGGTGACGTGCGATCCGAATCTGCCAATCTACGTCGCCGAGGAAGTGCTCGAGAACGTGCTCGGGTAAAGTGCATTCCGGATGGTCGCAGCGACGATCTGACGCACTGAGAAAGGGAGGCGAGGGGGTCGGCGAACGCTCGAGGAGCGTCGGGCGTATCCTCGCCCTGCGACGAGACTTTTGCCGCCCCCGAGCCGGTGGCTCACCCCGGGCTGCATGCGTTTTGATCGTCGCGGAAGCCTGTTTTGTCCGCAGTGTATTCGCGACGATCGGGGATATTGTTGACGAACGCGAGCAGGCGTTCGGCCCACGCGTTGGCGGCGTATGGGCGGACGGCTTCTCGCGCGGCGGAGCCGAGATCATCCAGGTGCGGTGCATGATGCACCTGCAGCATGGCCTGCGTGACCGCCTCGACCGAATCGGTCTGGAAGGCATTGCCGGTGATGCCATCTCTGACCACCTCGGCCGAGACTCCACAGGCATGGCTGCAGAGAATCGGCAGCCCCCCAGCCGCTGCCTCCATGATCGCGACATTCCAGGGGTCGTAGCGGCTGGGGGCCACCAGCGCACTGGCGGCGGCGATTTCTGCAATCAGGTGATGTGGCTGCCGGAAGCCCCGATCGATGACGCCCGGCCTGCCGGTGAGGAGGTTTCCGAGCGGCCCCTGCCCGCAACAGGCTAGGTCCCACGGATCGGCGACCTCCTCGCGGTATCGTGCATACCCATCGAGGAGCAGGTCGATCCCTTTGTCGCGGACATAGCGGCCGATGAAGAGAAACCGGCGTGGCCGGCTGCTGGCACGCTGGCGGATCTCCCAGGCTCGGCTGGCTCCTTCCCAGTCGAACCCATAGAGGCCCTGGAGGACACGGTCGCGAGGAAAGCCGAGGCGGCGAGCGTAGTGTCGTCCGCGTTCACCCGGAACCCAGGCGGCGTCGAACTGCCCGCAGTATCGCCGTAGAACGAGTCGAGCCAACTGCTGCCGCACCGTGCTGCGCCACGGGGTGTCCAT
>CAZODJ010000081.1:0-9038 GCA_964578555.1 uncultured Candidatus Kuenenia sp.
CGGAGTCGTGCTTATCCATATGCCGCCAGCCACGGTCCTCGTGAAACGATCGGGAAGTGAGCCGGAGGTGTTTGGCGACTTCGAGGCCGGCATCCGCGTCACCGAGTTCGGGGTGCTCTTTAAGGAAGACGGCCAGCTCGGGAAAGGCTGTCTTGTAGGCGTCGAGGGCCGCGGTGACCTCGTCGATCGTCAGGTCCTTGCCGTAGCTGTTCTTGGCGACCTTCTGGAGCGTCGCCGGCCCCATCTTGCCCGGGGCGCCGAACGAGATCGCCTTGGCGGCCTGCCGCTGGTCTTTGGTTACGGCCTCGGGGTCGATGCCCAGCACGGTGCTCGCGATGATCCGGTGCACGTCCTGGCCCGAGTTGATGACGTCGTGGAGCTTCTCGCCGAAATGGAACTGGTATTTCCACGCGAAGGCCAGCACGACCAATTCGATCTGCGAGAAATCCGCCATGACGAACTCGTGCCCCGGGCTGGCCACGATGCACTTCCTCAGGGTCATCGTCGTGGCGGTCGCGGTGAGCTCCTTGGGGATCGTCTGCAGGGCCAGGTCGCCGGTGCAGTTCGTCCTGCCGGTGCGCATCAGGATCCCAAACCGCGGATGAAGCCGGCCGCCCATTTTCTCCAGATACGTCGCCCTCAGCTTGTCGGCAGCCTTGTACTCGACGTATTTCTGGAGCACGCCCCCCTCGTCGTACTCCGCCACCGATTGCAGGTCTTCAGCCTTGGTCGAGAACTTGCCGCCAGGCGTGAGGGCGAGTTCCAGGCCAGGGTTCTCGGCGGCGATCTTTTCGAGGCGACGCTGGATGGCCGTGGTGGATCCCTTGCCGTTGATCGGGATCCCGGCCGCCATGAGTGCCTTGCCGTGCCCTTCGAGGATGCTGTTCAGTTCCCGGAGTTTTTCGTCGCGGCGGGCGGTGTCGATGTGGACCCCGTTGGCCTGCATCTGGTCACACACGATCGCGCCCCGGAGTTGCGTGTCGTGGGTGAGCGGGCCGTATTCCAACATGCAGTCCCCGAGGTGCGTCTGGTCCACGTAGCCGAAGCAGAGGTCGGCTTTCTCCCGCACCCGATCGAGCCGGCCCATCAAGGCCACCAGGAGCTCGTGGGTGGCCAGCACGTCCTTGGCCGCGTACTCCAGGAAGTCGGGATGGATGTCTGGGATCGGACAGTTCAGATACTTGTTGAAACCTGTCCGGATATCCTCGCCGTCCTGGTCGAGATTTTCCTTGGGCAGTTCGACACCGATGAACTTGGCCACGGCGGTTGATAGCGTGCTCTGGTCCTTACCGAGTGCCGTATGCCCCTCAGTGGCGAGCGTCATCAGCTGGTAGAGAATCTTGGTGTCGATCACCTGCCGGTTATCGACGAGCGTGTAGACGTCGTAGGGCACTTCCTCCCGCTCGTGGGTTCGCTGGATCACGCGCAGGTCGAACGGCGCATTGTGGAAGATGAAGTACGCGTCCTTGTGCGCGGCCATGAAGGCGGGCACATTGAACGGCGCGATGAAGACACCACGCTCGCCGTCGTAGGCCTGCATGAGGACGATCGTGGGTGTCAGCCACGGCTGGCTGCGGTCAATCTCGGTCGTCTCGGTGTCGGCGGCGATGACGGATCCAGTAAGCGGGTCATCGCCGGGCAGCCACTCGATGAACTCGACGGCAGCCCTGTCCGGGCTCAGCGCGACGGGGAGAGCGAAGGCTGGTTTCCACGCCGAAGCCTGGGTTGTTGGCTGGGGGGTAATCGAGGTTGAGGTGTCACTCATGGTTAGGTCTCCGGTAGTGGAAGTTGAGGTCGGGGTTTGGCCTTAACCGGCTACTTAACCGGGCTTAAGTGCTTGTGTGCCAGAGACTTGCGTGCCGTCAGTTAAGGAGTTGAGGTCTTTTCGCGTTTGGGCCCACTGGCTCGGAATCGCGGTGGCGACAGGTTTCGGAGCGGTTGTCGTTGGTTCTGGCGAACAGCCAGCCGAATCGTGAAATCTCCTCAACTCCTTAACTCTCTTTTCGGAAGCTCTTCTGTCGCAAGCACTTACGCTCAGTTAAAGGCAGAGTTGATATCAGTTGATATGGGGCTCACATTCACTTCGCCTTCGGCTTCGGTGTTGCCGGGGGCGGCTGGATCTCCTTGGCAGCATCAACCCACCCCTTTGATCGCCCCTTCTGCCCCGCGGGCCGCTCGGGGCGGGTGCTTGTCGGGGCGGGCGTCGGGGTGGTCGCCGGCTTGGGTTCCATGGGCGACGCCGCTGCACGCTCCCCCACGTCGGCCACCGGGGCCGCCGCCTCCGCGTCGCTACCCGCAAGGCCGCTGCCGGCCTCGGCAGGCGTGGGGCCAATCTCGGCGTAATAGAACACCTTGTTGCCGCTGGTGCCGTCCCGCCTCCGCATGGTGACCACCGCGCTCCTGGCGGCCGTCTCCACCGTAAAGGGTGTGTCGATAAACCGGCTGAACATCTTGCCGACGAGGACGCTCTTCGCTCGAGGCGTCGCCTCGTGCGCCGCCTTGGCGTCGATCAGGCCGAGCCGCTCGAAAGCCGCGACCCACTGGCTGGCCACGCAGCCCGCCTTGCTGGCATCCCCGCCGGCCTCAACCTTGGCGTCCGCGCCGAGCCCTCCATCGACGACCTCTTCGAGGAGATCGAGCATGCGCTGCAGGTCCTCGTCCATCTCGACGGCCGCGGTCTCCGCATTCGATGCGAAGCCGGGGAACCCGTTGGCGGTGAGAATCCCCCCGACGACCTGCATCACGTGATCGAACCGCGTGGTCAGTTCGCCGTTGGGGCGGCCCGCGTCAACCCACTTCAAGACCATGGCCGCCAGCTCGCCCAGGATCGCGGCCCGGTTCTCGGAGGCGTACCGGAGTGGCCGGCTGGCCTTGCGCTCCTCCTGCCGCTTGCGGGGGTCGCCCTCGGTGTAGAGGTCGATCACGACGTTCCGGCTCACGAGGTCCCGGCCCGCCACGAGGTTGTTGCTCGTCAGCACGAACAGGACGTCGTTGGGCCACTCGCCGAAGTCGTTGGTGCCTAGGATCCTGATCATCAACGTGGGGCTCGTGATGATCTGCTCGATCCGCTCGGAATCGAGCTTGTTCCGGAGGTTGTCGAGGAACACCATCCGGCGCCGCTTTCGGAGCATCCCGCAGAGCAACTTGTCGAACTCCTCGTCACCGGACTTCTTGATCGCGGCTACCCGCCGGCCGTCGAACACCATGCCGATGACCTTGGCCAGGAGAGACTTGCCGATGCCCGGCTGGTTGCCGCGGATGAACACCGCCGGATGGCCGTCCTCGATGAAATGGTTCATCAGCAGGCCCATCAGGAGCGTGCCGAGCACGTTCGTGAGGTCGACCACGCTGGCCCAGTCAAAATCCTTGAGCAGCCGCCGCAGGTGGGGCGGAAGCCGATCGACTGCCTCGCCTACGGTCACCGCAGCCGTCCGCGGCGCCGTGGGCAGCGACGCCATTGCTGGCTCCACGGCGAGCCCTTGCACCAGGATCTGCTCATCGGAGTGGTAGCCCGGCCCCCTGAGCCGGAACCCTGAGTCAAAGACGCTGTGGGTCGCATAAGTCGTGACCGCGGGCAGCCTCGTCATGCAGGCGTCATTGGCGAAGACCTGGTGGCAGATAGTGTTGGGCAGGTGAAATTCCCAGGTCTCGATCTCACCGGTGCGCTCATTTACCTTGCACTGCACCCCGGCGATGATGTTCGCAAGCCAAGCTCCAGCGTTGGGCTCAGCGCGGCCATCGACGGCCAGTAGCCGGAACTTGTTGTCCTTGGGGGTGGTGAGCAGCACGTCGGCATGGTGGGCATAGACCCGACCGGACGACACCAGGCGACTCAGGATCTCGTCGATGACAACCAACCCGTCGCCCCGCGTCGACCCATCCTTGGCAATGCCGTCGATCAGTTCGCGGTCCGGGATGTCGCTACGGAGCCTTGCCACTGCCGTGGCGGCTGCCGAAAACGCCCGCACCGCTTCACCGGCCGCCGTCTCGACCATGTTCTTTTTCTTTGCACGCTTCATCAGTCAACTCCTCGGCCTATGGCCGAAATGGAAATGGGCTCCGATCTAAACCGTCGTCACGCTTGATCACCGCCGGCTTTGGCGTTGCCGGCCTCCACAGCCTCGTCGCCAGCCTTGGTGCCGGAGACGCCCTTCTCTCGCCCCTTCAGCACGAGGCCCATGACCGACGCGAGATCCACCTTGCCGCAGTGGTAGCACGACCCGCGGAAGGAGATTGCGGGGTTCGTCGAGTACCGATTCGGCGCCACGGCGCAGAGGCTGCTGTCCTCGTTGCGACAGATCGGGCACGGCGACACCTCCGTGGAACCAAACAGGATCTGCGTCACGGTCGAGAAGCCGTGCCGCGTCAGCTCGTCGGCGAAGCCGAGGATTTCCGCCTCGCTTACCGGCTCGCCCGTCTTGATCAGTTCCACCTCCCGGTTGGTCTTGGAACTGATGCTGCCGATCGGTCGCGTCATCGCCAGCAGCCTCGGGGCCGCCGGGTCGGAGGGGAGCGATCCTTGGACCGCGTGGACGATCGCGTCCCACAGCGCTCGCCGCCGGTCGCTCTTGATCTCGACCGGCGTGTCGAGCCGCAGGATGCAGTGCAGCCATCGCCCTGAAAATCGCACTTCGGCCTTGCGGAGCACCGGGTGGTTATCCAACCAACCCCGGACGTGCCGCTCGTACAGCTCGAACCCGTCGGCGGGCATCTTCTCGATGACGTTCCCGACCTGCAGGCATTCGCCGTCGATTTCGATCAGGATCGCGCGGAGGTGTGTGACCTCGTGGTGCCGGACCATCACCTGCCGGAAGGTACCGACAGCGCCGGCGTTGAAGAGAGCCTCTCGCTGGTCGGTGGCCTGCTTGTCAGTCGCCTTGCCTGGGACCGGCACGCCGTCTCGGGACTGAACACACTGAGGGTCCGTCGTTGGGCCTGGATTCGTTGGGCGGCCCGTACCCAATCTCGTGGAAGCAGTCGTCATTTAGATTCGCTCGCGTTACTAGGTTCGTTACGTCGTGCCGTGACACAGCACTTCGGACCAAACTTACGCAGCGAGACCCGCACGAATAGGTCGAGCGAGCTAGAAACACGGGCGCCACTGCTATGCGCTGCAGGGTCAACGCGAGCGGTTTCGAATCGCTACCGAGGAAGACGCGGTATTTTCACGCGGGCCAGGAGTGCCATGCCAAGCGGATTGACGAGCCACCGGGTTCCCTTGGCGTCGACTCGCGCACCCGCGATCGTAGGTGGCTTGCTGGTGGCCCCTTCGATAAACCCCCACGGCAACTGAGCGGCGAGGCCCATTACCTGCATCTGGTTCAGAAGCTCGATCAGCTCCTTTTTTCTTCCCTCAGGGGATGGAGCAACGAGAACCTTTCGGCGAGCAAGCGGGGCAACCTTTGCCCCCACTGTCCAAGGTGACGGCTGCCCGTGGGTTCCTAGGATGGTGCGGACGAGCTTGCCGCATCTCTCGACCCCAGGCCCAAGATGGCGGCACCACTGGGACACAACCTCGGGATCGGCGAGTAGGCGAGTCAGTCGTTGGCTCAACCTACGCTGATTGCGTGTCGGCATCTGCCGCACAGTTGTCCCCGGCGGCAGCAGCCTTTCGGCACAAATCCGGATCCGCTCGACCGTCTTGCGTATGCAGTGCATTCCATACCTGACGAGGTGGCGCTGCTCTGCCCCACGAACCAGATGGGCATATTTCGACACCAGGCCGACTTGGCGTCGAAGGTTGTTTCGCTTGCTTTGGCGGGTGTGTCGCTTGAGTGGCAGGACCTTCAGGCAGATGGAACTCCACTGCTCATGGGTTTTGAGCAGTTGGTCGCCCAGCCAGGGCCAACTTTGGGTCTCGAGATCGCTGTCATCAGCTGCCATCGTCTCCGTAAGCCGATGAATACACGATTCGAACTTCTGATGTGCAATCCACACCGCTCCGCCGCTGTCGGCCGCAACTTCACGGACCGTACCCATCGCGATGCCTCCGCGCCCATCGCGTGACAGGTGGTCAATTAATTCGCGCGCTGCCTGCCGCCCAAGCCGAGCGAGTCGGCGGAGTAGCTCCTCATCACCAACCCCTCTCGTGTTCTTCATCCGTTGGATGCCAGGAATGGTCCCCCCGACGAGTGCATCGACCCGCGGATCGGCCGACAACCACTCGACGTCCGCAGGCCTGTCGTGCTGATCGGCGTCCATCTCACTCGAACCAGCGACGCCAGGGACGCCCACGACGTACTCCGCGAGGTGTTCGAGTGTGTCGAGAACCTCGTTGAGATTGCTCTCGTCGGAACCCTTTCTCGGTGTGGTGATAGCAGTTGGCGCAGGGCCGCCCGCAGAGTCGCCAGCTCTGACCACCGCTCCAAACTCGTTCCGAATTTGCTGGCACACGGCCAGTATTGCCCGGCGCGAAGTCGCCGATGCAACGAGCAGGCAGGTGCCCTCGGGCTCGAGCACCGTAAGCCATGTGATGATCGAATCGCAGAGCTGACAGATTCTCGTGAGCGTGTCAGGCCGCGAAATGTCGCTCCGCCATCGAGTGTAGGAATCGAGCATCTTGTCGGTCAGGCATGCGCGCAGCGTCACAACCTCAAACGCGTTCGACGGATAGCGAGGCATCGGCAACTCTCCCACGGGTGATGAGGCGGGGGCTCACGCGGAGCTGGGCCGGCCGCTACAGGTCGCGAGCGTCCATGCGATCGCGGTCAGAGCTCCCCTGGCCCGAAGGGGTGACCGCAGGATATTGGCCGTCGCCTCGAGGTCAATCCTTTTCGCCGAGGCAATCTGGGGGGCGCCCAAGGGGCGGCTCACAGGCTGAGCGTTGCGGTAGCAATCGCAGCGCTGAGGCCTTGTCGAATGACACAGCACCCGTACGGCAGCAATCCGGGGCTGTAATTCACCGAACATTCATCAGATGTATAGCAGTGTGCTGCGATTACTTGCTGGATCCGCGGTGGGGCGTCGGCTACTACTTGGATTAGCCCGATGAATGTTCGCCACACTTACGCGACAGCTCATAGGGCTGCTGGCCGCAGCGTAGCGGCCGGCTCCGTAATGCCGGATTGGGCAGCGGAAGTCTCTGTGTTTGGGGGTACGAGAAATGTCTGTTTCGAGACCGAAGAAGCGTGTACGAAAAATGGCTGGTGCAAGGAGTGGGCATGACAAAAAAAAGTCGCCGCCTGAATGGCTCGAAGACAACGTGTACCGGGCGCGAAGCAAATTCGAGCGTTGGGTCGAGTGCTATTCAGGGATTTACGAGTACCACTGCAGGCCACTTGTCGCCGTCGCTGGGGACAGTGATGAGGATGACAATGCAGTTTTCACCGCGGAAGAGTTTGCGCTCGTGCCGACGCGAGACCTCTACAACTACGAGCTGTCGCTCGAGGAGGCCCGCGAGATGCTCGACGACATGCAGGAGCAGCTCGACGCGGCCATCGCGGCCCGACAGGCGGAAGGTGAGTAGTGATCTAGAGATACGAGTGGTCGTGCGTGGGGCGTATGTACGCGCCATGCACGACTTCGGACGGTGGCCTCGATGTGGCACTGCTTGTAGGTAGTGTCAGGGCCGATTGAAAACACAATACAAATAGCCAGTTGATTGGGGCGGCCGTGACACCTGCCGACCAGCTATGAATCGAACGAATCCCGGGCAATCTCAGCGAGGCAGCCGGAAGTCGGTTGGTATCGCAGCGGGGATGCCGGGCCGTGTCAGCATTGACAACGCTCACCTCGCCGTGCGGCCTCGAGAGGCGGCCGCTATGCTGGGGATGAGCGTGTCGTCTCTCGAGCGGCTGACCAAAGCTGGTCGAATCCCACGGATCAAGGACGGCAACAAGGTGTTCTACCGCGTTGCGACGCTCGATGAATGGCTCGCGAAGCGAGAGACGTTCGAGTAGGTCGGAGGGAAATCCTTTTCACAGCTCCGGCAGATCAATTGGCTCCCAACTTTGGAGATACAGGCATGGCATCTCTGGGCCGTGATGTGGGCAAACGTGGGCCGGCATACCGGGTGCTTCTCCGCACCCCATCCGGCAAGCGGCATACCATTCGCCTGGGCCGCGTATCCAAGAAGATTGCCGATACGGCTCGGAGGATGATCGAGTCGCTTGAGGCGGCGAAGTTGGCGGGCCACTCGCTGGAACGCGAGGCGGCAGATTGGGTGGGTCGGGTCAGCGACGAGATCCACGGGCGGCTCTTCAGGGCTGGGCTGGTGCCGCGCCGGGAGCAGGCCGGGGAGGGGATCCTCACTCTCGGCCAGCACCTCGAGCAGTACTTCGGGACGCTCGGCAAACAGAAGCCGACCACGGCCCGGAACTACGCCCGGGCCCGGCGGCTACTGGAGGAGCACTTTGGCAAGGACCGCATGCTCGACTCAATCACTGAGGGTGACGCCGACGGCTACCGGCGTTGGCTGCTCGATAAATTCGCTCCGGCGTCAGCCTCGGTCGATCTGCGGCGGGCCCGCCAGTTCCTCAAGGGAGCGGTCCGGCGGCGGCTGATCGCCACCAATCCTTTTGCCGATGTGCCGTGCGGCCCGCAGGCGAACGACTCGAGGATCGTGTTCGTGCCGGCTGAGGTGATCGAGAAGGTGATCGCCATCTGTCCCGACGAGGACTGGCGGCTGATCTTTGCCCTGCCGCGGTTCGGCGGCGTCCGCTTCCCGAGCGAGGTCGAGGATCTCAAGTGGTCTGACATCGACTGGGAGAACAACCGGTTCACTGTTCACGAGAAGAAGCTTGAGCACCATCCCGGCCGCGGCCGGAGGGTGGTGCCGATCTTCGAGGCGCTGCGGCCGCATCTTGAGCGGGCCTACCGCGAGCGGGCACCCGGGGCCGTGTACGTGGTGCCCAGGGCCCGCCATGGCAGCAACCTTTCAACCCACGCCAAGCGGCTCGTCGTGAAGGCCGGGGTCGAGCCCTGGCCGAAGCTGTTCACGAACCTTCGTGGCAGCTGTTCCGACGACCTTGAGCGCCGCGGCGTGGCCGAGAAGGCGATCAACGCCTGGATCGGCAACACGGCCCACCTGCGGCGGCGGC
>CAZODJ010000082.1:0-8982 GCA_964578555.1 uncultured Candidatus Kuenenia sp.
CTGCATCCGAGAGAGCGGAGGGCACGATGCCCTCCGCGAACGTCCGGCGATGTGGCACGGGCAACCCCGAGCCGCGTGACGTTAGGCCCCGGCGATCGCTCGCAGAATCGCCCACACGCCATCGGCGGCCGCCCCCGCCATTTCGCACACCTCCTCCGCATCGGTCCGGCTCGGCGCGTCGGGCCGCGCGACATTCGTCACCACCGACACGGCCGCCACCCGCATCCCCAGCGCCCGGGCTGCCAGCACCTCCGGCACCGTCGACATCCCGACCACGTCCGCGCCGAAGCGTCGCAGCATCCGGTATTCGGCCCGCGTCTCGTAGCTTGGCCCCCGCACATACGCATACACACCCGGCCGGGCCGCGACGCCCGCGTGCCGCGTGGCGGTCATTGCCGCTTCGGCAAGCACGGCATCGTAGGGCGTCGCCTCGCGCGTCGTAGGCAGGGCCCAGCCGCCGCGGACGAGATCGATGTGGTCGGTCATCACGACCAGCTCTCCGCCACGCATATCCGGCCGCAGCCCGCCGGAGGCGTTGGTCACCAAGAGCGTCGTCACCCCAAGAGCCGCCAGCAGTTCGACGCCGCGGGCGAGCATCTCGGCTGGAAATCCCTCGTAGCTGTGGACTCGTCCCTGGAGCACGATGACATCCGTGCCGGCAAGGCGACCGCCGACGATTCTTCCGGCATGCCCGGTGGCCGATGACTTCGGTAGCCAGCCGGTATCGACGGCAGCCACGGCCCAGCGGTCGTCGAGCCCGTCCGCCAGCCCGCCGAGGCCCGTCCCGAGGATGGCACCGACGCGGCCCGGCCGGCCTCCAGAGGCAACCACCCGTCTCATCGCCTCGGCCGCGACTGCCCGCATCGTGCTTTTCCTCGGTGGCGTTTCCGGCGTCGCAGCGGCCACCCTTTGCCGCCCAGCGGTGAAAATCATATCTTCTCACCCCATGACTACACGCGCCGAAAAGTTTGCTGGTCTCTCCGTCGCACTCGTGACGCCGTTTCGCGATGGCACGGTCGACGTCCCCGTCCTGCGCCGCCAGATCGCCTTTCAGGCCGAGGCCGGTACCACCGGAATCTGCCCCGTCGGCACCACCGGTGAGTCACCGACGCTTACGCATGACGAGCATGAGCGGGTGATCGCCGAGAGCATCCAGGCAGCAGCCGGTCGGCTGCTCGTCATGCCGGGCACGGGCAGTAACTCCACGGCGGAAGCGCTGCGGCTCACGAAGTATGCCGCCAAGGAAGGCGCCGATGCAGCGCTCGTCGTTGGCCCCTATTACAACCGCCCCACGCAGCAGGGCATCTACGAACACTTCAAGGCGTTGGCCGAGAGCGTCGGCATCCCGATCTGCGTGTACAACATCCCGACGCGAACCGGCCGCAACATCGAGCCGGAAACAATCCTGCGGCTTGCCGATCTGCCCGGCATCGCGATGGTCAAGGAGGCTACCGGATCGATGGACCAGGCCTCGCAGATCATCGGAGCCACCGACCTCACCGTGCTCTCCGGTGACGACAGCCTCACGCTGCCGCTGTTGTCGATCGGCGGGCGGGGCGTGATCTCGGTGGTCGGCAATATCGTGCCGGCCGACATGAAGGCGCTCCTCGACGCGTTCGACGCCGGCGACCTCGCCAAGGCTCGGTCGCTTCACCACAAGCTCTTCACGCTCTGCCGTGACCTGCTCGGCCTCGCCAGCAACCCGATTCCGATCAAGGCGGCGATGGCGATGCTCGGCCGTGACACGGGCGACGTCCGCCTCCCGTTGGTGCCTTTAGAAACGCCGCTCGCCGCGAAGCTTCGCGACGTGCTGAGCAGCTACGGCCTGTTGTAGCGCACCTCGGCACCGTGCCGAGCGAACGGTGTGATGACCATGTCATACCGCAAGGCGAGACCGCTGCCGGTCAACGTGGCAACGAGTCGTTCCGCCGAACCGGGCGAGTCGCAACAGGCCATCACGGCCGGCCCCCAGCTGCTTTGCGCCACGCCGCGGATTCCGCACTGGCCTATGAGGTTTATGAGGCCGCCAAGGGCCTCATGAAACGGCAGCCGCGATGACTCGGGCTCAAACGGCTTTCCGGCCAGGCGGCCGTAGCGAAGGACGGCGTCGCTGAAGGCGTCGAAGGCTCCTTGTTCCGCCGCGGGCATGAGTTCCTCCGCGGCGATTCGGGAGAGTTCCGCTGAAATCCTCTCCGGGACCGGCTGCAGACGCGCAAACGCCTCCTTCTCCGCCTCACCGAAGAGGCCTTCGGCATCACGATGAATGAACACCACGCATCGCCACGCCTCTGGCAGGGCCACACGCGCGACCAGCGGCGAGACCTGTTTGGAAGGATCACCGGCGAACCGCCCCTCCTCGAAGATCAGCCCCCCACCGGCAAAGCCGTAGATGCCGACGCACGACCGTCGGCCGCGGCCCACGGCGGCAGCCAGGTGGAAGGTCTCGTCGATGGAGAACCGCTTCTCTGCCGGCGACGGCGCGTCGACCAAAAACACCTGTCGCATCCCGGCCGCCACGGCGAGAGCCAACTGCGTGCCGCTGCCGAGGCCCACGTGCGCCGGGGGCGCCGCAGTGACCTCGATCGCACAGCCCACCTGCCCCAACGACCAGGCCTCGGCACATTGCCGGGCGAAGGCCAAGGCCCGATCGGCCAGTGGTCCGGAGGCCGTGAGCGTCGACGCCGGCGTGAGCCGCACCTCCACGCCCAACCCCGCGACCATCACGCCCACGCCGCCAAACGATGGCACGGCAGGATTACCGAATGAGATCATGCCCAGATGCAACCGGCCGGGCGTGCGCACCTCGACCGTCCCTGACACGTCGGTCGTGCGTGATGCGTTGTTAGCGGACATAGCCCTCGATCAACTCCCAGGCCGCGCGTTCCCGACTGCCGCCCGTCTTCTCCACCAAGGGCACGAGGGCGGTCATCTGCCGGCGGATCTCGTCGGCCCCGAGCAGATGGATCCGTGTCACGAGAATCGCCGCCTCCACGACGGCATGCTTCGCCCGGTTGAATCCCACAAACGGCCGTCCGTTGTGCATCCTCACCACGCGTGCTTCGTGCCGCCGCCGTTCCTGCGACGTGTCGCTCGCTTCGATCCGAAACTCGTAGGCCCGACAGGCGTCTTCGACCACCCAGCCACGCACCTGCTCGGCCGGCCGACACGCCGGCGGCTCGGCAAGCGACTTGGTCACGACCCGGGCAAAGAGCAGCACATCGTCAACGAGGTGAAACACCCCCTCCGGCACCGCGGCCAGATTGACCGCCGTCTGGCTCGTCGCGAACGGCCGCAACGACAGCCGTTCGAGCGCGCCGGTGCGGCCGGCCTCCTCGTCGACATGCGGCCCCATCGCCGCCAGATGCATCTGCCCCGTCGCATCGGACGTCGTGATGATACCTTCGAGAATCATGATGCTTTAGAATAGGGTCGACCTGTCACATCGGAAACACGCGCCCGTGTCATCGCCGCCCCGCATTCACTTTGTCACCGGCAAACTCGCCGAGCACTCGCTCCGGCAGGTGCTCGAGCGTCTCGCGCCACGGGTCGGATTCGAGTATTCGATCCAGGTGCTCAACATCACCGTCGCCGCGCTGATGACGACGCCATGGATCGCGAAACGACTCGTGGTGCCCCCGGGCACCAGCCGCGTGTTGATCCCTGGCGCCTGTCGGGGCCCGCTGGAAACCTTCGCCGAGGTGACGTCGGTGCCCGTCGAGCGCGGGCCGGAGGATCTGCGTCGGCTCGACGAATTTTTCGGCCAGCAGTCCCGTGATCTCTCCACCTACGGCGACCACGACATCGAGATCATCGCCGAGATCAACCATGCCCCGCGGCTCGCCTCGGCCGACCTCCTCGCAGAAGCCCGCCGTCTGCGGGCCGACGGCGCCGACCGCATCGACATTGGCTGCGACCCTGGCAGCGTGTGGACGGCCGTGGGCGACGCCGTGCGGATGCTCGTCGACGAGGGGTTCGTGGTTTCGATCGACAGCTTCGAGCCCCGCGAAATCATCGCCGCGACCCGCGCCGGAGCGACGCTCGTGCTCTCCGTCAATTCCACCAACGTTGCCGCCGCCGCCGACTGGGGCTGCGAGGTCGTCGTCGTCCCCGACGTGCCCGCCACGCTCGAAGGCTTCGACGAGACGGTCGAGCGGCTGGCCAACGAACGCGTGCCGCTGCGACTCGACCCGGTGCTCGAGCCGATTGGGTTCGGGTTTGCCGCCAGCCTCGGTCGCTATCTCGAGATCCGTCGCCGCTATCCCGACGCCGAAATGATGATGGGCATCGGCAACCTGACCGAGCTCACCGATGTCGATTCGGCCGGCATCAACGTGATGCTGCTTGGCTTCTGTCAGGAGACGGGCATCCGCTCGGTGCTCACGACCGAGGTGATTCACTGGGCCAGAAGCAGCGTGAAGGAATGCGACCTCGGGCGGCGGCTCGTCCACCATGCCGTCACCAACCGCACGCTGCCCAAGCATGTGGAGCCGGGGCTGGTCACGCTGCGATCGGGCAAGCCACAGGAATTCGGTGATGCCCAGCTCGATCGGATCGCCACCGCGATCCGCGACCCCAACTTCCGGATCTTTGCCGAGCGGGGCGAGGTCCACCTCGTGGGGGCCGGACTGCACCTCGCCTCCCGCGATCCGTTTCTCCTCTTTCGACAGGTGGCCGAGGCTGGCCGCGACGACGTCGACCCGTCGCATGCGTTCTATCTTGGCTACGAGGTGGCCAAGGCGGTGACGGCGCTCACGCTCGGCAAAGACTATCGGCAGGATCAGGCCCTCGACTGGGGTCACCTGACCCAGCCGGAGATTGCCCACGGACCGTCGCAGGCTGCTGCCGAGGTGGCCAAAAATGCGACCCAGTCGGAGCCGGTTGGCGAGCCATCATGACGATCCCGATCACCCGCCGCTGGTTCACGGCCTCCGGCGCCCTCGTCGCCGAGATCGATCCCGCCATCGATGCTCCCGCCGTCTTCGCGGGGCTCGCCCGCCTGCCGCATGCGATCTTTCTCGACAGCGTTCTTGCCGATCGGCCTGCCGAGCCTTCTGCGGCCAGCGTGCCGCCGCGGCTCGGCCGCTTTTCATTCGTGGCCGCCGATCCGGTCCACTCGCTCAGCGTGCCCGGCGATGCTGCCGATCCCGCGGCGGAACTTTCCCGAGCGTTCGCCGCCATCCGCCATCTTCTGGCCGACCTCAGCTGCACCACGATTCCTGGCCTTCCACCCTTCCAGGGAGGCGTGGCCGGCCTGCTCTCCTACGAGTGTGGGCTTGCCGCACTCGGCCTTGCGGCACCACCGGCCCGCATGACCCCCGCGCCACTCGTGTCACTCCATGCTTACGACGTCGTCTTTGCGTTCGACCACGACACGGGCCAAGGCTGGGCGATCTCTCAGGGCGTCCCGGCCCGCGGTCCGCAGGCGCGCCGTCAGCGGGCAAGCGAACGGCTCGATGCCGTGCTATCTGCCCGTGGAAAAAGCCGTCCATGGACGTTTTCCACCTCCTCGACCGCTTCAGCCCACGAATGCCTTCACCCTCTCCCCTCCCACGGGCACGTCCGGTCCACGTTCTCCCGCGACGCGTATCTCGAAATGGTTGCCGCGGGGATCGAATATGTGCGTGCCGGCGACATCTTTCAGGTGAACCTCGCCCAGCAACTGGCCGTGGAAGCCACGATCGATCCGGTCACGCTCTATCGGGCGGCCCGCACCTGCAACCCCGCTCCGTTCGCCGGCTACTTCGATGCCGGAAATGTTGTCATCGCCAGCATGTCACCGGAGCGATTCCTCCAGGGAAACGCCGGCACCGTGCGAATGCATCCCATCAAGGGCACTCGCCGCGCGATCGCCAGCCCTGAGGCTGATCTCTACACGGCCGACGAACTTGGCTCCAGCGACAAGGATCTGGCCGAGAACGTGATGATCGTGGACCTCGTGCGCAACGACCTTGCCAAGGTCTGCCGACCTGAGAGCGTCCGCGTGGAGTCGCTCTGTCGCCTGGAGCGCTACCGTTACGTGCAGCACCTCGTCTCGATCGTGGTCGGCCGACTGCGCGGCGGCTTGCAGGCCCTCGATGCAGTGGAGGCGGCCATCCCCGGGGGCAGCATCACCGGCGCCCCGAAGCACCGCGCCTGCGAGATCATTTCCGAACTCGAGGGGGTCGCCCGCGGCCCCTACTGCGGCTCGCTCGGCTACCTTGGCTTCGATGGTGCAGCCGATTTCAATCTGCTCATTCGGACGTTCGTGGTGACGCCCGACCGGATCGCCTTTGCGGTCGGCGGCGGCATCACCGTGCGGAGCGACCCGGCGGCTGAATACGAGGAGACGCTGCACAAGGCCGAGGGCATGCTCCGCGCGATCGACATGGCGCTCGAATCGCCCACGGCGATCGCCGCGACGGAGGGCATGCCGTGATCGTCGTGCTCGACAACCGCGACAGCTTTGTCTTCAACCTCGCGCGGTGCCTTCACCTGCTCGGGGGCTCAACGAAGGTCGTTTCCAGCCACACCAGCGATGCGGACAGCGTGGGAGCGCTCGCCCCGACGGCGATCGTCATCTCTCCGGGGCCCTGCACGCCCGTCGAGGCCGGCTGCTCGATCGAAGTGGTCCGCCAGTTTCGCGGTCGGGTGCCGATCCTGGGAGTCTGCCTCGGCCATCAGGCGATCGCCGTGGCGGCTGGAGGCCGCATCGTGCGGGCCACAGAACCAATCCACGGCCGGGCCACGTCGATTCATCACGACGCCATCAATCTGTTCGCCGGCATCCCCAGCCCGATGATCGCCGGACGGTATCACTCGCTCGTGGTCGATCCGGTCTCGCTCCCCGCGGATCTGACCGTCATCGCCCGCGACGATACGGGCACGATCATGGCGGTCGCCGACGAAGGCTCCGCTCTCTATGGAGTGCAGTTTCACCCCGAGTCGATTCTCACGCGACAGGGCTTTCGACTGCTCGCCAATTTTCTGCTGTGGGCTGGCATCGCTGTCGACGCCCGCCGCGTCGATGCGCTCGATGCCGACGTGGCCCTTCAGGCCGGCTGGGCACCGCTGCCCCCCGAACCGCCGCTGCCAGTCGTCACGTTTTGATCTGCCCACACTGCTGGCAGCGAATGCTTGCAGGCGCCGCAGCGCGTCTCGTGAAATTCTGCGACGCAAGAAGACCGCGTCCACGAAACAGCTTAAAAAAGCGGAAAAAACGCACGCTCACGATTTTTCTTTACACCCCGCTCATCTTTGGCACGCGGCTTGCCAACGTGACTTGCGGCGGAAATTCTGACGCGGCAGGAGGCTGCGTCGTACGGATTTCGGCACAGCGGAGGTGCACGATTCCCTTCTCAGACATGAGGCATGTAATGGTTTTCAACCGTATGACACGGTGGTCGTTTCTCACCCTTCTTTTCCCAGCCCTGTTGGCCTTCGCCGCGTTCTCGTGGGACGCCTCGACACTTTTGGCCGAAGAGGCCAATCCAGCCGGCTGGAATGCCGGCGATCCAGTCGATGCGGTGGCCTACAACGATGCGAATGACTACACGATCAACACGCTGATCATGTTCATTTGTGCCGTGCTCGTGATCTTCATGCAGGCGGGCTTCGCCATGGTGGAGATCGGTCTCAATTCGGCCAAGAACACGGTGAACATTCTCGCAAAGAATGTGATGGATTTCTGCATCGGTGTCCTGCTCTACCTGTTCATCGGATTCGCTCTGATGTATCCCGGTACCAATTGGATTGTCCCGGGTTGGGTCGGCACCCCGAATGCTTTTGTGGCGCGTGATGCGCAAGCCCAGGAGGTGGACGGAAAGAGTGTGTGGGAAACTCCGCCGTTCTACAGCGGTGGCGTGAAGTACTCCTCGCCGGCCGACTTCCTGTTCCAAGTGGCCTTTGCGGCGACCGCGGCGACGATCGTCTCGGGGGCGGTGGCTGGCCGGCTCAAGTTTGGTGGGTACTTGGTCTACACCGCGATCTTGACGGGCCTCGTCTATCCCATCAGTGGTTCGTGGAAATGGGGTGGTGGCTGGCTCCAGGAAATGGGGTTCCAAGACTTTGCCGGTAGCATTTTGGTGCATGCCGTCGGAGGGTTTGCTGGACTGATTGGCGCGATGTTTCTTGGACCCCGTATCGGTCGCTACACGTCGAGCGGCAAGAGCGTACCGATCCCGGGCCATAACCTCTCGCTGGCGGCGCTGGGCGTCTTCATCCTGCTGGTGGGCTGGTACGGCTTCAATCCAGGGAGCCAGCTCACCTACTCCGGCATCGCAAATGCCCAGGCCACGACCTACATCGCGTTGACCACTACGCTCGCCGCCGCGATGGGAGCGACCGTCGCGTTGCTGTTCGGCTGGGGACTATTCGGGAAGCCGGACCTGACAATGGCGCTGAACGGCGTCCTCGGCGGACTGGTTGCGATCACGGCGAATTGTGACCGCGTGTCTCAGGCCGAATCGCTCATCATCGGCGGGATCGGCGGCGTGCTTGTCGTGGCCGGAATTCTTCTGCTCGACAAGCTGAAGATCGACGACCCGGTCGGAGCCTGGCCGGTGCATGGTCTGTGTGGCCTGTGGGGCGGCATTGCCACGGGAATCTTTGGGGATCTTCCCGATGGCATCGACTCCGTCGGGAAGTTCATCACTGTCCAGGCGATTGGATCGCTGGCGATCATCGCGTGGGCAGTCGGGACCATGGTGTTGACGTTCGGAGTCCTCAAAGCGATCGGTTTGCTGCGAGTGAGTCCGCAGGAGGAGATCGAGGGTCTCGACATCCACGAGCACGGGATGCGGGCCTACCCCGATCAGTGGGTGGCGTCGAGCGACTTCTCGGTTGCCGCTGGCCCCAACCACTAGTGTGATCCAGAAGGGTGTCCCAATGGCGTGGACGAGCACTCCGCCTTGCTCGTCCACGCCGGGACATTCTGGCTTTACGGAAACCTCGCCATCCTGGCCTCGGTTTCCTTCTCCGCCATCCGGCGGGAAGAAAAGCGGCCCT
>CAZODJ010000083.1:0-8870 GCA_964578555.1 uncultured Candidatus Kuenenia sp.
CGCTGCCGCGGGTGAACGTGTCGCTCAAGCTCTCGGCGCTCGACAGCCAGTTCGATGCCCTGGATCCGCGTGGCACGACCGATCGTGTGCTCGCGCGGCTCCGCCCGCTCTGGCGGGCGGCCCGCAGCGCCGGGGCCCAGGTGCATATCGACATGGAAAGCCACGCCACGAAGGATCTCACCGTGGCGATCTTCAAGCAGATCGCGATGGAGAAGGAGTTTCGTGACTGGCCGCACTGCGGCATCGTGGTGCAGTGTTACCTCCGCAGCGCCCCGGGCGACCTCGACGACCTCGCCACGTGGGCCCGCACCCGTGGCGTGCCGATTTGGATCCGGCTGGTGAAGGGAGCCTACTGGGACTACGAGACCATCCACGCCCGGGCGGCCGGCTGGCCGGTGCCGGTATGGCAGGAGAAGTGGCAGACCGATGCCTGCTTCGAACAATGCACGACGTTCGTCATCGAGCAGGCCGCCTGGCTCCGGCCGGCCATCGGCAGCCACAACCTCCGTTCGCTGGCCCATGCGATGGCAGTGGCTGAGCAGGTCGGGCTCGACCGCCGTGCGGTCGAGATGCAGATGCTGTACGGCATGGGCGACGCGGAGAAGGCGGCTGTCACGAAGGCTGGCTGGCGAATGCGGGTGTACATGCCCTACGGCCAGCTCGTGCCGGGGATGGCCTATCTGGTCCGTCGGCTGCTCGAAAACTCATCCAATGATTCGTTCCTCCGCGCCGGCTTCGTGAACCATGTGCCGGCCGATCGGCTGTTGGCGCCGCCGCGTGCGGCGCGTCACGAACCACAGGAGGTGCCCATGCCCGCCCCCGCTGCGACGGCCATTTCGCCACCGTTCACGAACGAGCCGCTCACCGACTTTGCGATCGCTGCCAATCGCGAGCGGATGCAGGCAGCGATCGACCGATTCCGGGCCCGGGTCGATGCCGGTCCGCCGATCGTCGTGCCGGTCGTGATCAACGGGAAGCGGAGCGAGCCCGCCGATCGCTTTGAGCGACGCGATCCTTCCCATCACCCGCGGCTGATCGCCACGGTCTCCGCGGCATCGCCCGACGATGCCGCCCGCGCGATCGACGGTGCGGCGGCCACGGTGCCGGCCTGGCGCGGGCTTGGCTTCGCGAGACGAGCGGAGATCCTCCGCCAGGCCGCGGCGATCATGCGGGGGCGACGATTCGACCTCTCGGCCCTGCAGGTCTTCGAGGTGGGCAAGTCGTGGCGGGAGGCCGACGCCGACGTGGCTGAGGCGATCGACTTCTGCACCTACTACGCCGATCGGGCCGACGAGATGGCGGATGCCCGCCGGGTCGATGTGCCGGGGGAGGAAAACGTCACGTCGTTTGCGCCGCGGGGCGTGGCCATCGTCATCGCCCCGTGGAACTTCCCCCTGGCGATCCTCGCGGGGATGTCGGCAGCTGCGTTGGTCACCGGCAACACGGTGGTGCTGAAGCCGGCGGAGCAGTCGTCGCTGGTGGGCTTTTCATGGCATGAAATCCTGCTGGAGGCGGGTGTGCCGCCGGCTGCGGTCGCGTTTCTGCCAGCTCGCGGCGAGGTGGTCGGCCCCACGCTCATCAGCCATCCGGAGACGGCGCTGGTCGCCTTCACCGGCTCGCGTGCGGTGGGCTTGGCCATCAACCGCCAGGCGGCCGAAACGCCCGGCCGCGTCATCAAGCGGGTGATCGCCGAACTCGGTGGCAAGAACGCGATCATCGTCGACGACGATGCCGACCTCGACGAGGCGGTGCTCGGCGTCGTCGCCAGTGCCTTTGGCTTCCAGGGGCAGAAGTGTTCGGCCTGTTCGCGGGTGATCGTGCTGGACCGCGTGCACGACACGTTCGTCCAGCGACTGGCGGCGGCGGTGCAGAGCCTGCGGATCGGTCCGGCCGACGATCCCGGCGCGCGGGTCGGGCCACTCGTCGATGAGGAGGCCCGCGACCGGGTGCGATCGTTCATCGAGACCGGGCGGCAGACGGCCCGTGAGGTGGCGGCGGTCGACGTGGGGCCGCTGGCCGACGCCGGCTGGTTTGTGGGGCCGCATGTCTTTGCCGATGTCGATCCCGCCTCACCGCTGGGGCAGGAGGAAATCTTCGGTCCGGTGTTGGCGGTGTTGCGGGCCCGCGACTTCGAGCATGCGATCGCACTGGCCAACGACACGCCCTACGCGCTCACGGCCGGCGTCTATTCCCGCAGCCCGGCCCACCTCGACCGCGCCCGCGCGGCGATCGAGGCGGGCAACATCTATTTGAACCGCGGCTGCACGGGGGCGCTCGTGTGCCGGCAGCCGTTTGGCGGCTACAAGCTCTCGGGGATCGGCAGCAAGACAGGCGGGCCCGACTACCTGCACCAGTTCGTGGTGCCCCGCACGGTGACAGAAAACACAATGCGGCGGGGCTTCGCGCCCGAGTGAGCCGGACGTGTGAGTTTTTCGAGGGAAAACACCTCTCCTCACAAAGTGCTCACAATTCGCCGGTACGACACCGAAAGAAATTTTTGCGGTGTTTCGGAAACCGTTCAGGAGCAACAAGATGCGATTCGGACTGGCCTTCGGTGCAGCGATCGTTGTGGTGGCATCATCTGTGACTGCCGTTCGCGGCCAAGAGGTCGACCCTGGCCTGAAGCCGTATGTGAAGGCCAGCGGCGAAGTCTCGGGCTCGCTCAAGTGCGTCGGCTCCGACACGATGAACAACCTCGTCGCCCTGTGGGCAGAGGGTTTCAAGAAGTTTTACCCAAGCGTTCGCGAGGGCATTGAAGGCAAAGGCTCTGCTTCGGGGCCGCCGGCGCTCACCGAGGGCACGAGCACGTTCGGACCGATGAGTCGCAACTGGAAGCCCTCCGAAATCGATACGTTCAAAGAGAAGCACGGCTATGCCCCCACGGTCGTGCCGACAGCGATCGATATGCTGGCGGTCTTTGTTCACAAGGACAATCCTCTCAAGGAACTGTCGCTGCAGCAGGTCGACGCCATCTTCTCCAAAAACCGCAATGGTGGCGCGAAAACCGACGTCCGCACCTGGGGCGACCTTGGCCTCGAGGGCGAATGGAAGGACAAGCCGATCAGCCTCTACGGCCGCAGCGCCTCGAGCGGCACCTATGGATACTTCAAGGAAAACGCCCTCTTCAAAGGGGACTTCAAGCCGACCGTGAAGGAGCAGCCGGGCAGTTCATCGGTCGTCCAGGCGATTGCCAGCGACAAGTTTGCGATCGGCTACAGTGGTATCGGCTACCTGACGGCCGACGTGCGGCCAGTTCCGCTCGCTCCCAAACCAGGGAGCAAGGCCGTGCCTGTGGAGCCCAAGTTTGCCTATACCGGCGAGTATCCGCTGGCCCGCTTTCTCTACATGAGTGTCAACCACAAGCCGGGCAGCGAACTCGACCCCCTGCGGCGGGAGTTTATTCGCTTCATGCTGAGTGCGGACGGCCAGGCCGACGTGAAAGAGGATGGTTATCTGCCGGTCACGGCAGCCGTTGCGAAGCGGGCCTTGGAGAGCGTGGGCCTCGAGTAGACTGCCGGACGAGCGGACGCACAGACCCGCCGAGAAACCGGCATGCACAGCAGGGCGACATTCACCGGACGGGAGCGGCGGCGAAAGACCGACCCGTGGGTGCATGCCGGGGACGTCCTCGCCCGTGGCCTGATCACGATCGGCGGCATCGGTACGATCGTGGCCGTGCTTGCGGTGGGCATCTTTCTTTTCGCCGTGGCCGCGCCGCTCTTCAAGGCCGCTCGTATCCGTCCGACCCACGTCACTCCGCTCGTCCATGCGGTGGAACGACCGGCCTGCCTCGGTGCCGATGAGTCGGGCCTCGTAGCCTGGGTCTTCGACCCGGCTGAGGGGGGCCGCGTGCGGATCCTCTCCGTGGCCGATGGCACACCGCTCGGCGAGCGGTCGGCCGCGGACTGCGGTCTGGCACATGTGACCGCAATCCGACTCCTCCCCTCCGGCCTTCATGCTGCCTGCGGGTTTGCCGATGGCAGCCTGCACACGGGCCGCCTGGGGTTGGAATCGTCATTCGTGTCCGAGTCGGACCTACCGGCTGGTCTTGCCCGCATGAGGCCGGGGGATGTCCGCATCGCCGATGAATCCATCTTCCTGCGAAACCTCGGCGGCCAGTTCTCCCGAGTGGAGTTTGTCAGCGAATTTCCCGGGGAGCCTTCCCGGCCGCTCTCCGCACCGATCGTTGACATCGACATGGCGTTGCTTGGCGACGGCCCGCTGGTCGCCGCCCTCGATGCTGAGGGCCGCGTCCGCCTCGAGTCGGTTTCCTCACGTCGCAACCTCCTCACCGACGAGATCATCACGAGCACCTCCGGTGCGACGATCGAACCACCTGGCGACGTCGCCACGCGACCGCGGTTTGTGCGGATCTCGGAACTGGGTGACCAGCTCTTCCTCATTGCCGCCACCGGTGCGGCCAGCCGACACTCGATCCGCTCGGTCGAAAATCCGGAGCAGATGGAGTCGTTCGATGTCACGCCAGAGACCGGTGAGGTGGCGGCCGTGGAGCGGATGTATGGGGGCAATGCATTCGCCTTTGCCGACTCGACGGGGACGATCCGGATCTTTTTCGCCACCCGCGGTGGCGCCGCACCGGCCGCTGATGGTTTGGCGATGGTTGCCGCAAAAACATTTCCGGCGGTCGGCGGGGCCGTCACCGCCTTATCAGCATCGCCCCGTTCCCGGCTCCTGGCAGTCGCGGATGCTTCTGGTGGCGTCCGACTTGTGCAGACCACGACCGGCAATACGGTGCTCGAGACCGACCGTCGGCAATTGCTGGCAGGGCCCGCTCGTCAGGTGCTGATCGCGCCGCGGGAAAACACGTTGCTCGCCGGCAACGGTTCGTCGCTCGCCGCCTGGGAATTCGACCCCGGCTATCCGGACGTGTCGCTGCGGTCGCTCTTCGGCCGCGTGTGGTACGAAAACTATTCCGATCCGGTGCATGCTTGGGAGACCACGGGCCACGAGTCATTCGAGGCGAAATTTGGCCTCGTGCCGCTCATCTTCGGCACCATCAAGGCGACGATCTATTCGATGCTCTTCGCCACGCCGATCGCCCTTCTCGCGGCGATTTACTCCAGCCAGTTTCTCCATCCGCGGTGGAAGGCCCGCATCAAGCCGACCATCGAGATGATGGCCAGCCTGCCAAGCGTGGTGCTCGGTTTCGTGGCCGGGCTCGTCTTCGCGCCGATCATCGAGCAGGCGGTGATGCAGGTGATCACCGGCATCTATGCGGTGCCGCTGACCCTCGTGGCTGCCGCTCACCTCTGGCAACTTCTCCCCCCGGGGCTCCGGAGCCGGCTCGGCGGATGGCGGTTTGCCGCGATCGGCCTGGTCGCTCTGCCGGCAGGACTCGCACTCTCGCGACTCGCCGCACCGTGGCTGGAGCAGGTGCTCTTCCAGGGCGACATCGCGACCTGGCTCGACGGCCGCGGTGGCAGCGGACTCGGCGGCTGGGTGCTGGCCCTTCTCCCGCTGGCGGGTATTTCTGCGGTCATGATCGTCAACCGTGTGATCACGCCCTGGCTGCGGCGGCGCAGCGGTGGCTGGTCGCATCAACAGACGACCTTGGCATCACTGGCCACCTTTCTCGTGGGTGTCGCGTTGGCGGTGGCGCTGGCGGTGGCAGCGGCGATGTTCCTCGACGCCCTGCGGCTCGACACCCGCGGCGGACTCTTCGGCACCTATGTTCAACGCAACGCCCTGATCGTGGCGATCGGCATGAGCTTCGCAATCATCCCGTTGGTCTTCACGATCGCCGACGATGCACTGTCGAGCGTGCCCGACCATCTCCGCAGCGCCTCGCTCGGCGCCGGGGCCACTCCCTGGCAGACCGCCGTGCGGGTGATCGTGCCCGCGGCGGCCAGCGGCCTGTTCTCAGCGGTCATGATCGGCCTCGGTCGGGCGGTCGGCGAAACGATGATCGTGCTGATGGCGGCGGGCAACACGCCGCTGATGAATTGGAACCTGTTCAACGGCTTTCAGACACTCTCGGCCGCGATCGCGACGGAGCTGCCCGAGGCGGCCCGGGGCAGCGCCCACTACCGTGTGCTCTTCTTGTCGGCATTGGTGCTCTTCGCGATGACGTTCGTCGTCAACACGGTGGCCGAGATCGTGCGGCAGCGATTCCGGAGGCGGGCCCATGACCTTTGATTCACAGCGACCGCGCCGCATCCGCTCCGCCTACTCGAGCATGGTGGCTCATGGGGAGCCGTGGGTGTGGCTCACCGGCGGCTCGCTGGCCGCGGCAATCATCATGATCACGGGCCTGCTGGGGTTCATCGCCTTCCGCGGGGCCATGACGTTCTGGCCCGCACCGTTGGAACTGGTGACGCTCCGGGACGGCCGCAAAGCCCTCGGTGAAGTGACGGAACGGGAGCGGACCGCGACCGTCGCCCGCCGCCTCGTCCGCTCCGCCAACTTCGAACTCGCCGGCACCCATTACGAATGGTTCAGCGACGAGGAGATCTCGACAACTGCCTTCCCGGACTGGGCGACGGCGATCGAGCGGCTCGAAGGTGGCCGGTTCCATGGGTTCCCGGTGCGGCTGCTGCACGGTGAGACGGTTGTGGCTGAGGGGCCGGAAGCAACCTGGGCGGCGTTCCAACGCGAGCATCCGACCATTCGCCGCCGCCATCGCCAGGCCGGAGCGATCGACAAGCACGATCGCGGTGAGTTGCAGCGACAGCTGCGGGCGGCCAGGCTCTCCGTCGTGGGGGCCGATCTCGCCGCTGGTCGCGATAGCGAGCGGTACCGCGCAGCCGTGCAGGCGGAGGAGGAGACCGCGGCCCGCGTGGCCGATGAGTCGGCCCTGCTCGACGAACAGACGGCCGCTCTGCGGGCGCAGAACGAGGGCTGGATCTACGAGTTCGAAACAGCCTCCGGCGAGAAGCAGGCGATTCCGCTGGAGGCGATCGTCCAGATCTGGCAGCCCAATCGGCTTTCGGTGCTGGGCAAGGCGGGTGTGTACCTGGCGCGGTGGGCCGAGTTTCTGGCCGACGACCCCCGCGAGGCCAACAGTGCCGGCGGCGTCTTCCCGGCCATCTGGGGCACGGTGGCCATGACGCTCATCATGGCGCTCTTGGTGGCTCCCTTCGGCGTGCTCGCCGCGCTGTACCTCCGCGAATATGCCTCCCGCGGCTGGATCACGTCTGCGGTCCGGATCGCGATCAACAACCTCGCTGGCGTACCGAGCATCGTGTACGGCGCCTTCGGCCTCGGCTTCTTCTGTTACGGAGTGGGTGCCGGGATCGACGATCTCTTCTTCCGCCCGGCTCTGGTTGCCGATGGCCAGCCTACCTTCGGCACCGGCGGCCTCCTCTGGGCATCGCTCACGCTGGCGCTGCTCACCCTGCCAGTCGTGATCGTGGCCACCGAGGAGGCGCTCGCGGCTGTGCCCAACTCGATGCGTGAAGGTTCCTATGCCTGTGGAGCCGGCAAGTGGCAGACGATCCGCCGCATCGTGCTGCCGCGGGCCCTGCCAGGAATTATGACGGGGCTGATCCTGGCGATGGCCCGCGGGGCCGGCGAGGTGGCGCCGCTGATGCTCGTGGGCGTGAAGAAACTGGCCCTCGAACTGCCGATCGACGGCGCATTTCCCTTCGTCCATCCAGAACGGGAATTCATGCACCTCGCCTTCCTGATCTACGACGTCGGCTTCCAAAGCCCCAACAGCCAGGCCGCCAAGCCGATGGTGTTCACGATCACGTTCCTCCTGGTCACGATCATCGCGCTGCTCAATGTCGCAGCCATCTGGATCCGCTCGCGGCTGAAACGCCGCTACGTGTCCCAGCAGTTTTGAGGTACAACGAATTGGCTCTCCCCACCACCGCGTCTCAGCCTCACAGCATGCACGCCGCCGCCCCCCACCCCGATGACTCGCCCCCACAGGATCGGCTGCTCGCCGTGGCAGCCGGCCGTGACGTGCCCTCCGAGGTGCACGAACAGGTGCTTGCGGAGACGCCCGTTCTCGAAATCGACCGGTTCAATCTGTGGTATGGCTCGAAGCAGGCCCTCCACGGGATCACGATGCCGATCCCCAACAACCAGGTGACGGCGTTGATCGGCCCCAGCGGATGCGGCAAGTCGACGCTCCTCCGCAGCGTCAACAGGCTCAACGACCTCGTACAAAACGTCCGCATCACCGGCGACATGCGGCTCAATGGCGACTCGATCTACGACCCCCGGATGGACGTGATCGAACTCCGCAAGCGGATGGGCATGGTGTTTCAGAAGCCCAACCCGTTCCCGATGAGCATCTACGAAAACGTCGTCTATGCGTTGCGGATCGACGGCGAAAGCAACCGGGGCGTGCTCGACGAGGTATGCGAACTGTCCCTGCGGGGCGCAGCCCTCTGGGACGAGGTGAAGGACCGACTCCACGACAGCGCCCTCGGCCTCTCCGGCGGCCAGCAGCAGCGGCTCTGCATCGCCCGGGCGATCGCTGCCGAGCCGGAGGTCCTCCTCCTCGATGAGCCCTGCTCGGCCCTCGACCCGATCGCCACCGGCAAGGTGGAAGATCTCATCCAGGAACTGCGGGGCCGCTACTCAGTGCTGATGGTCACTCATAACATGCAGCAGGCCAGCCGCACCAGCGATTACACGGCCTTCATGTACCTCGGCCGGCTGATCGAGTACGGCCCCACCACCGACATCTTCACCAAGCCGATGCTTCGGGAGACGGAGGCCTACGTAACCGGCCGCTTCGGCTGACACCGGTATCGACGACCATGACACGCCACATCGAACGCCAGATCGAGCACCTGAAAGAGAAGATTCTCCGCGTTGGCACGCTCGTTGAGGAGGCCATTTCCAAGGCGATCACCGCGCTGATCAACGAAGACATTCCGCTCGCCCAGCGGGTGATG
>CAZODJ010000084.1:0-6411 GCA_964578555.1 uncultured Candidatus Kuenenia sp.
CGGCCCGCCAGCGGCGCGGCCGCGGTGGTGCGGCAGGACTCCTCGGGAAAACACTCCGCGGCCGGCTCCCCGGCGGCGATCGCCGCGGCGAGCAGCCCCTCGGGCATCGTCTGCGCGGCCGGCTTGGCGGCCAGACCCCAAGCCGCCGGCTTGAACAGCCGCAGATCCGTCCGCATCCAGTTCTCGCTCTTGCGGTCGGGCAGTGCGAGCGACTCGAGGGCCGCCAGGGCTTCCCGCCGCCGGTCGGCCACCCAGCCGGCCGCGGCCTGCTCCGCGATGAGGCTGTCGAGGCCGGCGCGGTCGAACCGCGCCTGGGCGTGGGTGGGAGGCGTGGCGGTGGCGGCGGACATCGGGGGCTCCGGGGCTTCGGCGGGGCTGGCTCTCGCTCTGAATCGGCCGTCAGCCGACCGAGCCTTCCATCTGCAACTGGATCAGCTTGTTCATCTCGACGGCGTATTCCATCGGCAGCTCCTTGACGAGCGGCTCGATGAATCCGCCCACGATCATGGCGCTGGCCTCGGCCTCGGTCAGGCCGCGGCTCATGAGATAGAACAGTTGCTCCTCGCCGATCTTCGACACACTTGCCTCGTGACCGATGGAGACATCCTGCTCCTCGATCTCGATGTAGGGGTAGGTGTCGCTGCGGCTCTTGTCGTCGAGGATCAGGGCGTCGCACACCACGCTCGACTTGCTCTTCTTCGCCCCCGGTTCCACCTTCACGAGGCCGCGGTAGCTGGCCCGTCCGCCGTTTTTCGAGATGCTTTTCGAGACGATCCGGCCGCTGGTGTGCGGGGCCGCGTGGACGATCTTAGCCCCGGCATCTTGATGCTGCCCGGCCGAGGCGAAGGCGATCGAGAGAATCTCGCCGCGGGCTCCCGGCTCCATCAGGTAGACCGCCGGATACTTCATCGTCAGTTGGCTGCCCAGGTTGCCGTCGATCCATTCCATGAGGGCGCCCTCGTAGGCCATGGCCCGCTTGGTGACGAGGTTGTAGATGTTGTTGGCCCAGTTTTGAATCGTGGTGTAGCGGCAGCGGCCGTGCTTCTTGACGACGATCTCGACGACGGCCGAGTGGAGGCTCTCGGTGGAGTACATGGGAGCAGTGCAGCCTTCGACGTAGTGCACGTGGGCACCCTCGTCGACGATGATCAGCGTCCGCTCGAACTGCCCCATGCTTTCGGCATTAATGCGAAAATAGGCTTGCAGCGGAAACTCGATGCTCACCCCTTTGGGAACGTAGATGAACGATCCGCCCGACCAGACGGCCGAGTTGAGGGCGGCAAACTTGTTGTCGGTGGGGGGGATGACCGTGCCGAAGTATTCCCTGAGGAGGTCGGTGTGTTCACGAACGGCGGTGTCGGTGTCGGTGAAGATCACGCCCTTCTTGGCAAGATCCTCCTGCAGCGACCCGTAGACCACCTCACTCTCGAACTGGGCCTTGACGCCGGCAAGAAACTTCCGCTCCGCCTGAGGGATCCCCAGGCGGTCGAAGGTCTCCTTGATCGAATCGGGGACTTCGTCCCAGGTCTTGCCTTGCTTGTCGGTCGGCTTGAGGTAGTAAAAGATGTCTTGGAAGTTGATCCCCAGGCGGCCACCCCACGCGGGCATCGGCTTGCTCTCGAAGATTTCCAGCGACTTCAGGCGGAAGTCACGCATCCAGGCCGGCTCATTCTTCAATTCGGAAATCTGGGCCACGATCTCCGCATCGATTCCCTTGCGGGCCTTGAACACGGCGGTCGACTCAGTACGGAAGTCGTACTTGTTGATCTCACCGATGCCGGGATCGGTCGTGTCTTCAAGTCCTGTTGCCATCATTCCCTCCTTGCATGCACTGAATGTCTGGTATGCACTGAATGTCGTGGGTGAGTTGAATCTGTGAGGCCGGTCGCATCACGTGGAAGCCAGTTCGGCCCGGTTGTCTTCCAGCGCCTTCTCGGCCGCGGCCGCCTCGGGGAACGCGGCACGGATCCGCTCGTAGCCCTTCTTGTGCAGCTCGGCGGCCAATTCAGGACCACCCGACTCGACGATGCGTCCGCCGAGCATGACGTGCGTCTTGAGCGGAATGTTGTGCTCGAGCAGCTGTTCATGGTGGGTGATGATGAGGATGCCCATCTCCGCACCGCCGATCCGGGCGATGCTCTCGCTGGCGAGGCGGACGGCATCGGCGTCGAGCCCGCTGTCGGTCTCGTCGAGGATGGCGAACGTTGGCTTGAGCATCGCGAGCTGGAGGATTTCAGCCCGCTTCATCTCGCCACCGGAGAAGCCGTCATTGACGTACCGCCGAGCGAAATCGGGATCCATCGACAATTCGCTCATCTTCGCCTTCAGTTCGTTGCGAAATTCCCGCATCGGCATCAGTTCTTCCCCCTCCTTGCGGCCAGGGTTGCGAACGTTCGTGACGCAGTGGCGCAGGAAGTCGGCCACGCGGACGCCGGGGATTGCCATCGGCCGCTGAAAGGCCAGAAAAATCCCGGCTCGGGCCCGCTCGTCCGGTTCCATCGCCAGCACATCGACCCGTGTGCCATCGGCTTTCACGAGTTCGATGGAGCCGGCCGTAACCTCGTAGGACGGATGGCCCATGATGGCGTATCCGAGCGTGCTCTTTCCTGACCCATTGGGTCCCATCAGGGCGTGCACTTCGCCGCGACCGATCGTCAGATCGACCCCCTTGAGAATCTCCAGGCCGTCGACAGCCACATGGAGATTTTGAACGACGAGTTGATTAGCGACTTGGGGGGAAGCAGTCATGGTGGCACGATCCTCGGGCGGGAAGGGGTTTGTCAGGCCTGGACCTTCTGGTGGTCGAACACGAGTTCGCCGTCACCCACGGGGGAAACAACGTAGCCGGAATGGTGCGGCACGGGCAGTTCGTCGTCGATCTTGCCAACGCCGTCCTTCCGTTTGGCGATCCGCTGGCCGGCGATCTTGTCCTGAATGCGCATCAGTCCTTCCAGAAGACTTTCCGGACGCGGGGGGCAGCCGGGCACGTAGACATCGACCGGCACGACAAGATCGACGCCTTTGACGACGTGGTAGCCCCACTTGAAGTACGGCCCGCCGCCGGTGGTGCAGGCGCCCATGGCGATGACATACTTCGGATCGGGCATGAGGTTGTAGAGCCGACGGACGCGGCTGGCCATCTTGTAGGTCACCGTGCCGGCCACGATCATCAAGTCGGCCTGCCGTGGAGTGGCGCGGAAGGCGCCGGCTCCGAAGCGGTCCATGTCGAACCGACTGGCCCCCGCCGCCATCATTTCGATGGCACAGCAGGCGAGACCGAACGTCATGGGCCAGATGCTCGATTGCCGAGCCCAGTTGATTGCCTGCTCGACGGTGGTGAGGACAAGGTTTTCCTCGAACCGTCCTTCAATCCAAGGCTGCGTCATCTCTGGGCTCCGTTTCTAGGGTCGATTTTGCTGAGGGTGAGTGTTCGGAAGGGGAAGAAGATAGTTGGGAAACCGCAACGCATTCGATGCTGCAACGCCTGTGAATTCAAGCCCCTGTGCACTCCGTGGAGTCAGTCTCAACAGGCTCGCCTGTCGCGGTGAATTTGCAGCACGAGCCGCCGTCGAGGCGGCATTCTGACAGTTGCACGGGGGCTCCCACGAGTTCCTGAAGCATGAGCCTTTCGGCAGCACAGATGCCGCGGTCCTGTTCCGCCAACTCCGGATACGGGCAGGTGTAGGAGACAAGGACTGGCAAATCGCCTTCGGTGGACGACACACCACAGGAAATCTGCCGCTCCCGCATGATGGCTGCCGCCCGCTCCAGCCGCTCGAGCGGCGAATTCCCTGAGATGCTGTCGCGATACCGATCGGCAAGGGCCGAACCAATGCGCGACAGAAGGCCGCGGCGGACCGCCGGATCGCTGACTGTCCTGACTTCCCGCCAGAGCACCAGGGCCAAGTCCTGGAAATTGTCGCCGCCGACGCGCCGCCCCTTGTCGGTGAGCGAATAGACGTGGGAGGGCCGCCCGCGGCCCCGGGATACCGTCGAACGCTCGACAATGCCGGATCTCATGAGCCGTTCGAGCCGCTGGCGAACGGCGGTGGCGGTCACGCCGAGACCGGCCTCCAGCTCACTGATGCCAGCCCGCCCTTCAACCCGCAGCATTTCCAAGAGCGGAGCGTCGGAAGGCAGGGGATTGGCATACGTTTCGTGGGCCATATCAGGAGTGTATGCCCTGCACAGATTTTCGACAAGTTTCCCAGCGAAAAATAGCAATTAGCCAGGAAAGGCCGAATCTACCGCCTCCAAAAATTCGCCACGGCTGGTTGCCCGGGATACACGCCCCCGGAATTCGCGGGCTCCAGGGATGCCTTGGGCATAGGCGCAGGCGAATTTCCGCATCAACAGGGTGCCCCTGTCAACGCCGAAGCGGCGGCAGACGAGGTCGTAGTGGTGCAGTACGAGTTCGCGCTGTTCCGCCAGGGTTGGGTCAGGCGGCGGTCGTTCTCCACGGAGGAGGGCGGCGCACTGGGCGAAGATCCATGGCTTGGCGAGCGCCTCGCGGGCGATCATCACGCCGTCGACGCCCGACTCGCGCAGCCGCGCCACTGCGGCTTCGGCCGAATCAATGTCGCCGTTCCCGACGACAGGCAGCCGCGACACGCTCCGCTTCACGGCGGCGATCGCGTCCCAGTCGGCCTGGCCCTTGAAGAACTGCGAGGCCACGCGGCCGTGAACCGTGAGACAGGCGGCACCGGCCTCCTCGATCCGCTGGGCGACCTCAATGGCGGTGCGGCAGGTATCGGCACAGCCAAGGCGAATTTTCGCTGTCACGGGTGTGCCGTCACAGGCCTCGACGACCCGCCGGACGATCGTCCCGACGCGATCAGGGTCGCGGAGCAGCCACGAACCGCTGTGGGCCTTTTCGGTAACCTGCCGCACGGGGCAGCCAAAGTTGAGGTCGACGACGCTGACCTGAAAGTCCTTCGCCAGCCGGTGGCCGACCCGGGCCAGATTGTCGGGATCGTTGTCCCACATCTGCACCGCCAGCGGCCGCGGTTCATCGCGCACGCCCCAGAGACGATCGGGATGCTCACCGCGATTGGTCTCCAGCCACATCGCGCTGCGGGCGGCGATCATTTCCGTAGCCAGGAGACCGGCCCCACCAAACTCCCGCACGACCTGCCTGTAGGCATAGTTGGTGTAGCCAGCCATGGGAGCTTGGAGCACCGGCGGATCGACGACAACCGGTCCGATGGCGAGCGGGGCGGGGCGGGGCGGAGAGATGGAGGCCGAAGCAATCATGGCGCCCATCATGACACGATCCCGGGATCACGTCAGCCGCTTACGGCGCTGATACCCCTTCGGAAGCCGTGCCACTGGCCGGCGTGACGACGGCTCCGCCACGCCATTGGATGGGCGTGCCGATCAGCATCGATACGAAGCGGTCGTCGGGCACGGCCGGATCAGCCACGGCCATGGCATATTCGGCGATATCGAGGTTGTAGGCCAGCGTGGCCGCGAGAAACTCGCGTTGCTGGGATGCAAGTGCCGCCTGAGCGACCGCAACCGACTCAATCGGCCGCTTGGCCTTGGCGTGGTCTGCCTCGGCCATGTCGAGTGCCGTGCGGGCCGCATTGGCCGCGGCGGCCCGGGCCTCGATCGCCTCGTGCTTGCTGGGCAGCATGCGGTCGATGGCCCGGATGCGTCCAGTGGCTGGGCGGTTTGCGAAAATGGTGGAGAAGTGGGTCTGGTAGGGAGTGGCCAGCGGTCGATCGACCGGCCAGGGGGCGGGCTCGGTGGCAGGCAGGCGAACGAGATCGACCAATTCCTGCTGGGCGACAACGAGTTGAGACCGGGCTTCGGCGAGATCGGCCTTGGCATCAGCGATGGCGACATCGAGCACGGCGCGGTCATGCGGATCGCCTCCGGGGGCAATCAGCTCCAATCGCTCGACAGCCTCGCTGGCGAATCGAATGGCAGCGAACGCGGATGACACTTTCCAGTAAGCCTGCGTGATCCACAGACGGCGGCTTCGATCCCCCGAACGCTCAAGCGCCTCCAAGAGGGGCAGGGGTCGCGCGTACAGTGTCGAATCCCCGATGAGTTTGGCGTCGAGTGGCTCGAGCGCTGCGGAGAGCAGAGCGGCGGCAGGACCGACTGGGAGGGGTTGCGGAGGAGATGGCGGTGGTTGCGATGCCACCGTGGGCTCGCGCATGGGCGTAGCTGACGTCGTTGCCGGCTCACCCGGTACGACGACCGAAATCGTGCCGTCGGCCGCCGTCGCTGCCGGCGGGCGTGCCGGTACGGATGGTTCTTGAGCGAACATCGCCGTGCCGCTCGTGCTGAGAGCAACTGCCACCAGAATTGCTTTCGCGCCGAGGTTCATGATCAAAAGGCTCACACACATGGCATTTGCCGTCAACATCGAGAGTGTTGCGACGGAGCAAACCCGCCGCTGTG
>CAZODJ010000084.1:6511-8715 GCA_964578555.1 uncultured Candidatus Kuenenia sp.
CGCCGGGAGGGCGGGCCTCCTCGGCCGCAGTGACCTGTGGTCGCGTAGGCCCTACGCCTGCGGGGGCCATGGATGGCCCCGCAGGCGTGAAGCTAGCTCGCAGCGTCGAGATACGGATCTTGGCTCATCTGGATGTGGGCCTCGGCTCGCTGCCGCTCCACGTATTCCAGCACCCGCCGCTGACGACGGTGGCGGGCCTCGACCCGCTGCTGTGCCCGCTTGAAGACGGCGAGGAGCCGCTCGGCATTCCCGCCGAGGTGCCCGCGGAGTCGGTCTGCGATCCGCTTGGCCCGCTTCGGGCCGTAGCCTGCAATGAGGATCTCGTCGTCGAGCGAGACATACTGCCGCCAGGTTCCCGGGTCCCCCTGCCGTCCGCATCGTCCGACCAACTGCCGGTCGATGCGCGCCGAGTCGTGAAGCTCCGTGCAGATGACATGCAATCCGCCAAGTTCGTACACACCCTCGCCAAGCTTGATGTCGGTACCACGGCCGGCCATGTTGGTCGACACGGTGATCTGCCCTCGCTGTCCGGCCTGGGCCACGATCTCGGCTTCCTGGGCGATCTGCCGCGCGTTGAGAACCGTGTGCTGGAGGCCGGCGGCTGTGAGGAGTGCGGAGATGTTCTCCGACTTGTCGATCGACCGGGTACCGATCAGCACGGGCCGACCGAGGGCGTGCTGTTCCTTGATCTCTTCCACGATCCGCTCGATCTTGTCGCGGTCGTCACCGCAAACCACTGGCTCCAGCCGTTGGCGGATCGCCGGCCGGTTGGTGGGTACCGTCGCCACCGCCACCTCGTAGGTGCGGGAGATCTCACCGGCACTGGTGGCGATCGTGCCGGTCATGCCCGCCAGGTGCGGCCATCGCGCGAAGAGATCTTGAATCGTGATCCGGGCCGCGTGTCCTGAAGGCACCGTGATTTCCACGTTTTCTTTCGCCTCGACGGCCTGGTGGAGGCCGTCCCGCCAGCTGCGGCCTTCGGCGGCACGGCCGGTGAACTCGTCGACGATCACGATCTTGTCGTCGCGAACGACGTATTGCCGATCGAGCGTGTAGAAGGTTTTGGCCTTGAGGGCTCGCTCGACGGCGTCGTAGATCGCCAGCAGGCTGGTGGCCTCCAGTTCGGGAGGGCGGTCGAAGGCCCGCACGCGACTGCGGCCGCGGCCGAGCAGTTCGCAGGTCTGTTTTTGCACGTCCGACTCGAAGTCTTCGTTTGCCTCGAGTCGCTCTGCCGCAGCAGCCGCAAACCGAAACAACGCCTGTTCGGCGGCCTGGGCTTCTCCCGGTGGCGAGGCGATGATCAACGGTGTGCGGGCTTCGTCGATGAGCACGTTGTCGGCCTCGTCGACCAGCGCGAACCAGTAGGGGCGTTGCATCAGTTTCGGACCGCCGGCACCATCTCGGCCGGTGAGCATTGCCCCGAGGTCACCGCGGCCCTCGACGATCTCTCGGTTCATCAGGCGGTCCTTGAGGAAGTCGAAGCCGAACTCCTTGGCCGTGCCATAGGTGACGTCGCATGCGTAGGCCTTCCGACGCGTGTCAAAATCCATCTGGGACTCGACGATGCCCACTGTCATGCCGAGTGCCTCGAAGATCGGTGTCATCCACTCGGCATCACGGCGGGCCAGGTAGTCGTTTACCGTGGCGAGGTGGGCACCCTTGCCGGCGAGGGCATAGAGCACCAGCGGCAGTGTGGCGACGAGTGTCTTGCCTTCGCCCGTCTGCATTTCGACGATGGCACCGTGCACAAGCGCTGTGCCGGCGAGCAATTGCACGTCGTAGTGTCGCATGCCGAGCCGCCGGCGGCCGGCTTCGCGGGTGGCGGCGAAGGCATCGATGATGAGGCTGTCGGCCGGCTCCCCGGCCTTGGCTCGGTAGGACAGCGATCGTCCGAGCCGTTTGAGCGCGACATCGTCGAGGGCTTCCATTTCGGGAGCCAACGCCTCGATGCGGTCGACGACTTTCCAGGTCGACGCATTGATCGCGGGCCGCGATCCGGGCTTGATCCCTTGCAGCCATCGAAACATGGGGTGGTAACTCCGCGTCGCTCGCCAGAGTCAGAAAGTTTACCACGGCCGGCTCACCAAAAGTGACCCGGCGTTGCTGCAGGCCCCCGGGCTCGCGCCCGGAGCTGGCTGGAGGATGGCGATGCCCGCCTGGAGGGCGGGCTTACGAGAGCGACCGGAGGGTCGCCAAGAAACCCG
>CAZODJ010000085.1:0-8454 GCA_964578555.1 uncultured Candidatus Kuenenia sp.
CCTTCCAGTCGTCCTCCGAGCAGCCGTCCTCGATCGACACGATCGGATACTTGCCCGCAAGGTTCGCGAAGAAGTCGACCATGCCGGCCGAGTCGAGCGTCTTGCCCTCGATCGTGTAGGTGCCCCCCTTGGCGTCGTACAACTCCGTCGCGGCCACGTCGAGCGCGATGCTGATCTGCCTGCCCGGCTCGTAGCCGGCGTTGCCGATCGCGGCGAGGATCACCTCGAGCGCCTCGGCACAGGTGCCAATATGCGGGGCGAATCCCCCTTCGTCGCCGACGGCCGTGGCGAGTTTCTTGTCCTTGAGCACCTTCTTCAGCGCGTGGAAGGTCTCCACGCCGGCCCGCAGAGCGTCGCCGAACGTATCGAAGCCCAACGGCATCACCATGAATTCCTGCACGTCGAGCGGATTGTCGGCATGGGCGCCGCCGTTGATGATGTTCATCATCGGCGCGGGCAGAATCCGGGCGGTCGCGCCGCCGAGGTAGCGGTAAAGCGGAAGGCCGCAGTGCTCGGCTGCCGCATGGGCAACCGCCATCGACACCCCGAGGATCGCGTTGGCGCCGAGGTTCTTCTTGTTGGGCGTGCCGTCGAGTTCGAGCATCCGCTCGTCGATCGCCGTCTGGTCGAGGGCGTCGCAGCCTTCGAGTTCCTCGGCGATCTGCGTGTTGACATTCTCCACCGCCTGCAACACGCCCTTGCCGAGGTAGGCGCCCTTGTCGCCGTCCCGCTTCTCCCAGGCCTCGTGGGCACCGGTGCTGGCACCGGAGGGCACCGCGGCGCGGCCGAAGGCCCCATCGGCGAGGGTCACGTCGACCTCGATCGTGGGATTGCCCCGGCTGTCGAGGATCTGGCGGGCGTGAATGTCGACGATCGTGGACATGGGCGAGGCCTTTCGGGGAAAGTCAGGTGGGGGAATTCGGTCGGGTATGTGACGGCAATTGTGCCAACCCCCGGGAGACACGCAAGTGCGTGGTTGGAGCCGCCCGCGACGGCTATCCTCGACATCATCCTCTCACGTGCCCGAAAGAGCCTCACGGATTGCTCACGATGTTTACCGGACTTGTGGAATCGCTCGGACGCGTGGCCGCCGTGGTCGACGAGCCTCCGGGCAAGCGGTTGGTGATCGAGGCGGCGAACATCGCGGCAGGGGCCGCGCTTGGCGAGAGCATCTGCACCAGCGGCTGCTGCCTGTCGGTGGTTCGGCTCGACGGGCCGCGGATCGAATTCCAGGCCGGCCCGGAAACGCTCAGCCGCACCACGCTCGGTGGCCTACAGCCAGGCGATGCGGTCAACCTCGAACGTTCGCTGCGGCTCTCCGACCGGCTCGGTGGCCATCTCGTCACCGGTCATGTCGACGGCTTCGGCCGGCTCGAATCGCGGCGGCAGGATGGTGACTGGCTCACCTGTTTTTTTTCGGCTCCCCCTGCCCTGCTCGGCCAGATGGCTTCCAAGGGCTCCGTCGCGATCGACGGCGTGAGCCTGACGGTCTGCGAGGTGACGCCCACCGCCTTCAGTGTGGCGCTCATTCCCCACACGCTCGCCCACACCACGCTCGGCTCCCTTGCTGAGGGAGATGCGGTGAATCTCGAGACCGACCTCGTCTTCAAGTACGTTGCCCGCTGGCTCACCGCCCGGGAGGGATCGGCATGACGGACACGACAGAGCGATCATCGACGCCGCCGGCGCGGCAGACCACGGCCTACCTGAAGGATCTGTTCAAGCAGGTCGGGTTCACGATCGATGCCCGCCGCGGACAAAACTTTCTCGTCGACTTGAACCTGCTCGATCTGCTGGAACGAACCGCCGGCGTGACACCGGCCGACGTCGTGCTCGAGGTGGGGGCGGGCACGGGTGCCCTCACTGAGCGACTGGCGCGGACTGCCGGCCGCGTGGTCACCGTCGAGATCGATCCACGGCTGGCCCAATTGGCTCGCGAGCGTGTGATCGAGTGTGAAAACGTGCGGCTCGTCGAAGCGGATGTCCTCGCCGGCAAGCATCGGCTGGCGCCGGAGGTGATCACCGCGATCGAGGAGGCTCGTGCCGCCTGTCCGCAGGGCAGATTGCTCCTCGTCGCGAACCTTCCATACTGTGTCGCCACGCCGGTGATCTCCAATCTGCTCGCCCTGCCCTGCCCTTTCGACTCGGCGACCGTGACCGTTCAGCGGGAGATGGCCGAGCGGATGACCGCGGCGGCCGGCTCGCACTCTTACAACGCGCTCTCGGTCTGGATCGGGAGCCAGTGCCGGTCGGAGATCGTCCGCGTCTTGCCACCGAGTGTCTTCTGGCCACGGCCGAAGGTCGATTCTGCGATCGTCCGCCTCGACCTCGAACCCGATCGCCGCGGGCGGGTCGCCGACCTCGAGCGGTTCCATGGCTTCGTTCGCGACATCTTCTGCCATCGTCGGAAGGTGTTGCGAGGCGTGCTCATCCGCTTGGCGGGTGGAAGGCAGCAGGCCGCCGCGGTCGAAGCGGTGGAGGCGGTCTATGCGGCGTTTGGATTCGACGCCACGATTCGCGCCGAAGACATTCCGCCGGACCGGTTCGTCGATCTGGAGCGGTTGTTTTTCGAGAAGCTGGCTCGTGAATGACCCGGGGCCAGGAAACGCCGCTGCGCGATGGGTGTCGGGAGCGTGTGCCGCAAGACCCGCACAGGCGGCATGACCGGAGCGGTCCTGACCTCGAAAAAGCGGCGGGGAAACCCGAGGAAAAACCGAAACTTCCGGTTGTCTGGTGCCCGTGGGTAGACTCTGGCGTGGGCCCGAGGAACCTGCCGAAGTCCCTGAGGTTACCCCATCCCAGGGCTGCGTGATCGTGAATCCAGTACCCTCCACCGAAGCCTCGATCGCACCTACCATCGTCGACCTGCTCAGGCAGCGGGCCGCCTACAGGCCCCATGACCGGGCTTTTACGTTTCTTGTCGATGGGGAAGCCGAAGAGCTCAACATCACCTACGCCGAACTCGACCGGAAGGCGCGGGCCGTGGGGGCGTGGTTGGTGAGTGAAGGAATGGCAGGCAAGCGGGTTCTCCTGCTCTATCCGTCGGGCCTCGACTTCATCGCCGCTTTCATGGGGTGTCTCTACGGCGGGGCGATCGCCGTGCCGGCCTATCCGCCGCGGAAAAACCGTTCGGTGGAACGGATCGAGGCAATCGCCGCCGACGCGGATGCCGCGGTGGCTCTCACGACCCGCGACGTGCTCGACCGTTTCGACACCCTCCGGGCCTCCGCCCCGAGCCTCGAGCACCTGATTTGGAAGGTCGACAGCGAACTGGAGCCGACCTGGGCCGACCGCTGGCAGCGGCCTGACATCGACGGCGAGACCCTCGCCTTCCTGCAATACACGAGCGGCTCCACCGGCACGCCGAAGGGTGTGATGCTGTCGCACGAAAACCTGCTGCACAACTCGCTGCGGATCATGCAGGCCTTCGAGATCACGCGGAGCCAATCGGGCGTGTTTTGGCTGCCGAGCTTCCATGACATGGGGCTGATTGGCGGAATCCTCGTGCCGCTCTACGGTGGCAAGTTCAACGTCATCATGTCGCCGGTGGCCTTCCTCCAGAAGCCGTTGCGTTGGCTGCAGGCGATCTCCCGCTACCGGGCCACGATCAGCGGCGGGCCAAACTTCGCCTACGAACTCTGCGTGCGGAAGACGACGCCCGAGCAACGGGCGGCGCTCGATCTCTCCAGTTGGTCGCTGGCCTTCAATGGGGCTGAGCCGGTGCGGGCCGAGACGATCGACGCCTTCTGCGAGGCTTTCGCCGTGAGCGGCTTCCGTCGCGAGGCCTTCTATCCCTGCTACGGTCTCGCCGAGAGCACACTCATGGTGACCGGGGGCATGAAGTTCGAGCCCCCCGTGATCCGCACGTTCGATGCCACGTCGATCGAGACGGGCACCGCCGTGGGGGCTCCCGACAATGCCGTCATTGCCCGCCGGCTGGTGGGGAGTGGCCGCGAACTGGATGGCCAGGATGTGCACATCGTCGATCCGCAGACCTGCGAGTCTCTCCCGCCCGGTCGGATCGGTGAGATCTGGGTGAGTGGTCCGAGTGTCGCCCAGGGCTACTGGAATCGCCCCGAGGAGACGGCGGCCACGTTTGGCGCGATGCTCGCCCAGGCCGATGCCCAGGCTGGCACCGGCAGCGTGACCCGCTGGCGGCCCAACCCCGGTCCCTACATGCGGACCGGCGACCTGGGCTTCTTCGACAACGGCGAACTCTTCGTCACCGGGCGGCTCAAAGACCTGATCATCATCCGCGGCCGCAACCACTATCCGCAGGACATCGAGCACGCCGTGGCCGAGGCCACCCCGCTGGTGCGGGCCGGATCGATCGCGGCGTTTGCCGTCGAGGTCGAGGGGCGGGAGCGGGTGGTCGTGGTGGCCGAACTGGAGCGGGGCCGTCGCGAGCCGCACGAGATCTCTTCCGCCTTCGAGGCGATTCGCCGGCGGCTGGCGATGGAGCAGGAGGTGGCCGTCGAGGCGATCGTCTGCGTGCGGCCCAACAGCGTGCCCAAGACCTCCAGCGGCAAGATTCAGCGGCATGCCTGCAGGCAGCAGTTTCTCGACGGCAGTCTCGAGGTCGTCGCCCAGCATGTCGGATGGCTGGCGGCGGCCGAGCCGGCGGCACCGACGGCGCAGACGCCACGGCTGGCCCGCCAGCGTCCTGTCGGAGACACGTCCCGGGTTCATCGCCCCGACCGTGAACTGCCGCAGGAGATCGTGCAGACGGTCTACGAACACGTGCGGCGAATCGCCAAGGAGCGGGCCGGCAACCTCACGCTCGACACCAACATCGTGGAGCTGGGCCTCGACTCGCTCGAACGCATGGAGATCGTGGCGAGCCTCGAAGAGGCGTTTGGAGCACGGTTCCCGGAGCAGGTGCTCCCCCAAATCGAGACCTGCCGCGAGGTGGCCGAGGCGATCCTCGACCACATGCCGGCCGACCGTCGGCCCGAAATCAAGGCGGCCCGCGTGGTGGCGGAAATTCCTCCGGATGCCTATCGGATCGAAGAGTTTCCCGAGGTGCGAGCGCTTGAGCAAAACTTCGCGATGGTGCGCGACGCCGGTCTTGACGATCCCTACTTCAGTGTCCACGAGGGGCTCACCAACGACCGCACGATCATCGGCGGCCGCGAGATGGTGAGCTGGGCGAGCTACAACTATCTCGGCATGTCGGGTGACCCGCAGGTGACTGCGGCGGCGAAGGGGGCCGTCGACAAGTTTGGCACGAGCGTGTCAGCCAGCCGGCTCGTGTCGGGCGAGAAGACGATCCACCAGGAACTCGAGCGGGAGATCGCCAAGCTCGTCGGCACGGAAGACGCGGTCACGTTCGTAGGCGGCCATGCCACCAACGAGACCGTGATCGGACACGTCGTGGGCCCCGGCGACCTCGTCTTTCACGACGCGCTGGCCCACAACAGCATCCTCCAGGGGGCGATCCTCTCCGGGGCTCGGCGGCGCCCGTTTCCGCACAACGACTTCCAGGCGGCGGAGAAACTACTGGCCCAAATCCGCAGCCAATACCGCCGCGTGCTCGTGGTCGTCGAGGCGATCTACAGCATGGATGGCGACTACTCCAACGTGCCGGAGTTCATCGGCCTCGCCAAGCGGCACAAGGCCCTGCTCATGGTCGACGAGGCCCATTCGATCGGCGTGATGGGTGCGCGGGGCCGCGGCATCGGTGAGCACTTCGGCGTGAACCCGGCCGACGTCGACCTCTGGATGGGAACGCTCTCCAAGGCCTTCGGTAGCTGTGGCGGCTACATCGCCGGCTCGAAGACGCTCATCCGCTGGCTGAAATACACGGTGCCGGGCTTCGTCTACTCGATCGGCCTGCCGCCGGCGGCGGCAGGTGCGGCGCTGGCCGCCCTGCGGGTACTCGAGCGGGAGCCACAGCGGGTGGCGCAGCTGCAGGCCAATGCGAAGCTGTTCCTCGAGTTGGCCGCCGAGGCCGGCCTCAATACCGGCGACTCGGGCGGGTCGGGCGTGGTGCCCGTGATTCTTGGCAGTTCCATCAACAGCCTGAGGCTGTCGCGTGCCCTCTTTACGCGCGGCATCAACGTGCAGCCGATCCTCTACCCGGCGGTCGAGGAGAAAGCGGCCCGCCTCCGGTTCTTCATCACCTCGCAGCATACGAACGACCAGATTCGGCGGACGGTGGCCGCGGTGGCCGAGGAGCTGGCGAAGATCGATCCGGGCTATGCGGAGGGCCCGGGCCGAAATCGGAAGCCGGTGTCGGTGGCGTAGCGGTTTGCTATAAACCGGCTATGCAGGACGAGTCTTCGGCCCCTCCCGGTACCGGCACAGAGATCACGAGCCATCGTCTCGTGCTGCCGGCCGATGCCAACCACCATGGCACGCTCTATGCCGGCAGCCTGCTCCGTTACGGCCTGGAGGCGGCCTATGCGGCGGCCAGCCGGGCGGTGGGCCCCCAGGCCAATCTCATGCTCCGGCGAGTGCTGAGCATTGAATGCCGCCGCAGCGTGCCGGTCGGATCCCTCGTCGAGATCCGCGGGGCGGTGATCGACGTGCGGCAGGCGTATCTCGTCGTGGGCGTGGTCGGCATGCCGCTGGCCGGTCACACGCTGCCCTGGATGGACGGCCTGTTCGGCTTTGTGCAGGTGGACGACAAGGGCCTGCCGGTGGCCTTTCCGGGCCAGGTTGAGCAGGTTGGCGAGGCGACGTTTTGGGAACCGCTCCGCTCGCGGCTGGAGAAGCTGGCCCGCATCCGCGGGACGACTGCCGAGTGGATGGCGACGGCCTAAAACTTCACCTCGAGGCCGAAGTCGATGCCGTTGGTGAAGACGTACTCGTTGCCACCATTCGCCGCTCCGATGCCGGTAAACCGGGGATTCGGCACGTAGTACGGATTCGGGACCTCTTGCCCCTGGGCGTTCGTCATCGTCGGCATGTTCCCCGGGCTCGGACCCGTCGTCTTTACGACCCACGGGTTCGTGGCACTGGCCGGCTGGGCCGGATTCTGCGGAGCCGCGAACGTGGTCCTCTTTTCCTCGGTCACGTAACCTGTGTTCGAAGAGGCTCTGGCGATCGCTCCCAGCCACATGCCTGTGTAGCCGAAGTTGAGGTTGATCGCCTTGCTGACACGGAATTGAGCCCCGAGCCGCCACTCGCCGATGGGTGAAAACACGAACTGGTGTTCAGCCGAATTTTTCGCATTTTCTTGGCCGATGCCGTAGATCTGTAGAAAGAGTGGCGGGGCCGTGAGTGTGGTGGGGGTGTCAGCGCCGGTCCCCGTTCCTGTGGTGGTGCCACCGGCCGTGAACGTCGTCGAGGGCGAGAACGTCGCTCGCAGGTAGTCGGCACCGAGGGACGCCGGAAAATTCGAACCCTTGTAGATATTGTTCTGCCAGTTGAAACCGGCGGTGAACTTGAGGTCGCTCGAGAAGAGCCAGCGGCCGCGCTCAGCTTCCAAGTAGAGCGAGATCTCGGGTCCGACCATGTTGTTGCTGGTGTATGTGTCCCACATTCCGGTCTGCAGTGGTGACCCCAGCCCCTGACCGGTCAGCGTGTCCACGCCCGTGATGCCGAGGATGTCGCCAGCCGGACCACTCCCGAAAATCTCATCGATGTTTCCACCGCCAGCCGCGCCGGTGTTCGTCGTGAGCGTACCGCCGGTGCCGCCCGCCGTACCGCCGGTCCCGCCAGTGCCGCCAGTGCCGCCAGTCGTTCCGCCCGTCCCTCCGGTCGTGCCACCGGTGGTGCCTCCCGTGCCACCCGCGGTGCCGCCGATGTTGAACGCATACTGATTACTCTCATAGCCCAGCTTGTAGCGTTCGGCGAACTGCACGAAGCGTGGTCCCAGCCCGAAGCGGGCCGTCGTGCCGCTGCCGCGTTTCCCCAAGTCCCGCCGGACGATGAGGGCGGCGCTTGCGCTCTGGATTTCGACGCTGTTCTCCTGGGTCAGTTTCTGGGCGATGATATGGTCGGGAGGGGGACTTTCGGACGTGATCGTCGTCGTGACGAGTGCCTGGTTGACGTTGCCTACGCCACCTCCACCGCCACCAGTGCCGCCGCCCGTCGTTCCCTCCTGTGTGAACTCCTGAGTCGGAGAAGATGCGGCGAATTCACTGAGTGTCTTGAATTCCTGTTGTTGGCCTACAGTGAAATAACTGAGTGCCACGCCTCGATCATCGTAGATCCACCCGCCCTCGTAACGATCTCCCCAGCCCATTTTCGTCATCATCCAGCTGGTGTCGAGATCGAGCTGCAGCGGATCGCTGCCAAACGTGTAGACGCCTCCGATCAGGCTATTCCCGCCGGCGCTCGATCCCGAGGTGAGCGTGGCCTGAATGTTGGCATTGTTCAGCTGTACGATGGTTTGCGGAGAGATCGGCTGAAACGGAATGAGATACAGGCCTTCTGCCGATTCGCCCACCGGTGTCGTTCGCGGCACCGTGATGCCCCAGTACAGCCGGTCGTACGAGAAGAAGATGC
>CAZODJ010000086.1:0-8444 GCA_964578555.1 uncultured Candidatus Kuenenia sp.
CCCGGCAGGCCGCCGGGGTAGCCGACCGCGTCGAAGGCACCGTCGCCGAGCGCCACCACCTGCACGCCCATCGCGAGCGGCTGGCCGTCGATCGTGAGATTGCCGGCATATTCACCCTGGAAGATGAAGTCGGCATCGGTCTGCGCTGGGTCGGTGTAGGCCGGGTGACCGCTGGGCTTGGCCTGGCACACGGTTGCGGCAGTGAGAGCGATTGTCGCCGCAACGAGCGTGGGAAGAGAAGGAATTCGAGGAATGGTCATCCGACGTTCTCCAAAGGATGGCGATTTCGTGGCGCCGCGTGGCCAGCGGGAAGGTTCACGGGCGAGGCAACTATAATAGTCGCCGCCGCTGACGAACTTGAAGGCCGGGCCAGTGATTGCCTCGGGCCGGACGCCGACTTCCTCCCCGTGCCCGCGTGCGGCGGGCCCGGGCGTTCAGAACGAGCCTCGTGGAGCGGCTTTCGGCGCGGGCTTTCGTGGCCCCAACTCTCGCTCCAGAAGTGCCGCATGGTCGCTGATCACCGTCGCGTGCTCCGGCCGATCAGCCACATTGTGATATTCGGCGGGGTCATGGTCGTGGTCGTAGAGTTCGTGTGAACCATCGCCTCGCTCGATGTACCGCCACCGCATCGTGCGCACGGTGCGACCGTTGGCCCCACGGCAAAACGACCCCGGTTTTCCCGACTCGGTTGGGTCTTTCAGGAGGGGCACGAAGCTTCGGCCGTCGAGCGACTCAGCGGCGGGGATCGCGGCAAGATCGCAAAACGTGGGAAACAGATCGATGAGTTCCACGATGCCTTCCGCCCGCGCGTGGGTGGCCGACTGTGGCGAACGCACGATGAGAGGCACCCGCAGCACCTGCTCGTCGATGGAATGCTTGCACCATTGGCCCCGCCAGCCGAGATGGTAGCCGTGGTCGGCGGTAAACACGATGACGGTGTTGTCGGCCAGCCCTTTGGCCTCCAGATGACCGAGCAGTCGGCCGATCTGCTCATCGAGCATCGTCACGGCGGCGTAGTAGGCCCGGGTCGCCTCACGCTGCAGCGGCTCGCTGGTCGCCAAGCCCGGCTCCTGGAGGAGCGATTTCAGCGGTAAGGGGGTTGCATCAGCTGGCAGGTGTTCGAGCGTGAACTTCTCTGGATCGTGGGCCTCGTACGCGGCTCGCGTCGAATCCAGCGGTCCGTGCGGCGTGTGGAAGCCGACCGCCGCGAAGAACGGCTTCGAAGCGTCGCGCTCCGTATCGAGAAACTGGATTGCTCGCTCGGCGACGGCCCAATCATGGAGCTGGTCGGCGGAGTCCGCGATCCCAACGTGCGAGACCTGTCGACCGAGCCGGCTACCGTCGGGCTGCGGCAGGTCTTCCAGGAGTTTGGTTCGCCGACCGAGTTGTCGCGGTGGCTTCACGTCGGCCCGGTTGTGGCGGATGTCCCATGCCTTGGGGTCGGTGTATTCGTCAGTATGGTCGATCTTGCCGACGGAAAACGTCTGGTAGCCGTGCTCGCGAAACCAGCGGCCAAGCGTCATCAGTTTCGGGTTGTCGAGGAACGAGTTGGCGTGGGCATGGGCGTTGTTGCGACCGAGCATGAAGGAGGTGCGGCTTGGCGTGCAGACGACTCCCTGGCAGTAGGCATGGGTGAAGACCACACCCGAGGCGGCGAGTCGGTCGAGGTTGGGGGTGATCGCGGCCGAGTCGCCGTAGCAGCCGAGCCGAGTGGCGAGATCATCGGCCACGAGAAACAGAATGTTGGGCCGGGCGGGGCCGCCGGGCTCGGCGGCGGACGCTGCTGTCCCCAGCAACACAAGGGCCGTCGTGATCAAAATTCAGCGCACGATTGCAAGGCTCCATGGGTGAGGCCGTTCCATCGCTCGCTGATGCTACCGCCGCAGCCCAGCAGGTCGCGTCGGAAAATTGTCTACGCCACGGCTGAACCGATCAGCGGGCGAGGCAAAGAACTGACCCACTTCTGCCAGGCCACTCGGATTCACCGGTCGAGACGGAGATCAACCCGGCGGTGAGCTTCGTCAACCGCGGCTTCCAGTCCAGACGTGGTGACGGAACCATAGTCCAGGGAAATGCGGCTCGGAGGCGGAATCAGACGACCTGTTTTTGGATCGATCTCCTCAACACCCTGTGGCGAAAGGATGGCCAAGCCATACTTGCCTGGCTGGAGATAGAGGCCGAAACGACCATTGGTAATTCGGGTGGCGCCGCCGCCTCCCTGTGCCGAATTTTGTGGCGGCACAAAATGGATCACGCCTTCCGGGAGAGGCGAACCTTGGTGAGCCACGGTGCCGGTAATCCAGATCGTGTCCGGAGGTGCCTTCGAGCCGCACCCGGTAATCAGTACCACCACGATGGGCAGCATAAGCCGGAATACACACGGTGGCATGGTGATCACGGCACGCTCGCGACTTGGCCGTCGGCCTTGTTGCCGAGGTGATTGTACGTCTGAAAATCCATTGTCTCGGCCAGGAAGACAACGGCCCCGTCGGCCATGCAGAAATGCGTTCCGCCAGGATGGTTGCTGGCCGCGATTATGCTGTTGTAGTATGAATCGGTCGTGAGGCTCAAAGAAGTGCTGTTGATGCGAAAATGAGTCGTGATAGCGACTCCGTCGAAGCCGATGAGCCCGGCATGGCTGCTGAGTTCGGGGCGCCGCTCGGCCAGGAGGAATGTTTTGGAGAGGCCGTCGGTCGCCTCCTTGAGCGTGGCTTGATACCCGCTCGCGAGACCAAACATTCCCTGATTCATCACCGGCACTTTGAAGGCATGCCAGGCCCAACTCGGACAGGCAACGCCATTAATCGTGGTTGCCTGAAAGGTATTGCAGTACGAGGGACTGCCGGCGGCAGCACAATCTCCAACCACTCCAGAGCGTCCCTGCGGCCCCGCTGACGGGGCGTAACAGGCCGGGGCTGACTTCGAGCCAGGGCCGAAATAGGAGAACCACTTGGCTTCACCAGAGGCGCCCGTCACCGTCGGCAGTAGTGACGACGAGGAAGGGCAACTGGGGCAGGCCTGAAAGGCGTAGGGAATGTCGCGGAAAAAGCTCTGGGCGTTCATTCCGGCGCTGAAGTCGTATCGGTCATAGACGTCCTGCAGTTCAATGAACGGCATCACATCAACATTCCAGTTCTTGTATGGAGCTGGTCCCCAGTAACCGCCGACTGAACAGCCTGTCGTCTCGGGATAGACATCAGCCGCCACAGGCAGCTTGCCTTTTACGTCGACCAGGCCGTGGAGGGCGAGTCCCAACTGCTTCATCTTGTTGGAGCAGGCGATGCGACGCCCGGCTTCCCGAGCCGCCTGCACGGCCGGCAGCAGCAGCCCAATGAGCACGCCGATGATGGCTATTACCACAAGCAACTCGACAAGCGTGAAGGCAGCCCGATGAAACACGGACGCATGATCTTTCGAAGACCGCATTGAATGCCCTCCCGGGAAAGCCACTAGACCAAGGTACTTCTTAGCTGACCGAAACCCCGTAAAGAATTTATCCGTAGTACCTGGCCGTTTCCTGTCGCACTTTTGTCTACGAATGGGGCAAGGCGACCGCCGTCAGGAATGCCTGTCGTCCGCTGCGGCCCGGTGAAGGGCCATGATTTCGCGGCGGCTGGAGACGTGGAGTTTCTCGTAGATTCGCTGCACGTAGGTGCCGACCGTGGATGACGAGATCCCCAACTCGCCGGCGATCTCCTTGTAGGAAAGACCCTGCACGAGGAACTCGAGCACCTGGCGCTCGCGGGGAGCAAGATCGTCGCCATGTGGCACGGCGGCCGGCCGTTCGGCCGCGGCGGCCGGGTGCGCCTCTTCGCCACGGAATCGCTCGATCACCTTCCGGGCAATCGTGCGGCTCATCGGCACGCCGCCAGCGCGGACTTCCCGGATCGCCTCCAAGAGCCGCTCCGGCAGCACGGGCTTCACGAGATAGCCGTGGGCCCCCGCCGCGAGGGCCTGAAACGTCGTGTCAGGGTCTTGATAGACCGTGACCATCAGGATCTGTGTGGCCGGAAGCTGCGGAGCGATCTCTCGGACGCACTCGACACCCGTCGTGTCGGGCAGGTTGACATCCATGAGCACAACATCGGGCTTGAGCGGCGGAATCCCCGCAATGGCCTCGGCCCCAGTTCGAAATGTGCCGACACATTCAAAACCGGAGTCACTTGCCAAGACATCGGCACACGTCCGCCGCAGCCGCGGATCATCCTCCACGACAGCGACACGAATGACGACGGTCTTTTTTTCACGGGTCACGAGCTCAGTGTCGCATAGTTCCCCGACCCGCAACACGTCGGCCGCTTGCGGTGGAAAAAATTGCCACGCTTCGATCTCCGTCGAGCTGCTCAGGCCGCGGGTGTTGCGTCGAGCGGCTCGAGTGCCGTCACGTGGAGTGTCGAGAGGATCTGCAGGCGAGAGGGGGTGCCGTCGGCATCGGGCAGGGCAATCGCCAACTCGGCCTTCGTCGCGACGGCCATTTCCGGGTGGCGAACGGCGTAACTATCGCCACTCGATGTGACCACACAAAACGGCATGAATGGGCGAGCCGCAAGCCGCGTCCGAATCGTTTCGAAAAGCATTGCAAGTCTCCAACGTGGAAGTGCGTTCAGTATTTCGATCATGCCGCCAAAGCTTGAGGCAGTCAACCGGGGGGGCTGGTCGGCACCGAGATCGCAATCGCCACGCGGGTGCCGCCGGCGGGCTGCGGAGAGATCGTGAGTGTGCCGCGGAGATCTGCGGCACGCTGCTGCATGCTCTCAAGCCCGAGGCCGGGATGAAGCGCGGCAGCAGGCGCGAAGCCACGGCCGTCATCCTCGACCACGATCGTGAGCAAGTTATTGCGGTCAAGCTGCACCGACAGCCGGATCAGTTGGCACTGCGCGTGTTTCACCGCGTTGTTGACCGCCTCTCGGACGATGAGAAAGAGGCTATGCCGCACCGGCCCCGGCAGTGGCACTGCCGGCAGGCGGGCCGGCACATCGAATCGCACGGCCAGCCCCGCCGCATCGGTGAACTGCTCGGTGGTCTGCGTGAGATACGAGACGAAGCGATCAAGTGTGTCATTGACGGGATTGACCGCCCACACGATCGCGTCGACGCTGCGGGTAAGGTCGATCGCGGCCTGACAGGCCTTGTCAGCCCGGGCGACGGTTTCCGGCAGTGCAGATTCCGCTACATCCCGCCGCAGCCAGGCTGTTTGCATCGCGATCTCCGTGAGGCCGGCGCCAATTTCATCGTGAAGATCCCGGGCGATGCGGGCCCGCTCCCGCTCCAGGGCATGCTCTCGCTCGACGGCGTCGAGCCGCCGGCGGAGCCGCTGGAGCGAGATCTGGCGGGCTGCCAGCGCGGCTCCGGCGACCGCCATGATGCCGCTCGCCAGCCAGACATCCGCCCGCTGGTACCACGGTGGGACGACGACAACCCGCACGCTCGCCTCGGCACCAGTTGGCTGACCGCCGGGAAAGCAGGCCGCCACACGAAACCGATACTCACCCGGCGACAGGCTGGCATATGAGGTCTGAAGCGGGCCGCCTTTACCGAACGAGTGATTGGCCCGCCACGACACAGTTGCGGTGTCGCCCGGCTGCGTTGCGGCGCCCTTGGTCAGCGCCCAGGCACCGTACTGCTGCGGGTCATCGTCGATGATGGTGAGCAGCGGGCCATCGCCTCCTGCCGTACGGCCAGCCATGCGACTCAATTCACCGCGAGAACCAGCACGGCCCCAGCCTGCCGGCGTCGATAGCGGATGGGAAACCTCATCGATCCCACCGATCGGCACCGGGTATTCCGCCGCAGCGGCATCAGGCGATGTGATCGTGATCGTCACGTCGCTGATGCCCATCGTGCCGACCACCTCCTCATAGCCAGAAATAAAATTTGCCATCACGCGAGTCGCCAATGGTGGGGCAGTTGCGGAGAACGAATACGGCCTCAGCGGCGAACCTTCCGGGCTGCCCAGCCAGCCAACCGTTTGGCCTGGGAGGGCGGTCTCCGTACTTCCGACCGCGTTGCCCTCGTGGTCGACAAACCACAGGATGACGCGGCCTCGGGCTGGCCGGTCCCGCCAGTCGGCGTCATGCCCATCGAGCCGAAACCGCAGCCGCGTGCCGCGAGGCGGGGGCAAGGCGTCGGCAGGCATCGCTCCCCCAATAGTCACGGCAGGCGTGTCGGCCTCACCCTCAAAGGTGAACGTGACCTGCCCCACCGTGGAGGTGAAACGGACCGTGGGCTCTTTATTGCGTGTCGGGGCCTCAGCGGAAATTGGCAGCGAGCGGCCATCGACCGAGACGCCCGTGACGTAGACCTCGGCCCAGGCCACATGGGGCCCAAAGAGGCAGTGCGTTCCCAACGCAATGACCGACCATGCCCCCATGCCAGCCAGTGGCTGCCTGGTGAGAAGTCTTGAAGAACGCATGCCCGAAACCACTGTGCATCCTTTCCCGACGAAAAATCCGGGTCGGGAACCCGTCACTCAGTTTCGTTGAAGAGCGGGCTTTCGGCGAGGGCGTGGATCAGGGAGCGGAGGCCATATCGCGTCGCTGCCGCGTGCCGCACGATTTCGTCAATCATGCGGCGGTCGGCGAAGCTCGGGTCGGTGCCGGTGGCGTAGCGGGAGAGGTGCGTGACGAAGGCACGGGCGAGCCGCTCAGGATCAGCAGCCAGGATCTGCTTGAGGCCGTCGATATTGCCGAAGGAGCGGCCATCGGGAAGCGTGCCGGACGGATCAACCGGCAGCCCGAGCTTGTAATGAACAAGCCAGCTCGTCTGGCCCTTCTCCGGCGGCAGGTCTCCTTTACCGATGGACCGATACCGCTCGCGAAAGCCACCGACAGGATCAAAGCTCTCGAGGGCGAAGCCGGGCGGGTCGATCGTCGCATGGCAGGCGGCGCAGCTCGTGTCGGAACGATGTTTCGCGAGCTGCTCCCGGATCGTCGTCGCGCCGCGGGTGTCGGGCTCGACCGCCGGTACCGGCGGCGGGGGAGGCGGCGGCGAGTCGAACAGCCGATCGTTGATCCAGACGCCACGCTTCACAGGAGACGTGGTCGTGCCATTGGCGGTGAGCTTGAGAATCGACGCCTGCGTGAGCAGGCCGCCGCGGTGGCTCTCCGGCGGCAGCGGCACCCGCCGGACCTCGATGCCATCGACGCCCGTGATCCCGTAATGCTCGGCCAGCCGCTGCGTGAGCATCGCAAAGTCAGCATCGATAAGCGTCGTGATCGGCAGATCTCGGTCGATCAACTCCCGCAGAAAAGCCCGCGTCTCGGTGAGCATGCCCTCCTGGAGCAGCGGGGAAAACTCGGGGTAGAGTTGGCTGTCGGGCGTCGTTTCATCGATGCGGTCGAGTTCGAGCCATTGGTCGAGGAAGTCGGCGATGAAGCGGTCGCTCTTGGAGTCGGCCAGCAGTCGGTCGATCTGGGCATGCAGCACCGCCAGCTCGGCAAGTGAGCCGTCGTGGGCTGCGGCCAGAAGCGTTGCGTCGGGCGGGCCATTCCAGAGCCAGTACGAAAGCCGTGTGGCGAGCGAGACCAGGGGTGCGGCCTTTGCTTCGGTTGCTTCTGCCGCGGTGGAGTCAGGAATGTCAGCGGGAAGAAATAAAAACTCTGGCGAGGTGAGCACCGCCACGTACACACGCCGCATGGCGTCTTCAAAGCAGTCGCCGTCAGCCAATCGCTCGATCGCGAGAGCAACGTAGGGCCCCACTTCATCCGATGCGATCAGTCGTCGCCAGGCCCGCGGCAGAAATCGGGCGACCAGATGACGGGCATTGTTTTCAGGATCGGTGGACTGGACGGTTTCGAGCGGCGGCTTGCGTTCCTGCGGTGGGATGTCGACATGTTGATTGGGAAAGTAGCCGGGTGTGCTGCGGACCGGTTCCCGGAGCGGCGGCACGGCGGTGGCGTCGGCCGGCCAGACGGCGATCGGCAGGTCGCCGAACAGCCGCTGATGGCTCACCGGCGGCCACGACTTGTGGATCGGCCCCTCGATCTCGAACCAATCGAGGGCGACGCCAGGGCCGACATGCTTGGCGGTGCGGCCGCCGATCTGCAGCACCTGCAGGCCACGCCAGGGAATCGAGATCGGGTCCAGCACGATCGACTCATGAGCATCGAGCCAGGCAACGATTTCATGGTCGCGGGCCGCAAGCGACGGGGCCGTCAACGTGGCCAGCAGTCGGCCGCCATCCTGCTGCTTGCCCTCCTCGTGGGCGCGAAGCACGGCTGCCTGAGACGCCGGCGCCGGCTCGACCAGGCCCTGATTCCATTGGAAGCCCCACAGCGATAACCGCATCCGGTACTCGCCTGGATACACGGGGGCCACGTTCATGGCCGCCTCGTAGCCGGCCAGGTTGGGGACGAGCAGCCCCACGGAAGACTGGCTTTTGTTCACCTCGTTGTCTTTGAAGACGCGGTTGCGTTCTCCAAGGTCGGCGTCGGAATCCGGAGCGG
>CAZODJ010000087.1:0-8163 GCA_964578555.1 uncultured Candidatus Kuenenia sp.
AGGTCGTCTCCCCACCCGGCCGCCGGCCCCCGGGCTCGCGCCCGGGGCTAGCTGGAGTGCTGTAAGATCGAACGCACTGCCCGCCTGGAGGGCTGGCTTACGCGAGCGAACGGATGTTCGCAAAGAAACCTGAGGCGAGGATGGCGAGGGTTTCGTAGGGCCAGCCGCCAGGCGCAAGCCCGCGGGATGTTTGCTGGGGAGGGTGAGTGGCTTCCCCCACCCAGCCGCCAGGCGCAAGCCGGCGGGATGCCTTCGGATCTCGGTTACGCGATCAGTGCATCCAGCGGGCCGGTCGAGTCGCCGTGGGCGTGGACGTCGACCCCCGAGCCCTGAAGGAGCGTGAGCCAGAGGTTGGCCAGCGGCGTGTGATCCGGGAGCACGATGTGTTCCCCGAGCCGGATTGCTGCTCCACCGCCGGCCACGAGCGTGGGGCAGTTGTCGAGGTAATGAATCGAACGGATGTTGCTGCCGTAGACCACGGTCGTGTGGTCAAGCAACGAGGAGCCATCGGCTTCGCGGATCGATGCGAGGCGATCGAGCAGGCCGGCGAGGAGTTCGCTCTGCTTGGCGTCGCGCTTTTGCGAGGCCTGCATACGCTCGCCGGGCTGATAGTGGCTCATGTCGTGCGGGGCGACATTGATGCCGAGGCCCGTGAGCAAGGCCCCTACCGGCTGGCGGTAGGTTATCACGCGGGTGGAGTCGGTCTGAAGGGCTGCCGCGAGAAGGTCGTACATCACCTTGATCTCGTCGTGGCCGGCTATCTTCTCGGCCGGCTCGCGGATCTCTCCGGCGGGCTGTGGCTTCGGCACGGTGAGCCACTCTTTTTCCTTGGCGAGCCTGACCTCGATGTCGCGGATCGACTGGAGGTATTCGTCGAGTTTGTCGGTGTCGGCTGCCGAGAGGCCCTTGCGGACGCGGGCCGCGTCGGCCCGCACGGCATCGAGCACGCTCTGCTGTGCAGCGAGGAGCGTCTGCCGCTCCTCGAGCGATTGCGACTCCCCCGAGAAGAGGCGATGAAACACGGCCACCGGCGTGTCGAGCGCGGCGAGTGGCCGACCGCGGGAATCCCAGGCGAGCGAGAGGCCCGGGCCGTGGCCCGAGTTGGCGGCGTCGAGCGTGCCGAGTTGGAGCGAGGCAAACCGGGTCGCAGCGCCAAATGCCCCCGCCGCCACCTGGTCTGCCGAGATTGAGTTGGAAAAGCTTCTGCCCGGCTCGCCGTAGCGGTTGGCGCCGGTGAGCCAGAACGTGCTGCCCCAGTGGGCTTCCGTCGTGAACCTGTTCGAGAGGCCCTGGATGACGCTGAACCGAGCCTTGTGCCGCTCGAGCGGCTCGAGGCCCGCCGGGAGCGCATAGTCTCGCCCTGTCGCCTTGCGGTCGGGAAACCATGTCTCATTCGTGACGCCCCATCCAAACCCGAGGAAGACGATCCGCTTCGGCGGCGCTACCGGCGCCGCCGCGGCGGCCCGCCGCCAGCCGAGCGACGGGAGGAAGGGCAGCGCGAGCATGCTGCCGGCAGCTTTGAGGAGGGTGCGGCGGGTGGTGGGGAAGCTGGTCATTTCGTTTGGAACTCAGTGGTGGCCACAATGGCGTGGAGGATGTCGCGGAGGCGGTAGCCGTCTCGCTTTGCCGCGGCGAGAAGGCCATCGAGCGTTTCGCCGTCGGCGAAGCTGACGGGGCGGCCGAGCGCGTAGGCGTAGAGGTTTTCGATCAGGCCGCGCACGAAGGCATCGCCATGACGCGCGGCGATTTCGGTGCGGAGTTGGAAAAAGTCGCCAAACGACGGACCGCCGTACAACGCTCCCGACGGATCGATCGGCCACGACTTTCTCACGACCTTGCCGGCCAGTTTGCCCTCGACCACCCAGCCACGGCCGTAGAAATGCTCCTCGGTCCGCCAGCGGCCGGCGGCGTCGAAGTTTTCCAGGCCGAAGCCGATCGGGTCGATCACGCGATGGCACTGCGCGCACTGGGCCTGCTCCTGGTGCATTCGCAGCCGCTCCCGGGTGGTGATCTGCTGGCCTTCGAGGCGCGTGAGCTGAGGGACGTTGGGCGGGGCTGGCGGGGGCGGGTCGTTGATGAGCTTCCGCAGCACCCAGGCGCCGCGCTCCACGGGGCTTGTGCGCTCGCCGTTGCTACCCATGGCTAGGATTGCGGCCATGCCGAGCAGGCCACCGCGCGGGCTATTGGGCGGCAGCTTCACGATGCGGAACTCGTCGCCGACCACGGGGCTACCGCCGTCGTCGAGGCCGTAGTACGCGGCCATCAGGCCGTTGACGACGACAAAGTCGCTCTGCAGCAGGCTCCGTGCATCGACGTTGTCGCTCACGAGCGCGTGGAACGTCTCGTAGACCTCGCGCTTCGCCGCCGCGCGGGTGGCCTCGTCGAAGTCGGGAAAGAGTTCATGGTCGAACCGAAAGAAATCGAGGCGATCGAGGCCGAGCCACTGGTGCGCGAAACCGGCGGCGAAGTCATGCGACCGTTCGTCGGCCAGGAGCCGATCGACCTGCGCGGCGAGAACATCGGGCTTGGAGAGTGTGTCGGCTGCGGCTAGCGCGAGAAGTTCCTCATCGGGTGGTGCCGACCACAGGAAATACGAAAGCCGTGTGGCCAGTTCGCGGGCGGAAAGCCGGCGGCTTTCCGTGCCGGCGGCGGAGGGTTCATCGGCCGTGGCATCGCCGCGCTCTGCGGTCGGATCAGCCAGATAGAGAAACCCGGGCGACGCGAGAATCACAGCCATCGGCTCGCGGATCGCTTCGATCGGCGGAGCGCCCATCTCACGTTTCGCTTGGTAGACGGCGACGAGGCGGTCGAGAAACTCAGGTGACGGTGTGGCGCCGCGGAAGGCAAGCGTGCCGAACCGCCGCAGGATCGTCTTGGCGAGGACCTCTTCAGAAGCCTTCTTGGCGAGGCCGTCGAAGACCTGGCTGCGGATTGGCGATGGAGACGACCGCGGCAGGGGCCCTTCCCACTCGACCCAGTCGATCCAGAGGGCATGGTCGAGGCCGACGCCATTCGCTGCCTTCGCCAGCCCATTGCGGAATCCATCCGCCTTGCCATCGTTGAAACGCTTCTCACGGACCCGCCACGTGCGGGGCCCGTTGGCAGTGACTCTCACCGGAATCTCGATCGTCTGTGGCTCTTCGATCGTGCCAGTGACATGAAACGTGCCGAGCGACCTGAAATCGGATTGCTCGTCATCGCCCTTGGTGGGCTGCACGCCCCACTCGAGAAAGCGACGTAGGGGCGGCGCTTCCAGGGTCGCCCCGACTCGCATGCGGAGAATGTAGTCGCCGGGCGGGGCATCCGCGGGCACGGCAATCAGCTCGGTGTCGTGGTAGTTGTTGGTCGTATACATGAGGTAGGCGCCGGCCTCCGAGTGGGGCAGCTTCAGAAACCGTTCCAGATACGGGCCATGGTTCTCGTATTGCTGGATCCGAAACCGGGCCTCATGTTCATCGGGAAAGCCAAACTCGCTGGCAGGTTTGCCGCCCGATGCCTCCCATTCCTTCGCCTTGCGGTAGCCGGTGAGGAAGTAGCCATTAAGGAGCCCTGCGATCTTTTTCTGGGCGTCTATCTCAACCTCCCGTCGCGCGGTATGCCGCTCCGGTTTTAGGTCGCCGGGCCGCGGCCAGTCGGAGGCAGCCGCCTCGATCGCGGCTCGGCCAATCGTGAGGTACTGCTCGAACTGGTCGCTCGACATGAAGAGGCCGGAGCCGATCGTGTCGAAGTCGGCTGTCCCGGTGTCATCGGGGAGCCCGCTTGTATCGACCCCGGCGGCATCGATGTCGATCCCGAGCAGGTCGCGGAGGGTGTGGCGGTATTCGCGGCGGTTGAGCCGCCGCACAAGCGACACGCGGCCGGCATCGCCGATCACCGCACGGGCAGTCACCATCGCCCGCGAGAGTACGGCCAAGACTTCGGCCTTCGCCGAATCGTCCGGGCGGGGCCTGTCATCAGGGGGCATTTCGCCGGAGTTCAACGCATTGAGCACTTTCTGCCACCGCTCGGCTGTCTCGACTGTGTCGACTTCAAATGGCAGATCGTCGAGCCGCACGCCGGCAGCAGGTTCTTTGGCCGCGTGGCACTCGAGGCAATGGGCCGCGAGAAACGGCTCGATGGTGTGCCTCCCAGCGGAATCGAAGGGGGCCGTGCCGGCGGCGGCCTGAGCACCCAGCTCCCCTGCCCCAGCCATGAGGCAGGCCAGGAAACTAGCCGCAAGTCGAAGTGCGGCAACGGTTTGCGGATCTCGGCTGCCGCCCATCGTGATCAAACCTCTCTCTTGAAAACCCCCGAACAAGCAATTTCTTACTCGGGACCGTAATGCGGATGGTTTCCAGCGGTTATCCCACGGTAGGGTATCTTTTCATTCATCCAATTTCTGGATTCCTGGGGTCCGCTGTGGGGTGGTCTTTCTGTCATCGTCGGTCTCACGAATGCGCATGGGGCCTTGCCGCCTGTCTGTCGCTGCTGGCCCTCCTGGGATGTAGCAAGGCGGCCGGACCCGAGTTTGCGCCGGTCACGGGTCGGGTGACCTTCAATGGGCAGCCGCTGGCGGCGGGCACGATTCACTTTGTGCCGGATGAGTCGCAAGCAACCAGCGGCCCGATGAGCACGGGGGTCGTGCAGGCCGATGGTAGCTTTTCGTTACGTGGTCCCGGCATGCATGTGGGCGCAATCGTTGGCAATCACCGTGTGTACCTGACGGTGCCTGTTCAGGATCTTACGCCGACGCCTGTCGTCATCGACGGCGAGGTGGTTTTGAAGGCCCCGGCACCGGGCGACGCTGCCAGCACCGTCCCGCAGGTTCCCAAGCGATACCTGCAGGCGGATGCCTCGGGATGGACGGCCAGCGTCGTGGCGGGCGGGGCCAACAAGTTTGATTTCGATATCACGAAGTAAACGGCCCTGCACTGGCTTCTTGAAATCATTTCCGTTGGATTCATTCAGGAGTTTTTTCTATGAAACCCTCTAGACGACATACCAAGGCCTTCACGCTCGTTGAACTGCTCGTCGTCATCGCGATTATCGGTGTCCTGATCGGGCTGCTCTTGCCAGCGGTGCAGTCAGCCCGCGAGTCAGCGCGACGTTCAAGTTGCCAGTCAAAGATCAAGCAGCAGGCACTCGCATGCCACAACTACGTGTCGGCCCGGCGGGCATTTCCACCGGGACAGAAGCACCAGTTGTCGACCAGCAGGCCGACCGAGTACTTCAGCTGTGGCGACGGCACTGGTCCAGCGGGCTACGACGTGTGGGCCTCCGACGCCCGGTCATGGATCATCGAAATCCTGCCATTCATGGAGCATGAAAGTGAGTATTCCAGACTGGATTTCACCAAATCTGCGACGGCCGCGCCAAACGCGGCCGTTCTTCGCACACCCTCTTCCTTTTCGTTTGCTGCCTGCCCGACCAATCCGATCCAGGGTATCTTCGGCAACTGGGGCAGTATCACGCACTACGGCGGCTCCGCCGGCTTGGCAAACAACAACTGCATGCGACGCCCCCACACCTCCGAGAATGGCATGTTCAACGGAGTCGATGCGAATCTGAATCCTGGCGGGTACCAGGAAAAGGACGTGACCGATGGACTGTCGAAGACCGTCATGATCTGTGAAAAGCTCGGATATAACCCGGTAAGTTACACCCCTGGGCAAGCTGGTTTTCGCGAGTGCAGAACCAACAACGTTCCGACCAACAGTTCGTGGTACTGGAACTTCAAGGGCGTCAACTACGGCGCTCTCACCCGCATGGAAAACGGTCCGAATACGGTTATCAACAGCAATGACTGGTCGCAATCGTCCCCTTATTCCTTCCACCCCGGCGGGCTATCGCTGGCTTATGGTGATGGGGCGACGCAATTCATCAACGAGACGATCTCGATTGCGGTCTGGAACGCGATTGCGAATAGGGCCGATGGTTCGACTCTGAGTCCGTGATCCATGGCCCAGCAGCACAGCGAAGAGTTTGTCGCCCTGCTCACCGCGTCGCAGCGGCGGATCCATGCGTTCATCTGCACGTTGGTCGTCGACCTGGCCGATGCCGACGAGGTGCTTCAGGAGACCAACCTCGCCCTCTGGCAGCAGGCGGAGCGGTTCGAGCAGGGTACCGATTTTGTGGCGTGGGCGTGCCGGGTGGCCTACTTCAAGGTGCTCAAGCAGCGTGATGCGGCGAAGCGACACCGCGTGAAGCTGGACGATGCCGTCATGGACCTGGTGGCGGCGGAGACGATCGAACGCACCCGGGAGCAGGCCCGCGAGGCGGCCGAAACGTTCGAGCGGCAGCGGGTGGCTGTCTGGGCCTGCGTCGATGAATTATCGGAGCGGCACCGCGACGTGCTCACCGCCCGGTATCGGGACGGCCGGTCGCTGGGCGACATCGGCGTGACACTCGGCCGCAATGCCAACGCCATGGCGCAGTTTTTCCATCGGATCCGGGCGATTCTCCGCGAGTGTGTCGAACGCAAGCTTGGCGCGGTGGAGGGCTGATGAACGGAAACCCTGAACCACTGTCCGATGAAGTGCTGGCCACTGTCGATCGCCTGGCATCGGCCCTCATCGATGGCACGTGCTCAACGGGTGAGCAGGCAGCACTCGAGTCACTGCTGCTCACGTCAGCGGAGGCCCGTAACCGATTCCAAACGCTCCTTCACACGGAGTCGATCCTGGCGTGGAAGTTCGCGACGCCGGGTCACCAGTCACCCGATGCTGTTGATCTTGGGTGTGATGCCGTGCAGGTGCTCTCCGGAGCCAGTCACAGACGCCGGGTAAAGATCAGCAGGCAGTTGCTCATTGCGACGGCGGCGATTGCGGCTGCGGTCGCGGTACTCGTGATGCGACCGGCGGCCACGCCCAGTCAGCCAGAGATCGCGACCGTGCCGATCGCGGCGCGGCTTGTCGATGCCACGAATGCCCGGTGGGGTGACGGCCGAGCCCTGTTGCTGGGGGCGGCGGTCCCCCAGGGTCCGCTCCGACTTCTCAGCGGCGCCGCACAAATTGCTTTCGAATCGGGTGCCCTGGTGACGCTCAATGGTCCGGCCGAGATCGAGGTGCTGGGCTCGAGCCGGCTGTTTCTGCGGAGTGGCCGGATCGTGCCCTTCGTGCCGCCGGCAGCGACAGGCTTTACCGTCGTCTCTCCGACCGGCGAGGTGATCGATCTGGGCACCGAGTTTTCGGTGAATGTCGACGCCTCCGGGCGGACGGAGGTCTATGTTCTCGACGGCGAGGTCGATGTCGCGCAAGGCCACGCCGATCGAGGTGCCCCCCTGCGAATGTCGCAGGGATTCGGCAGTCGCCTGGCAGTCGATGCTGCGTTGGAGGTCACCGACACGCCGTTGGTCGTCGACCACTTTGACGATGCCAGTGGGCCGCTGCGGTGGCGTGACGTCGATCCGACGAAGCCCGCGACGGTGCTGGCAGGAGCACTCCGCATACCAATTGCGTATCAGCAGGAACAGACGGGAGATCATCGAGGCAATGCGCGGCTGGTCGTTGACCACGATTTTTCAAGGATGCGACACAGGCGGTCGGCAATCTCCTTCAAGGTCATGCTGCCCAACGAGGGGCTGGCCAACGAGCATCGCTGGATGGGCTGTGTCATCGATTCCGGCGTGGGTGCTCCTCCGATGGCCTACGAGGCGGCCGCCGCTGTCAGCGTGTTGATCTCGCCCGAATGGCAGGCCGGCGTGCGGGTCGCCGGTGAGCCGGTCCATCAATCACGGGTATTCACCCGCAGCGATGAGGCGGTGGGGCCATATCAAGTCCTGCTGGCGATCGACGACACCGCGGCGGCCCATGAGCGACACGGCAGTGCTATGGTGAGTGTCACCATCAACGGTCAGGAACTGGTGCGGAACCAGCTGGTGTCGCTCGGTGACCAGCCACGAATCGGGCTCCAGACGTTCTGCTCTCCTGAAAACAGAGGCCGCGGGGCCGCCATCATCGACGATTTCAGCGTGAGTATTTCTGCCGACTGAGGCTATGCTCCACTGCCCGGGAATCGACCACACGGGGTTTACCGTGAGATTCCAGCTTCCGCCCTGCGGCTTCCTGTCGAAGAGTAAACTGCTTTTTTGTCGAGATTGTCTTTCCGCAGGAGCCTTGATCATGCGACAGCACCTCTCCCGTCGTTCCTTGCTTGCCGCCGGCTGTGCCGGGGCGGTTGCCGCCG
>CAZODJ010000088.1:0-5932 GCA_964578555.1 uncultured Candidatus Kuenenia sp.
TAACGTCACGCGGCTCGGGGTTGCCCGTGCCACATCGCCGGACGTTCGCTCCGGCCGGGCACCGATCCGCCGCAGGCGGATTGGTCGTGGCCTTCGCTCACTCGGAGGAAACCTCGCTTCCGCCATCCTGGCTGCGCTCGGTTTCCTACGCCGGCTCCGTGGCACGGGCAACCCCTCGCGGCAGCCATATCGCGATTCAACCTACTTACACGTCGGCGTCGAAGACGCGGACCTTGGCCCAGGTCGTGGCGTTTTCGGCGATGAACTGGTTGTGACGGTCGGCCACCTGGTAGGCCTCGTGGGCGGCGTGCGATTCGAACACGATCAGGAGGGCGACGTCGAAGTCACGGTCGTTCACCTCGCGGTCGTAGGCAGCGCAGGTGCCGACCGAAAAATAGGTTTCACCCGGGTGACCGGTGAGGTGCGTGCGGCAGCTTGCGACGAGTGCCTGAGCCGCGGCGGGGGAACGATCCTTGAGCGTGAAATAGACGGCGTGGGAAAGCATGCGATCTTCCGCAGGGGAATCCTTGTTGGCTGGTGCTGAAGTGGTGCGCTAGTGCGACGCGTCGCGGGCGGCCTGGGAACTGGCGGCGTCGGAGCCGGATGCCTCGCCCGCCCGCCGCGGCACGGCCGGCCCGATGATCCCCACGACTTCGGTGTCGTCGAGCATCTCCTGATTTTCGAGAGCCCCGGCCAACTGGTCGAGCTTGTCGCGGTTATCGGTCAGCAGTTTCGTCGCCCGGGCGGCCGCCTCGTTGAGCAGCCGAAATACTTCTTCGTCGATGATTTGCGCGGTCCGCTCGCTAAACTCCCGCTGCTCGTAGACGTCGCGGCCGAGGAAGGGGTGTTCGTTGGAGGTGGCGCAGGCCACGGGGCCGAGCTTGTCGCTCATGCCCCAGTGGGCCACCATCTTCCGCGCGATCCGCGTCGCCTGCACGAGATCGTTTTCCGCGCCGGCAGAGTATTCGCCAAACACGAGCTTCTCCGCCGCCCGCCCGGCGAGGATGAAAACCAGCCGGTTGAGCAGGTCGGATTCGCCGATGTTCATCCGGTCCTCCTCCGGCACGAGTTGCGTCACTCCGAGTGCCCGACCACGGGGGATGATCGTCACCTTGTGAAGCTTGTCGACGCCGGGCAACAGCCAGGCGCCCAGGGCATGGCCGGCCTCGTGGTAGGCGGTCATCTTCTTTTCGTGGCCGGTGAGCACCTCCTCCCGCTTCGGGCCCATCAGCACCTTGTCGCGGGCATAGTCGAAGTCGGAGGAATCGACCGCCATCTTGTCGTGCCGTGTGGCCCACAGGGCCGCCTCGTTCACCAGGTTGCGGATGTCGGCGCCGGTGAGGCCGACGGTGGCGCCGGCGAGGCGATCGAGGTCGACGTCGGGGGCGAGCGGCACATTTTTGGTGTGCACCTGGAAGAGGGCCAGCCGTGCCTTCTGGTTGGGGCGGTCGACCGTCACGTGGCGATCGAACCGGCCGGGGCGGAGGAGGGCCGGGTCAAGCACGTCGGGGCGGTTGGTGGCTGCCAGGACGATCACCGATTCCGACGGGCTGAAGCCGTCCATCTCGGAGAGGATCTGGTTGAGGGTCTGCTCCCGCTCGTCGTGACCGCCGCCGAGGCCGGCGCCCCGCACGCGGCCTACGGCATCGATCTCGTCGATGAAGAGGATCGCTGGCGACTGGTCTTTGGCCGTCTTGAAGAGGTCGCGAACCCGCGACGCACCGACACCGACGAACATCTGGATGAATTCGCTGCCAGAGATCGAGAAGAAGGGCACGCCCGCCTCACCGGCCACGGCCCGGGCCAGGAGCGTCTTGCCAGTGCCCGGTGGCCCCATCAGCAGCACGCCCTTCGGCACACGGCCCCCGAGCCGCTCGAACTTCTTCGGATCCTTGAGAAACTCGACGATCTCCTGGAGATCCTGCTTCACCTGCTCGAGGCCGGCAACGTCGGCGAACGTGATCTGTTTGTCGGAGGCGGTGAATCGCTTGGCCGGCGACTTGCTGAAGCCGCCGAGGAAGCCCCCGCCGAGTGGATCGCGGGCCCGGCGGAGGGTCATCCAGAAACCCGCCATCAACAGCAGCGGCACGAGCAGGTAGAGGCCCAGCAGGAAGCCGGTGCCGTCCGTGGGCTGGCGGACGTTCGTCCGCACGCCGTGCTCGAGGAGGAGAGCGTCGAGCTCCTTGGCCACGTAGTTGGAGAGCTCGAGCGAAAATGTCTTCGGTGCGGCGGCATCGCCTCCCGGTGGTGTCTTGAACTCTCCACGGAGCGTGTTGCCCGTGATCGTCACAGCTGACACGTTGTCGCCCTTCACTTCCCGGACGAACTGGTCGTAGCTGAGCACGGCCCCGCTGCTGGCCTGCTCACGGGCCAGCATGGTTACCAGGGCCAATCCCGCCAGGATCAGCATGATGACCACCGGCATATTGAGCGGGCGACCAGGATTCGGGGGTTGCTGCGGGCGTTTGGCGGTCGGCGGCTTTTCCATCATGCAACTTTCAGGGACAGTCCGGCGGGCGGCCGGGCGGAGCGATCACGGATCGGACCCAACAGTGTAGTGTATGGAGTCGATGTGGAAACGTCTGTGAGGCATTACGAGGTGAGTGAAATTTCCGGCCGTGAAAATCCAGGACGGAGGCGTGGCGTGGTGGCTGTGGCGCAGCGCGATGGACTGTTTCTGGCCATCCGCCGCGGCCTTACGGTGCGAGCCGGCGGTCGCGTCTGCTTCCCGGGCGGCCACATTGAGGCCGGCGAGGAGGAGCACGAGGCGGTCGTGCGGGAATGCCGCGAAGAACTCGCCGCACGGGTCGTGGCCCGGGCGTGCGTGTGGCGCAGCGTGACGTCGTGGGGCACGTCGCTGGCGTGGTGGACCGTTGCCTTCACCGGTGAGGTCGAACTCGTGCCCGATCCGATCGAGGTGGACGAGATTTTTTGGCGATCGGCCGAAGAGTTGCTCGGGGAGCCCGACCTGCTCGAGGGGAACCGCGAGTTTTTGGAAGCGGTGCTCCGCGGGGAGCTGCCGGTGCTGGAGGGGAATGGCCCAGCCTGTCCTACTTGAGGATCACGCCTTGTGGCTGCTGCGGTGGTGGCAGCGGCGGCGGATTGGCTGCGTCGTCGAGTAGTTTTTGGAACCGATTGGCCGGTTGGCTGGCGGTCATCGTCGGGAGGCCAGCCACGTCGGCCGCCAAGGCGGTGGTGAGCCAGCTTTCGAGGATCGCCCGCTCGCGGGGTGAGAGCGGCTGAGCGAGTTCCCGCGGTGACGTGGCCGACGTGGGGTGCCGCCCGCTGATCGTGGCAATGAGCGTGGCTGGTGACCGCTCCGGTCCGCAGGCGGCCAGGATCGCCTCCATGTTGCCCAGCGTGATGTCGCGGGTGATGCGGCCGGTGAAATCGCGGCGGGACAAATGCAGGCTGCCAGCATCGGGGCCACCGTGGCAGCCGCCGGTCGCACAGCGATTGAAAAGCAGCGGCTGCACGCGGCGGGTGTAATCAGCCACGACGCCGGCAGGCGGGTCACCGGCCAGTGCGGCCGATGCCGCGACAGCGGCCCACGCCAGCAGCGCGGTCATGGAAGCGAACGAACCTCGCATGGGAACTCTCGTACCCGTCGAAAACGCCGCGCCCCGGACCGGTACCGGACGCGGCGGCGGGAGGGTAGGTGAGCCGCGGGGCTGCATCAAGGCGGACTGGTTGTGGCCTGCCGCGGCCGCACCATACACTGCCGAGCCCCTTTCCCGACGGAGATCTTCATGGAACGCACATTCGTCATGTTCAAGCCCGACTGCCTCGAGCGGGGGCTCCTCGGCACGATCCTCACCCGCTTCGAGCAGAAGGGGCTGCGGCTCGTGGCGATGAAGATGCTGCGGATCACACCCGACATGGCCAAGCAGCACTATGCCGAGCACGTCAGCAAGCCGTTTTATCCCGGTCTCGAAGAGTTCATCACGGCCTCGCCGGTCGTGGCCACCGTGTTCGCCGGGCCCGAGGTGATCCGAGTGGTCCGCGAGATGCTCGGCGCCACCAGTGGTCTCAAGGCGGCGGCCGGCACGATCCGCGGCGACTACAGCGCCAGCCGGCAGATGAATCTCGTGCATGCCTCCGACTCACCCGAGTCGGCGGCCCGTGAGATCGGCATCTACTTCAAGGCAGAGGAGATGCTGGCCTGGGATCCGTCGTTGGCCTGCTGGCTGCAGGCTCCGGGAGAAGCGTGATCGCTGCATGAGTACCCTGGTCTTCGGACATCGCAACCCCGACACGGATGCCATCTGTTCGGCGATCGCCTACGCCGACCTGCTGCGGCGGACGACACGGCCCGACGCCGTGGCTGCCTGCTGCGGGCCGCCCAATCAGCGGACGGAGTTCGTCCTTCGCCGTGCGGGCCTGCCGGCACCGAAACTGGTGATGGACGTCAGGCCGCAGGTGGAAGACGTCTGCCGTCGCACACTCGTCACGGCGTCTTTCGGCGATGCCTTTCACGAGGCCTACGAGCGGATGCGAAGAGGCGATCTGCGGGCGATCCCGGTCGTCGATGGTGACCGGCACGTCGTTGGCGTGCTCTCGATCCTCACGATGATGGAGCTCTTTTTCACCGACGCTGCCGACACCACGAAGGCGCGGGCGGTGCACACGAGCCTCCAGAAGATCTGCCAGGTGCTCGGGGGCTCGTTCCGCAACGCCGTCGACCCGGACCGCGCCGACGAACTGCTCGTGATGGTGGGCTCGATGAGCGCCGAGGGATTCACCGAGCGGATGAAGAACTATCCGGCGGAGCGGCTCATCGTGGTGTGCGGCGACCGGCCGTCAATCCAACTGCCTGCGATCGACGCCCGCGTGCGGGCGATCGTGATCACCGGCGGGTTTCCGCTCGCGGCGGAAGTGATCGAGATCGCCAAGGCAAAGGGTGTGTCGGTGATCTCGAGCCCCTTCGACACCGTGAATACGACATTGCGGATCAAGTCGTCGCAGTTCATCGATCCTGTCGTCGAACGAGATGTCATTACGGTTCCGGGCAAGTTGTCGGTGACCGAGGCGCGGGAGCTTGTGGAGCGGTCGCCGCAGCCGGTCTTCCCGGTGGTCGGGGACGATGATCAGCTCATTGGAATGGCGTTCAAGACCGACCTGATCAGTCCACCACGGCCCCACCTCGTGCTCGTCGATCACAATGAGCTTGGCCAGGCGGTCAACGGCGCTGATGAAGCGGAGATCGTGGAGGTGCTCGATCACCATCGGCTGGGCGGCGGGCTCAAGAGCACACAGCCGATACGGTTCGTGAACGAGCCGGTGGGATCGACCTGCACGCTCGTGGCCCGGCAGTTTCGTGCCGCCGGGATCCAGCCCGAGCCGGGGATCGCGCTGTGCATGGCGTCGGGGATCATCGCAGACACGCTCCATCTGCGGTCGCCGACAACGACCGAGGTCGATCGTGAGTGTCTCGCCTGGCTCAAGCCGCTCTGCCGTGAGGATCTCGACGAATATGCCCGCGACTTTTTTCAGACCGGCTCGGCCTTGCGATCGCGCACGCCGGCCGAGGTGATCCGCGAAGACTGCAAGGAATTCACCGAGCACGGCGTGCGGTTTTCAATCTCACAGATCGAGGAGACGGGATTCGATCTGTTTTGGGAGCGGAAGGATGAACTGCGGGACGCGCTGGAGGCGTTTGCGGCGGCGCAGGGGCTCGCGTTCTCGGCGCTGCTCGTGACCGACGTGGTGAGTGATGGCTCGCTGCTGCTCCTGTCGAAGGAGTCGGATGCCTTCGAGGACATCAACTACCCGCGGCTCGACCGGGCGCTCTACCAATTGGTCGACGTGGTCAGCCGCAAGAAGCAACTCCTGCCGCTGATCTGCCAGCTGCTCGCGAAGTAGGTCTCACAGGGCCGCAGGCCACCGGGCTTGCGCCCGGTGCTTGCTGGAGAAGCGGACACCCAGCCGCCAG
>CAZODJ010000088.1:6032-7950 GCA_964578555.1 uncultured Candidatus Kuenenia sp.
CACCCAGCCGCCAGGCGCAAGCCGGCGGGAGGATTGCCCACCCAGCCGCAGGGCGCAAGCCCGCGGGCTGCCCCGCCAATTGTCATCACGTGCGCATCATGCCCGCCGGGGTGTCGGCGGCAAGGCGATCGATCATATCGTGGCACGCCCGTTCCACGGCCGTCTGCCACTGACCATCGGTGAGCCCATCGTTCATCTCCGGCCGCGAGTGGGCGAAGATGACGTCGCGGGCGCTCACAACGAGCGCTCCGAGTCCATCGGCGTGAAACGCGCCACGCACATCGGCGGCTCGGCCCCCCTGTTTGCCGAACCCGGGGACAAGAATCCAGGCGTGCGGCATCGCTTCCCGCATGGCGTCGAGTTGCCGCGGCCAGGTGGCGCCCACGACCGCGCCGACGGCGCCGTACGTTTCGCCGGCCGCCGTGCGGGCCGCGAGTTGCTCGACGCCCGTGGCCACATGTTCGTAGATCGTGTGGCCGTCGGAGGAGAGATCCTGGAAATCCTTGCTGCCGGGGTTGGAGGTTTTCACGAGGATGAAGATGCCGGCCTGCCGCTCGGCGGCAACCTTCACGAAAGGCTCGACGGAATCGAGGCCGAGGTAGGGGTTCACTGTGAGGGCATCGGCGGCCCAGGGCCCCGCGAGCCAGCCATCGGCGTAGGCCTCGGCTGTGGAGCCGATGTCGCCGCGCTTGCCGTCGGCGAGAACGAGCAGGTTTTTGCCGTGGGCGTAGGAGATTGTCTCAGCCAGGGCGATCATGCCGTGGGGCCCGAGGGCTTCGAAGCAGGCCAATTGCGGCTTCACGATGGGCACAAGCGGCGCGACCACGTCGATGACGTCGCGGCAAAATCGTGAGAATACGGCGGCGACGTCTTGCGGGGCTGCATCGCGGGCAGGGGCGAGCGCGGGGGGCAGCGAGGCGAGTCGCGGGTCGAGCCCGATGCAGGCGGGTGTCTGGCGGGCGGCAATGGCGGCGGAGAGCCGCGCGGAAAATGATTGCTTCATGGGTGAGGACAGGCTTTTCGGCCTTTCGCGAAAATTTCGAACGGTCTCCTCGGGAGTTCATCGGGTCGCCGGGGCGACCATATCTCGGCCAGTGTGTCGGTTGGCCCGGCCTTTGGCGAGGGGCGGGGACGATCCGCTGGCTTTTGGGGCCCGAGCGGGCATAGGGTTCCATGTCGCAGGGATCTCCGGTTTGCGGCGGGCGAAGATGGCCGGGACGCCTCCCAGCAACAACGAGTCGTGGAGGTGTGTCATGGCGCGTGTGAATCCGAATCGGCTGGGCATGGTGCTGGCGGTGATGATGGCGGCGTGGCATGGGCTGTGGCTGGTGCTCGTGGCCACCGGTGTTGGACAGACGGTGGCTGATTTCGTGCTGCGGCTTCATTTCATGGAGCCTGATGTGACGGTGCAGCCGTTCACGATCGGCGGCGCGGCGGCGCTAATGGCCGTGGCGGCGGCAGCCGGGTACGTCGCGGGGGTCGTTGGGGCATCGCTCTGGAATTGCCTCTCTGCCTGGTGCGTGCATGAGGCGGCCCGAGCGACCACGATGACCCGCTCGCCGGCCAAATAGGCGTGGCGGCAGGTTCGTGTTGAACGGCGGCAGGGGTTCTGCGATAGTGTGGCGGTCGTGTGACGGCAATGCGGGAAGCATCGCTGCCATACGGCTGATTCGGGGCGTGGCGCAGTCTGGCTAGCGCGCTTGACTGGGGGTCAAGAGGTCGCAGGTTCAAGTCCTGTCGCCCCGACTGGTGATTTTGTGCAGACAAAAGGGCATGCCGACGCAGTGCCGCTGCATAGATTGGCTTTTGGTGGTCGGAGCAATGGTCGAAATCGTCTTTGTTGTCGATGAGGCCCCCGAAGGAGGCTTCACAGCAAGGGCCATTGGGGAGTCGATCTTCACCGAGGCTGACTCACTGG
>CAZODJ010000089.1:0-7845 GCA_964578555.1 uncultured Candidatus Kuenenia sp.
GGGGCCGCCTGGCAGCGGTGCATCCGCACAGGCCGCTATGCCTTCGTGCTCGATACCGAGACGATGACCGTGCCTCACCTCGGCAGCGTCGAAGCCGCCCCGTACGGTGTCGCGGTGCGGTCGAATGCGTCTGCGATCGCCGGCCTGCCGCCGGCCGAACTTGGGTTGTTCGTGCAGACCGACGGCACCACCTATCGCTGCATCGGCAGTCATGCGTGGGACGGGCTTGCCGGCCCACGGCTGATCGAGTCGGGTCGATGGCTGCAGCGGAACGACGTCGATGGCCTTCGGTTCCAATCGAATGACGGAGCATTGCTGAACGTCAACGCCCGCTTCGAGGCGGTAGCCTGGCCAGACCGGCTCTCGCTGATCCTCGCCGTGCAGCCAGGCTTTGAGGCGATTGCCCCCGGCCTTGCCTGCTTTGGTCGCGTGGGCGGAGGGTTTGGGCTCGATGGGACCAACGAATTCGTCGTTCCCGATGGTGCCACTGTCGATGCCGCCCGCTTCACGCTCGAATGCTGGGTCTACGCGCCCCCTGATTTCGACGCGGCCACCAAAGCTTTGCCATGGGTTGTCTGCAAGGGCCCGCATGAACAGGCCGACGGAAACTACGGCATCACGCTCCACGGCGGAGTGCCGCACGGCCGGCTCAACATCGGTGGTGGTCGCGACAATGCGTTTTCCGTGTCGGCGGGTGGGCGTCTCGCCCTCGAAGCCTGGAACCACGTGGCTCTCAGCTACGACGGCACCGCGTTGAAAATCTTCCTCAATGGCAGGCTTGGTGGCGAGACGCGGATCGAGCGGGAGCGTGTCGCCGGGCCACATCGCTTGGTCTTGGGCCGCCGCGGCGACAGTTCCGGTGACGGCTACCACTTCAAAGGCGTGATCGACGAGGTCGCCATCTATGATCGAGCGCTTTCCGACGAGGAGATTCGAACCCGGTTTCGCGCTCTGGAACAGCCGCTGGCGTCCGGTCCCGCCGTGTTCGTCGAGTCCTTCGATCCCGAAGGCAAGGCCTTGGCGATGCGTCCGCAAGCTCAGTGGAAGTCGGCGGAGATGGCGATCCGTCTCAAGGCTGGTGAGCGGGTGCTCCAGCAGCGACTCGATCTGCCGGATGGAGCCTCTGCCGCCGACTGGCACGAGGTGGCGGTGGTGTTTGATCCGGCGAACACACCTGTCGCAGCGGACCCGCGGCTGCTCGAACCGGTGGTCACGGTGGAGGCGGTTCCCGTCGCGGCGGATGCCACGGCGCCGGCTGTGGCCCTGCCTGTCGGTTGTGACCCCGTTCGGGGCTGGCACCGTATCGATCTCAACAGCGTGGAACCGAATCTCCCGCCGGAGGCGACGCGCGGGAAGACTGTGGGGGTCGGCGAAGGAGAGGTTTTGCGAGACCCACGCAACGACGTTCTTGACCGCGCGCGGCTCGTGCTGACGAATGCCAGCGATCGGGAACAGACCGCCCGGCTCTGTTTCGAGAAGACGGCATTTGCGGGGTCGCGGGCGGGCAGCCCGATTACGGGACTCTCCGCGATCCTGCGCGACGCCGCCGGCCAGCCGACCGGCATCCCGGTGCAGCTCTCCAAAAACTGGCACCGCGGCCGCGGCGGCAGCCCCTACGACGGCCAGTGGTTTCATGGCTTTACGCAGGTGCGCGTGCCAGCAAACTCAACCATGCACCTGGAGTTGGTGATGGCCTATGGTCACTGGGGCGGTGTCCCTGCCGCATCCCATGCCCAGCTCTCGCTGCTCGGCTGGGGGCAAAACCAGCTCTGGGAAGAGTCGGCGATGGGATCGTGGGGCGAGAGCATCTGCTACGAGCCCGACCAGGTGCACGTCGGGGCATCGATCCTCGACGTGCGGCCCATGCTTGTACGATCCCTACCGGAGGGGAAGCCGTGGCAGTGGACTGGCAACGTCGGGGGCGGCGACTTTTTTCGACTCGAGGCCGCGGACGGTTCCCGCGTGTGGCGGCGGAATATGAAGGCCGAATATGGACGGCCGGGCCCGTGTCTCACGGAAGTCACCTATGCCGGCCAGCTCGGCTCGGGCATCGAGCATGCCGAGACGGTGAGCATCAGCCGCACCGACGACATCGTCCGCGGCACGTATCGGGTGCGCATGGATGTTCGCGAGCCGGTCGAGTTTTCACGGTTCGTGATCTTTCAGATCGGCGCTGACGCGTATGCCCAAGCCAGTCCGCGGAAGATTGCCTTGGGCAACGCCGCAGGGCTCACGCGGGAATGGGATGCCCAGTGGGGTGGCAACGCGTACAAAGCGGCTCCCACAGAGTGCGTCGGTGCGATGCCGTGGGTGTCGCTCCACGGCGACGAGACTGCGACCGACCGGATGCCGATCGGCACCCGCGGCTTCGTGATCCGGGAGTGGCGGGCAGTGCTTGGGGGACGTGAGGCGCAGCCGTGGATTGCTGAACATGGCACGCCGTCGACGAGTCATCCGTCATCGACGATCGACATCGTGCCGCCGCCCGGGGTCACGCGGCTGGAGTCGGGCGACTTCGTCGAAGCGATCATCGAGTATCTCGTGCTGCCGCTGTCGGCCGAGGAGTACTATGGCTCGAATGATGGTCTCCGAACCGCGCTTCGCGACATGGCCAACTCGTGGCGGATGGTGCATCGCGAGGCAGTTGGCAACGACCGCCGGGTGGACGTGACGCGGGGCGTGCTCGAGCGGTCGTGGCCCGACGTCCGCATCAGGGTTGATGATGGCGTGGCAGAGTTCACGCTCCATGGCGGTATGGGCTATGTGCCGCTCACCTTCACCGGACTGTCGTCCCATCGAGCCGGTGAACTGCGAGTCAACGGCGCATCGGTCGACCAGTCGGTGCACGGGGGAGACTTCTGGCAGACCGACTACGACCCAGCTACTCAAAGCTGGTCGCAGACGTTCACGGTGTTGGCCGGTGCGGCCTCGTCTGCCGATCGCGGGCCAATGAAGGTTTTCTTTCACCAGAAATCGCCGCCGTGAGAGGAAACACGAAGCGATTCTGAGGACCGCGAAGTAGGATTCTCGGTTGGCTGATCGTGCGGCCGGAGCTAAAATCGACGGAAAGCGTTGGGATTCTCAGAAAAATCCCAACGCCCCGCCGATCGACCATCGTTCCGGTGGTCCGCGATTCGCGGCGAATGCCTCGAGTCGGCGACGCGGGTGACCCCTGACCACAACGGTGTCATATGGGTTGCTCGACCTTCAAGGTTCGCGGCTCCACCCGCGATATTGTCTGCAGCCTTTTTGCTGCTTCCATTGCCGTGGCCGGTGGCCTGCTCTGGGCGACCACCCCTGCCCCGCCGCCCGGCCCGGCTCGCCTCTCCTTTAATAAGGACATCCGCCCGATCCTGTCGGAGAACTGCTTTGCCTGCCATGGCCCCGACAATGCCAACCGGCAGGCTGGCCTCCGGCTCGACACGTTTGAGCTCGCGACCGAGAAACTCGACAGCGGCTCGCAGGCGATCGTTCCCGGGGATGGAGCCGCGAGCGAGCTGATTGCGCGGGTTATTTCTGACGACCCCGACACCGTGATGCCCCCGCCGGAGGCCAAAATCGGCCGGCTCTCGCCGGAGCAGGTAGAGACGCTGAAGCGGTGGATCGCCGAAGGAGCGCAGTACGAGCCTCACTGGGCTTTTGTGTCGCCCGTCAAGCCGGAGGCGAGCGATGTCGCAGCCGGGATCGATGCGGCGGTCGCGGCGAAGCTCGCCGCCCGGGGCCTGTCGCATCAGCCTGAGGCCGATCGCACCACACTCATCCGTCGCGCCAGCTTCGACATCACCGGGCTGCCCCCGACACCGACTGACGTCGAATCGTTCGTGGCCGACACGTCGCCCGACGCCTACGAAAAACTCCTCGACCGGCTCCTGGCGAGTCCGCAATATGGGGAGCGGATGGCCGCCGACTGGATGGATCTCGCCCGCTATTCCGACAGCTTTGGGTTTCAGGTCGATCGCCCGCGGCCCGACATGTGGCCCTGGCGCGACTGGGTGATCAAAGCGTTCAACGAAAACCTGCCCTGGGATCAGTTCGCGCTCTGGCAGGTGGCCGGAGACCTGCTTCCCAGTCCCACCGATGAACAGGTCCTTGCCACCGCGTTCAACCGGCTGCACCAGCAGGAGAGCGAAGGTGGATCGGTCGAAGAGGAGTATCGCGTCAACTACATCAACGATCGCGTGACGACGTTTGGGACGGCCTTCCTTGGCCTCACGATGGAGTGCTGCCGCTGTCACGACCACAAGTTCGACCCTCTCTCTCAAAAAGACTTCTATTCGCTCTTTGCCTTCTTCGACGACATCGACGAGGCGGGCCTCTATTCCTATTTCACGCCGGCCGTGCCGACACCGAAGCTGCGGCTGCTCGACGAGAAGGCCGCCGCGGCCTTGGCCAAGGCCAACGACGCCTGCGGGGAGGCTGCTGCCGAACTTTCTGATGCCGAGGCGGCCGCCCGCGTTGCTGTCGCCGACTGGATCGCCGGCAAGAGCGACATGCCTACAGCACTCGCCGGCGAGGCGGTGGGCTCGATTCCGGGCGAGATGGTCCGGTACGCCTTCGACGAACGGGCCAAAGACGGATCATTTGCGAGCAGTATCGAGTCGGCCGATGAATGTTCGGCGAAGGCACCGCCGGAGATCACGCTCGTCGACGGCAAGCACGGCAAGGCCATCAGGCTCACGGGCGACCATCCCGTCAAGACGACGATCGGCAACTTCCGCCGCAGCCACCCATTTACCGTGTCGCTCTGGCTCGAGGCTCCCGCGGCCTACGAGCGGGCGGTGGTCTTCCACCGGTCGATGGCATGGACCGATGCGGCCAGCCGTGGCTATGAGCTGCTCGTGGACCATGGGCATCTGCAGTGGTCGCTGATCCACTTCTGGCCCGGCGATGCGGTGAGCGTGCGAATGCAGGAGCCGCTCCCGACGGGTGACTGGGTGCACGTGACCGTGGCCAGCGATGGCTCGGGGAAGGCGGCGGGGCTCACGATGTTCGTGAATGGCCACCCCGTGGCCACGACGATCGTCCGCGACAGTCTCACCCGCGAGATCACCGGGGGCGGCGGCGATACGATCACGATTGGCGAACGAATGCGCGACCACGGTTTCAAAGACGGTCTCGTCGATGATTTCCGCGTGTTCGATCGGGAGCTGTCGCCGCTGGAGGTCCGTGAGCTCGTCGAACCGGGCGCGATCCAAGCCGCCATCGCGGCCCGGGAATCAGCGGAGCTCGTCGGCGACTATCTGGCCGCGGCGTTCGACTCACAGGCTGCCGCGCGGCGGAAGGCGCTCGAGGATGCCCGCCGCAGCCGTGATGATCTGGCCGAGAAACCGGCCGAGATCATGGTGATGCGGGATCTGCCGCAGCCGAAGATGGCCTACGTGCTGGAGCGGGGTGAATACGACAAACGGGGCGAGGCCGTCGAACCCGACACCCCTGGGGCCCTACCTCCTTTCCCTGCCGACCGTCCGCGGAACCGCCTCGGGCTGGCCGAGTGGCTTATCGATCCGGAGCATCCGCTGCTTGCGCGGGTGACCGTGAATCGTGTCTGGCAGTCGCTCTTCGGCCTTGGGCTCGTGCAGAGCCCCGATGACCTCGGCAGCCAGTCGACGCGGCCGGAGTATCCCGAGGTGCTCGACATGCTTTCGTGGAAATTTTCCCACCCCGCAGCCGAGGGCGGCTTCGGCTGGGACATGAAGCAGCTCCTGAAGACGATCATGCTGTCGCAGACCTATCGGCAGCGAAGCATCGCCGATGCGAAGACGATGGCCGACGATCCACTCAACGTCTGGCTCGCCCGTGGGCCGCGACACCGCCTGCCGGCCGAAATGATTCGCGATGGAGCCCTGGCCGCCTCCGGACTGCTCGTGGAGAAGATCGGTGGCCCCCCGGTGAAGACCTATGACCTGCCTGACTCGTTCAAGCCGGAAAAGGCGGGCACGGGCGAGGCGCTCTACCGCCGCAGCCTCTACACCTACTGGCGACGCACGGGCCCGGCGCCGATGCTCGAGGCCTTCGACGTGCCGAAACGGGTGGTCTGTGTGGCGAAGCGGGACACGACCAACACGCCCCTCCATGCATTCGTCCTGATGAACGGGCCGCAGTTTGTGGAGGCCGCTCGCGTGCTGGCCGAGCGGCTCTTGGCCGAATACAGCGGCGCGGCCGATCGTGCGATGGAGCGAGCCTTTGAACTGCTCACAAGCCGGCGGCCCGACGACGAGGAGAAGCGGATCATCGGCGAGATGTATGCCGCGCAGCTCGACTGGTATCGGGCTCACCCCGACGATGCGGCAAAGCTCGTGGCGATTGGTGACAAGAAGCCCGACGCCGCCCTGGCTGCCAGCGACGTGGCAGCTGCGGCGAGTGTGATCAATGCCCTGATGAACTACGACGAAAGCGTGGTGAAGCGATGAACCGTTTTGCACCCCTCTGCACGGGTTTCAAGCCGTCCGTCAGTCGGCGGGAGTGGCTCGGCTCCTTCGGCATGGGGCTCGGCGGCATCGCGCTGGCCGAGATGCTCGGCCGTGAGGCGGCGGCGGAGAGTGGGGCCGCCGGCCTGGCTCTTCCGTCCGGCTCGACCGGCGGCGTGCTCGACGCGTTTCATGTCGCCCCCAAGGCCAAGCGGGTGATCTACCTCTTTCAGTCGGGCGGCCCGTCGCAGATCGACCTCTTCGACCATAAGCCGCTGCTCGTGCAAAAGTCGGGCGAGCAGCTGCCCGACAGTGTCCGCGGCGGCCAACGGCTCACCGGCATGTCGGGTAACCAGAGTTCGATTCCGCTCGTCGGCTCTCCCTTCGCCTTTGCCCAGCATGGGGAGAGCGGCGCGTGGGTCTCCGATCTGTTGCCGTACACGGCGAAGATCTCCGACAAGCTCTGCTTCATCAAGACGATGTACACCGAGAGCATCAACCATGGCCCCGGCGTCACGTTCATGCAGAGCGGGTCGCAGATTCCGGGGCGGCCGAGCATCGGTGCCTGGCTCGACTACGGCCTCGGCAACGCACAGGACGACCTCCCCTCCTTCGTCGTGTTGCTCACGAAAAACAAGGGCGGGCAGCCCTTGATGAGCCATCTCTGGGGCGCCGGCTTCCTGCCGCCCAAGCATCAAGCCGTGCGATTTCGGTCGGGTGCTGATCCGGTGCTTTATGTCAACAATCCGCCGGGCGTCTCCACGGAGAATCGTCGCCAACTTCTCGACGGCCTCCGCCAACTCCACGAGCACCAGTTCGCCGGCACGCCCGACACGGAGATCACGGCCCGGATCAACAACTACGAGATGGCGTTTCGAATGCAGGCCAGCGTGCCGCAGGTGACCGACTTTTCGGACGAGCCGCAGAGTGTGCTCGATCTGTACGGCCCCGACGCAAAAGACCCGGGTACGTTCGCCGCCAACTGCCTGCTCGCCCGTCGGCTCGCCGAGCGGGGCGTACGGTTTATTCAGCTCTATCATCAGGATTGGGACCACCATGGAGGGCTCAAGGGAGGCATCGCACGGGAGGCCAAACAGACCGACCAGCCCGCCGCGGCGCTCGTGCAGGATCTCGCCCAACGGGGCATGCTCGACGACACGCTTGTCGTGTGGGGGGGAGAGTTTGGCCGCACCAACTATTGCCAGGGTCTCTACAAGCCAGGGATGGATTTTGGCCGCGACCACCATCCCCGCTGCTTCACGATCTGGATGGCTGGCGGCGGCACCAAGCCGGGCATGTCATGGGGCGAAACCTGCGAGTATGGCTACAACATCGTGAAGGATGGCGTGCATGTGCACGACTTCCACGCCACGATGCTCTACCTGCTCGGCATCGACCACGAGCGGCTGACGTACAAGTTCCAAGGCCGCCGCTACCG
>CAZODJ010000090.1:0-2394 GCA_964578555.1 uncultured Candidatus Kuenenia sp.
AGTCAACGTGTTCGATGCGCTGGACACGATCATGAGCGCAATCGAGTCGTACCGGTACACGAAGGACGTCCACCGTAACGCTGCCTAGCGGCGAGAGCATGACCGACGCTTTGCCCGCCACTCCTTCACCATCCGCTTCCCATCGGTCTGCTTCGGGAACCCGAGTTCCTTGGCGGCGACGGTTGGCGGCGATGGCCCACGGGCTGGCGATTCCCAAAAACGCATCGTCCTAGGCTGGCTGAGATGGGGTTTCTCTTGGTAAGCCAGTGTTGGACAGTCACCCGGGACGTGCAGCTCCCGGAGAATCCTGAACCCGTAACGCTCATACAGGGGGAGGTTTCGTTCGTTGGTGTTCTCGAGGCAGGCCCGCACCTGACCGTGATCGCACCGACCGGTGATCTCCCGCAGCAGGGCCGAGCCCACTCCTCGGCCTCGTTGGCTGGCTCTCACTCCCAACGCGTGCAGCTAGAGGTGCGGCTCCGACGGACGATTGGCACGCAGGGTCGCCTGGAGGGCCTGCGCCCGGAACAATCCGCGGGCGCCGCTCGCCTTGGAGAACCTCCAGGCAAAACCGAGTTCGGTGAGCACAGGAAGGCCGCCCGCAAACACTCCTGCCGGCAGACAAAGCGCGGCCCCGGAAGCATCCACGGTCATGTCGATTCGCCCGTATGGCAGGTAGAGGTGCCTCACGATCGCCCTGAAGTAGGCTGTCACCGTGGCGTGACGACACTCCGATTCCGGGATCAGCCAACTGAAGACGGCATCATCCCGGAAGGCATCACCAATCAACGTGGTAACCACAGCGGCGTCGTAGCGCGTCGCCTGGCGGACCTGCGGTGATGCCTGCCCTTTCACGAAATCACGAAACTCCCTGTATCGAGACAGGACCACGGAGTTGCGCTGGGTCAGTGGATCTTGACTTCGATGCCGAATGTCGGCGCGGCCGATGCGATCCGCCGTTTCTCTTCATCGCCCAGGGGAGGGATCGGCGAGGTACGGTCGGCGACGGCCCGGCCGGTCTGCCTGAACAGCCCCTCCATGCCGCCGGGCGCGACGATGACCAGCATCCGTGCCGGCCGATCCACCTCGTTGCGGAACCAGTGGGTGCTGCCGACCGGCATGTTCACGAACGCGCCTGCCCCGGCGACCACGCGGCGGCCGTCCACGTAGACCGTGATCTCGCCGTCGATGACGTAAAAGCCCTCTTCCTCGCGCGTGTGAAGGTGCGGCGGCGGTCCGCCACCCGGTGGGACAACCGCCTCCCAGATTCCATACTTCCCGTCGGTCACTTCACGGGTGGCGAGGAAGCGGTAGCGATCGCCGCCCGCGTCGATCAACTCCCCTTCGTGGGGCAACACCACATGCGGCAGCCGGCTGTCGGACATGCTGAACCTCGGATAGACGAGTGAAGATATCAGGCCTACGAAGCACCACGCGCCAAGAAGGCCCCGAGCACGTCCCGGGCCTTCGTCCAGGGGATCGCGTAGCGGTCGTTGTCGAGTCGCTCGAACTTTGGCAGGCCGCTGTACATATTGTGCATGTACTGCATGCCCTGCCAGGCCGGGTAAAGTTCGCCCCTGTCCGGCGTGAAGGCTCGGGTCATGCGGATCATGGCACCGAGCATAGGGCTCCGGCGATCACGACTGACTCAGTGGTCATACCTCCACCTCCTGGTTCGTGAGAGCGATTGCCCTGCCTGAGCGTCAGCCTAGTGGCTCCATGCCAGGCCCGTCCACGGTCCTTCGATCAGATGACGGGCTTCATCCGGGCCTCGGTGCCCTTGATGTGCGCGAGGCCCCAGTCGAGGAGCGCCCCGACGACGCGGAGGCTCATGGTGGGATCACTCAATCATCTTCCAATCCATGTCCCTCACGGTGTGGGCAGAAACGCCACGGTTCCTGGCCAGGGCAACCGGATCCAGCCAGAACTTGCCCTCTCCATCTGCGCATCGCACGTGAATGTGAGGAAGCTCGGTTCCCTCGTCGGAGTAAAGGTGAAAACGATCACCACCAACTCGTCCTCGGCTCAAGCCGCACACGCGGCCGCCGTGGCAGGGGGTCGCCAGTCCGACCAGTGGCCGGCATCGGACTGCACAACTCGGCGATGGCAGTGCCGACGAAACGGTCCAGCCGATCGAGGCCCATCGACTCCGATCGCGGGCTCAGGCTCCGGCCTCGACCAACGCTGCGCCGCCCATGTTCACTGGGGAAGTCGTGTGATCCTCGTGGAACTCCGTCGGATGATCTTCCGGCCGCTCGCCGTAGATCTCGTGCATCCCTGCGATCGCTGCCAGATACTCGTGAAAGTGGGGGTCCATGATTCAGTCCTCCTTGACTGCTGGTTCATTGACTGCCGGTTCATTGACTGCCGGTTCATTGACTGGGTCTCGGTGCT
>CAZODJ010000090.1:2494-7405 GCA_964578555.1 uncultured Candidatus Kuenenia sp.
GGTTCATTGACTGCCGGTTCATTGACTGCCGGTTCATTGACTGGGTCTCGGTGCTGTGAATCTGTACGTCGATTAACCGGCATGGTTCGGAATTCCTAACTTTCTCCCGTCGGCTCTGCGGAGGCTGCGCGGCCCTGCGGAACTGGGGGGCAGCTTCGGCCCACGGCCGCGTTCCCTGTGTTGCCCGCGTTACCCAGACGACTTACCCAGACGACTCACCCCGGCGACGTGAGGGCATCGATCTTCGCGGCGACGATGAAGTCGTTTTCCGAGAGCCCGCCGATCGCGTGCGTGTAGAGCTCGACCCACGCCGTGCGGTAGCCGACCAGGTGCAGATCGGGATGATGCTGCTCCCGCTCGGCCACGGCACCGCAGTTGTTGAGGAACTTGATCGCCTCGCGAAAGTTCTTGAACGTCCAGTCGCGGCGGATCCGTTCGCCATCGTGCGTGAGCCGCCAGCCGGGAAGTGCCGCCAGCTGTGCCTCCGCTTCGGCCAGGGAATACCTGGGCACGCCCCCTTCGCAAGGCACGCACTTCTTCGCGGTGAGATCGCAGGCTGTCTGTGGGTTCATGCCATGAAGTCTATGCCGCCAGCACCGCCTCAGCCAGCACTAGCTCAGCCAGCACTACCGCTGACCACGACCTTCCCGTCGGCACCGACCCGCGAGAAGCGGATGTCGAGCGTCCGCAGAAATGTCTGCAGCCCGGCATCCTGGATCGGCAGCACGTGCGCGGGCGTATCGGTCTCGTTGTGGTGCGAATGCCACAGGCCCGGCGGCGTGACGAATACCGAGTGGGGCTCCCAGTCGAACCGTTCCGCATCGGCGATCGTGCCGTCGTCGGCCAGCCGCGGGCCCACGAGCGTGTAGCAGCCCGGTGGCGCGTCGACGACGAGATCGACTGCCACCGACTGATGGCGGTGCGGAGCCTGCACGGTCCGCGGCGGCAGGAGGCCGAACATCGCCCAGAGCACGTGGCTCACCGTCTGCGTATCGGGAAACGCCGCGTTCCCCAAGAGCACGCTCAGGCGGTTGGCCGCCTTGCTCGCGGGATCGGCGGCGATCTCCGCGAGCAGGTCTTGCATCGCGCGGGCCCGATGGAGCGTCGGCTCAAATCGCCGCCGGGTGGCCTCCACGCCCAGATACCGCAGGAGCGGCTCGTCATGCACCCAGTAGAGCGCCGCATCGGCGGTCGCCTCGTGCCGCGCCGGTGATTCAGCCGGCAGCGTGAACAGGTCGCCCGCCTCCCAAGGGATGCCAGCCTCCCAGGGACTATCGGCGGCGGAGTCGATCGCCGCGCCCCCCTGTCCCGCGAGTTGCGTGCGGCCGCGGCCCCGCAGCACGAAGAACAGCTGGCTCGTCGCGTTGGCGGTGGTGGCGACCGACTCTCCCACCGGAATCCGCACGAAGTTCGAGCACAGCCCCGGCGTCGTGGCCGGCCCCGGACACTTGAGCGCCGCGGACAGGTCGAGCGGCACGATGCCGGCCGGGCCCGTCTGATGGAGCCGAGCGGGAAACCGTCCGCCGGGGATCGGCGGCACCGCCCCCGAGGCGAGCGGATTTGACGCCCGCCGGTAGTCGTGGATGTCGGCGGCGGCCGTGAGCCGTGCCAGGTCGGTCGCTGCATCAGGAACGGCAGAAGCGGCGGGTGTCATCCAAAAACCTCCGGCTGGTCACACGGCCGGGCATTCACCCCGGCACCATCCACGAGAGCATACCCGACTGCAGCCACACGAGCAGGCCGACGAGCGCGGCGAGCGCGACACTGTGGGGAAACACCCGCCGCAGGATCGCTCCCTCCGCCCGGTAACTTCCCGTGGCCGTCGCCGACACGACGATGCTCTGGGCGTCGATCATCTTGCCCATGACGCCGCCGGTGCTGTTGGCCGTGCAGATGAGGAGCGGGTCGAGCCCCAGTTGCTCGGCGGTGACTCGCTGCAGGCTGCCGAACATCGCGTTGCTCGACGTGTCGGAGCCGGTGAGCGCCACGCCGAGCCAGCCCAGGAGCGCGGCGAAAAATGGATAGAGGCTGCCGGTGTGCGTGAGGGCCAGCCCCAGCGTGACGTCGGTGCCCGAATAGCGGGTGACGAAGGCAAGCGCGAGCATGGCCGCGATCGTGAGGAGCGGGCCGCCGAGCCGCCGCAGATTGTCGAGCCAGAGCACGCCGGCCCGCCGCCAGGAGATGCCCAGCCAGGGCACGGTGAAGACCGCGGATACGAACAGCGCCGTGCCCGCTGCGGAGAGCCAGTTGAACCGGTAGATCGCCCGCTCGATCTCGCGGGCCTCGCGGGTGGCAGGCGGCACCTTCGCCACCCGGCCATCGAGCCGGGGCACGGAAAACTCGGGGGCGACGACGGCGGCCGGGATCCAGGCGGCGGCGGGGCCGCGGCCTTCGAGCGCCGCCTTCACCGGCGGCAGCCCCCACAACAGCACGGTCAGCGAGAGCACCGCCCATGGCGTCCAGGCCCAGGCGATCCGCGCCGGCGAGTCGGCGATTGACAAATCCTCCGGTGCCACCGTGGTCGTTGCCGATACGGGCGATTCACCGTCGTGCCGCCAGATCGAACGGGGCCGCCACCACCGCAGGAACACCGCGAGCGCCACAAGGCTCACGATGCCGCCGGCCACGTCGACGAGCGCGGCGCCGAGCAGGTTCGAGACGGCGAACTGCACGGCCGCGAACGACGCGCCACAGACGAGGACGGCGGGCCAGACGCCGACGAGACTTCGCCAGCCCCCCATCATACAGACCATCCAGGCCGGCACGATGAGCGAGAAGAAGGGGAGCTGCCGGCCGGCGAGCGCGGAGATCGCCTGCTCGTCGAGACCGGTGACTTTCGCGAGCGTGATGATCGGGGTGCCCAGGGCGCCGAAGGCCACGGGCGCCGTGTTGGCGACGAGCGCCAGGCACGCCGCCTCGAGCGCCGGAAACCCCGCGCCCACGAGGAGTGCGGCGGAGATCGCCACCGGAGCCCCGAAGCCGGCCGCCCCTTCCAGGAAGGCCCCGAACGAGAAGGCGATGAGCAGCGCCTGCAGCCGATGATCGGCCGAGAGGCTCGTGACCGACCGCTTCATCACCTCGAGCGCCCCCGCCTCGACCGAGAGCCGAAACAGAAACATCGCCCCGATGATGATCCAGCCGATCGGAAAGAGGCCGAAGCCGCCGCCGGCCACCGCCGCGGCCAGGGCGGCATCGGCCGGCATGCCCGCACCGGCCACGGCGACAATGATCGCCGTAGCGAGGCCCGCCAAGGCCGCGCGGTGCGCCGGCCAGCCGGCGAAGGCGAGCAGCCCGAGCAGCACCACCAGCGGCGTCACCGCCGCGAGGGTCGAAAGGAGTGGCGACCCGAACGGGTCGTACACATGCTCCCAGATTCCGGGGTTCGGCATCATCGACAGTGTGGTTCTCACGGTGCTGGCGACAAGTGTGGCACACGACGCTTGGCTCCTGCCACCCTGACGACTATCCTCTTCGCTCGATCACGCATCCTGGAAGCGTCACCGGCAATGGAATCCCCCGACAGCTCACATCGCATCGACATGCCTTTGGAACTCGACGTGCATGCGGTCGCCGCCCTGCAACGCGGCACGGAGCCATTCCTGCTGCTCGACTGCCGCGAGCCCGATGAATATGCCATCGCCCAGATTCCCGGCGCGGTGCTCGTACCGATGGGCGAGATCCCGGAGCGGCTCGCCGTCCTGGAGCCGTACCGCGACCGGCGGATCGTCGTCCACTGCCACCATGGCGGCCGCAGCCTGCGTGTCACCCGCTGGCTGCGGGCGCAGGGATTTTCGGCCGCGCAGAACATGGCCGGAGGCATCGAGGCCTGGGCACTCGAGATCGATCCGGCCACGCCGCGGTATTAGAGGCTCCCGGGCTCAGAGGGTGACGGGCAGGACCGTGATCACGCCGTCGCCCCCCACCAGGATCTCGCTCGTGAGACTCGACGTCGCCCGGATGGTGTCGAGATCCTCGCCGAGCACCCACGATGCGTAGGCCGCGTTGACGAGACTCTCCGGCGAGTCGAGGGCGTCGTTGGTGATGTCCCAGAACATCATGCCGCCGAAGCCCATCTCGTCGGCCCACTGGGCCCGCTGCGCGATCGACGTGGGCGTTTCGAAGGAACTGAACAGGCCTTCGGACCGGTTGTAGACGTAGGCCGCCTGGGCGTTGTCGTCCCAATACAGCTGCCAGCCGCCCCCTGGGTTTTGCACCTGCGCGAGCAGGTCCTTGTAGTCGTAGACGCCCGCCTCGAACGTGCCCGGCGCGGCGCCGGTGGCCGGCTGCAGGTAGCCGCCCGCCGCCCCCGGGGCCACGCCGCTCCAGGCCCGCGTGTAGAGCGGCGCCCCGATGACGATCTGCCGTGGATCGACGCCCGCCGCCAGGTAGAGATCGATGGCCGTCTTGATGTCATAGCCGGTCTTGGAGCCGGTGAAGGCCGACTGATGGCCCGTCGTCTTTTCCCACGTGCCGTGGAAGTCGTAGGTCATCACGTTGAAGAAGTCCACGTGCGGCGCGAGGCCGGCGAGGTTGAAATTGGCGATCTTGTCGAAGCCCGCGGGGGAGGCCACCGAGATCTCGTAGCGGCGGCCGAGGCGGTCACCGAGGGCGTCGAGCTTCGTGCGGACGAGCCCCAGGAGCGAGGCGTAGTTGGCCCCGTCGTTCGGGCTCACCGAGTTGCTGTCGAGCCCGCCGCCGCCCGGATACTCCCAATCGAAGTCGATGCCGTCGAACATCCGGTAGGTGTCGAGGAAGGTGGCCAGAGAGTTGGCGAAGGTCTCCCGGCCGGCCGCCGTCGCACACACCGTGCTGAAGTGGGTGGAGAGGGTCCAGCCGCCCACGGCGATGCTCACCTTGAGGTGCGGATACTTCTCCTTGAGCTGGGCGAGCTGGTTGAAGTTGCCCCACACC
>CAZODJ010000091.1:0-6620 GCA_964578555.1 uncultured Candidatus Kuenenia sp.
ACGACTGACTGGTTGGCATACGCCGGTGCACACCAGACCACGTCGCGGCCAAAGGCGACGTTGGTTGGCTCGAGCAGGTGGGTCCTTGAGAGTTCCTCGTAGCCGGTTGGATTCAGCCGGGCGATCACCAGGTCGCCCGTTTCGGTAAACAGGAAGAAGCGATCGTCGTGACGGGTGAGGAAGGCGGTGGCCGAGCCCTGCGGCCGCTCACCAAATGGCCCGCCTCCCCGCCAGGCGAAATCGCCCTCCGGCACCCGCATGGCGCGAAGCTCACCGTTTTCGTGAAAGCCGTACACGAGGCCGTCGGCTCCGAAGGGCTGCACGTTGACCGCAGAAATTGCCTGCTTCGGCCGGTTCCGCCAGACCACTTCGACCCCGGGCGCGTCGGCGCGGAGTTTCAGCAGCAGGTTCTTCCCCTGGTATCCGCCCACATACAGGTACTCACCGCTGCGGACCGGCGTCATGATGATCGATCCATTGTCGGCGTTGTACGGCGTCTCCCACAGCAGTTTGCCCGTCTCCGGTTCTACGGCGTAGACGCCGTCGGGCTTCACGAGCACGAGTTGCCGCACGCCCGCGGCCTCGATGATCGAAGGGGGCACGTAGCCCTGCTCAGGGGCTTTGCCGGTTCGCCACAGCTCGACGCCGGTCTTGAGATCGAAGGCGGCGGCATGGGCGACGTCGGTGCCCACCACGCAGACGAGCCGGTCGCCGTCGACCAGCGGGTGACTGGCCCAGCCCCACAGGGCGGCCTTCGTCGCATAGTCCTGTTTCAGGTCCCGCGACCAGACGATCTTCCCGGTCGCCGCTTCGAAGCAGAGGAGATGGCCCTCCGCACCAAGCGTGTAGACACGGCCGTCATGCACCGTCGGCGTACACCGCGGGCCGGCCGGATAGGCGATCGTGTAGGTGACCGGGTACTCGTGCTTCCACAGCAGCTTTCCGGTCGCCTCGTCGAGGCAGAGTACGCGTTCGTTGCCGGTCGACGTCTTCCGCTCGAAGTTGGCGACTTTCACATCGGCATCGGTGACGTAGTCGCAGACGAACACACGCCCCCCGGCAACGGCCGCTCCGGCGTAGCCACCGGCAATCGGCACCCGCCACAGCACCCGCGGCCCCGACTCGGGAAATCGGTTGAGAATGCCCGATTCACGCCACACATTGTCACGCTTGGGCCCCATCCATTGGGGCCAGTCATCGCCGGCGGCAGAGCCGCATGCACCGATCACCACCATCACCCCGAGGCTGCAGGAAAACCGGCGAGTTGGCACGAGTGAAACTCCTGGGTGTGATCACGAGCGTGATGACGAATGCTTGTCGAGCAGTGTATCGCAACCCGTGCCAGCCAAGCGAACCTGCGGCCTTCGTGGACGGAAACCGGGACCGTCCGTACATTCTCGATCGCGTTCCCGTTCCATCGTCCCGAACTCAAAGAGTTGTTGCCATGCCGTTGCTCGTCGTCGGAAGCGTCGCCCTCGATTGTGTCGAAACCCCCACGGACAGTCGCGACGACGTGCTCGGGGGCTCGGCGGTTTTCTTCTCGTATGCGGCGAGCTTTTTCTCGCCAGTTCAGATGATCGGCACCGTCGGCGAGGACTGGCCGCGGCAGCACACGGAGTTTCTCGAGGGGCGGGGCATCGACACGGCCGGCATCGAGGTGATCCCCGGAGGCAAGACGTTTCGCTGGCGGGGCCGCTACCTTCCCAATATGAATGATCGCGAAACGCTCGAAGTGCACCTCAACGTGTTTGGCGAATTCAAGCCGAGGCTCAACGGCAATCACCAGAAGAGCAAGTTTGTCTTCCTCGGCAACGCCTCACCGACAACGCAGCTCTCCGTGCTCGATCAGGTGCCGCAGGCATCTCTGGTGGTCGCCGACACGATGGATCTCTGGATCAACATCCAGAGAGATGAACTGGCGGAACTCCTGCGGCGCGTCGACGGCCTCGTGCTCAATGATGCCGAGGCCAAACTGCTGGCCGAGGACGAAAATCTCGTGCGGGCCGGCCACGCGGTGAGGAAAATGGGCCCGAAGTTCGTGGTCATCAAGAAGGGGGAGCATGGTGCGATGTTCTTCAGCGACCATGAGATGTACGTGATGCCGGCCTACCCGACCCCCCAGGTGCTCGACCCCACCGGCGCGGGCGACAGCTTTGCCGGAGGCATGATGGGGCACCTGGCGTCTCTCGGCCGGTTCGACCCGCAGGCGCTCAAGGAGGCCCTCGCCTATGGCGTCATCACGGCCAGCTTCACGGTCGAGGATTTCAGCCTCGACCGCCTGGCCGGCATCGACCGGGCGGATCTTGACCGTCGCATCGCCGAATACCGCCAGATGCTGATGTTTTAGGCTTGCTCGGAGGCTGTTCTGGCATCCAAAAATTCTTCTTGTCAGACGGCACAAAAGACGATACTATACCCACGTTCAGTGTTCGTTTTCGTGGCAAATCGCTCGATTTATGGTGGCGAAGCAACCACCCCGACGACGTGCCGGGAGACGTGGGAGGCAGGGCCATGGTCATGGCAGTAGGAGTGAACGGTCGGATGGCAAAGGCATCGAAGACGGAAAAGCCCGAGACGCGGTCGCGGGGTGACGACAAGAAGAAGGCCGGCGGCAAGTCGGTGACGTCCTTTCTCGACGCCAACCCGGCGCTGAAAAATACGCTCGCCCAGATCGAGAAGGAGTTTGGCGAAGGGTCGATCATGCCGCTCGGCGCCGATGCGCAGGCCCCGATCGAGGGAATCTCGTCCGGGAGCCTGTCGGTCGACCTGGCGCTCGGCGGCAAGGGCTTCCCCCGCGGGCGGATCATCGAAGTGTTCGGCCCTGAGTCGTCCGGCAAGACGACGCTCGCCCTCCATGCAGTGGCGGCCTCCCAGCGGGCCGGTGGCATCGCCGCGTTCATCGACGCCGAGCATGCCCTCGATCCGAGCTGGGCGAAGAAGTTGGGCATCTCGCTGGAAAACCTGCTCGTCAGCCAGCCGACCAGCGGCGAGGAGGCGATGCATATCGCGGAGATGCTCATCAAGAGCAACGCCGTCGACATCATCGTGGTCGACTCAGTGGCGGCCCTGGTGCCCCAGAAGGAACTCGACGGCGAGATTGGCGATTCGTTCGTCGGCCTGCAGGCCCGGCTGATGAGCCAGTCGATGCGAAAGCTGACCGGGGCCATCGCCAAGTCCAAGACGACGGTGATCTTCATCAACCAGATCCGCGAGAAGATCGGCGTGATGTTCGGCAGCCCCGAGACCACGCCCGGTGGCCGCGCGCTGAAGTTCTATTCGTCCTGCCGCGTTGACGTTCGCCGGATCGGCACGCTGAAGGACGGCGAGGATGTCGTCGGCCAGCGGGTCCGCGTGAAGGTGGTGAAGAACAAGGTAGCGCCGCCGTTCCGCGTCGCTGAATTCGACATGATGCACACCGACGGCATCAGCTTCGAGGGCGACATCCTCGACCTGGCGATCGTGGCGAAACTCGTTGACAAGACGGGCAGCTGGCTGCGGTACGGAGAGACGCACCTCGGCCAAGGCCGGGAAAAGGCTCGCCAGTTTCTCAAGGAAAACCCTTCCGTCGCCCAGGAACTGCGGGAAAAGATTCTCGCCAGCAAGGACGCGGTAATCTCGGTCGAAAAGAGCACTGACGAGAGTTCTTCCGAGAGCGAGGATTGACCCGTTCGTCGGTCTCTTCATGATCCCCCACTGCCCACGAGCGGCCGACCCAAGCGGCTGCCCGTGGGCAGCTCTTTGTGACAGGCTGAAGCCTGTCATGAATTCCGCGAGGGGTTGCCCGTGCCACGGAGCCGGCGTTGGCAGCGAGCGGAGGCAGGATGCCGAGAGCGAAGCTGGCATCGAGTGAGCGAAGGGCGGGATGCCCGCAGCGAACGTCCGGCGATGTGGCACGGGCAAACCCGAGCCCCGCCACACGCCGCTCTCCGTCAGCGATCAGCGGTGGTGTATAGTGCCTCTCATTCGACACCCCACGCCCGCCCCGGAGCCGCTTGCGACATGAAGGCCGATGATCTCCGCGAAGCCTATCTGGCGTTCTTCGAATCCAAGGGTTGCGTCCGTCGCCCCAGCGACGTGCTCGTGCCTCGCTGGGATCCGTCGGTGCTCTTCACCCCCGCGGGGATGAACCAGTTCAAGGACCACTTTCTCGGCAAGTGCAAGCTGGAATTTACTCGGGCCACGACCTGCCAGAAATGCCTGCGGACCGGTGACATCGACAACGTGGGCCGCACGCCGCGGCACCACACGTTCTTCGAGATGCTCGGCAACTTCAGCTTTGGCGACTACTTCAAGCGGGAGGCAATCCACTGGGCGTGGGAGTTTCTGACGGCGAAGAACTGGCTCAACATCACTCCCGAGAAGCTCTCCGTCACGGTGTATCACGACGACAACGAGGCCTATGCGATCTGGTCGGATGAGATCGGCCTGCCGTCGACGAAGATCACACGGATGGGCGAGGAAGACAACTTCTGGCCCGCCTCCGCCCCGAGCCAGGGCCCCGACGGCGTCTGTGGCCCCTGCAGCGAGATTTTCTACCGGATGCCCGACGGCAGCGACGTGGAAATCTGGAACCTCGTCTTCACCCAGTTCAACCGTGTCGGCCCGCCCCCGGACAACCTCTCCCCACTCCCCAGCCGCAACATCGATACCGGCATGGGCCTGGAGCGGACCTGCGCGATGCTGCAGGGCGTCGACAGCAACTTCCACATCGATATCCTGCGGCCGCTCGTCGAGGCGGTGGCGGAGGTGTGCGGCAAACGATACGTGCCCGCCGACGACGACGGCCGACGGATGCGCCGGATCGCCGACCATGTGCGGGCCTGCACGTTCGCGATCCACGAAAACGTGCTGCCGGGCAACAACGAGGAAAAGTACGTCGTGAAGCGGTTGCTGCGGCGAGCCGTGCTGGATGGCCGGCAGATGGGGATGCAGGAGCCGTTTCTTCACAAGTTACCCGGCACGGTGGCCGAGATGATGCGGAAGCCCTATCCGGAACTGGCCGACACGGTCGATCGCGTGGCCGGCGTGATCCGACGTGAGGAGGAGTCGTTCCTGGCGACGATCGACGGCGGCCTCGAACGGATCGAGAAACTGTTTGCGACCACGGCCGCCGAGATGGTGAAGGGGAGCGATGCGGCCGAACTCTACACGACCTACGGGTTCCCGCCGGAACTGCTCGAGACGATCGCCGCCGAACGCAACATCGGCTTCGACTGGGACGGCTTCCGGGCCGCCATGGAGGAGCATGGCCAGCGGTCGGGCGCCGGCAGCCGAGTGGAGGTGTTTACGTCGGGCCCACTCGACGCCCTCAAGCAAACCATGCACGGCTCGGAGTTTGTCGGCTACGACACGACCGAAGCCGACGGCACGATCGTCGGCATCATCGCCCAGAATCGGCTCTGCGAGACCTTCCGCGAGGTCGGCCATGCAACACCAGCCACGGTCATCCTCGACCGCACGCCGTTTTACGGCGAATCGGGCGGCCAAGTCGGTGACACGGGCTGGCTCCAGACGCCGACGGGCAGGTTTCAGGTGATCGACACGCACCGCGAGGGCGGATTCGTGCTCCACATCGGCCACCTCGTGTCGGGCGCCCTCGACCTCGGCCAGCCAGCCCATGCCAGCGTGGATGCCAACCGCCGCGCCGCCCTGCGGCGGGCCCATTCGGGCACCCACCTGTTGCATGCGGCGCTGCAGCACTTCCTCGGCTCCCATGCCGTTCAACAGGGGTCGAAGGTGGATGCCGACATGCTGCGGTTCGACTTTTCCCACGGTGAGGCCGTGGGGCACGAGACGCTTGAAAAGATCGAGAGCATGGTCAACGCCTCGGTGCTCGCTGCGGTGCCGGTATCGGCCCAACTCCTGCCCTTGGCCGAGGCCCGCCATGCCGGGGCCATGATGCTCTTCGGCGAGAAATATCCCGATATCGTGCGGATGGTGACGATGGACGGCGTCAGCCGCGAACTCTGTGGCGGCACACACGTCACGAGCACCGGCCAGATCGGCCTTGTGCGCATCGTCGGCGAGGAAAGCGTCTCTGCCGGCACGCGGCGAATCTCGGCCGTCACCGGCCTGGAGGCGCTCGCCCGACTGCGGCGGGCGGAGCAGACGCTCGCCGAGTCGGCTGCGGCGCTCAGGGTGCCGGCCGGCGAACTTCCCCAGCGGCTCGCCACGATCCAGAAGGAACTCAAAACGCTCAAGAAGGCCAAGCCGGCGGCGGCGACCGGCGGTTCACCCGACCAGCTTCTTGCGACTGCGGTCGCCGTGGGAGATACCAAAGTCGTGGTGGCGGAAGCTCCGGGCAGCGATGCCGGGGCCATGCGGCAATGCATCGATCACCTCCGGCGAAAAGCCAGCCCGATCGCCGTGCTTCTCGCTGCCTCCGATGACGAAGGCAAGGTGACCCTCGTGGCCGGGATCTCTCGCGAACTGGAGGCCCGCGGCCTCTCGGCGGGCACCTGGATCAGGGAGCCGGCGACGATCGTGGGCGGGAAGGGGGGCGGTCGGCCCGACATGGCGCAGGCGGGCGGCAAACTTGTCGACAAACTGCCTGCGGCCCTCGACTCCGCGCGGCAGACCATCGAAGCGATGCTGCGGGGCTAGCCATACGCAAGCTTCGC
>CAZODJ010000092.1:0-6139 GCA_964578555.1 uncultured Candidatus Kuenenia sp.
TGCCCGTGCCACGGAGCCGGCGTATGCAGACAAGCGCAGCAAGGATTGCGGAGCGACGTCTGCATCCGAGCGAACGAAGGGCACGATGCCCGTAGTGAGCGTCCGGCGATGTGGCACGGGCAACCCCGTGCCGGGCTGGGCAAGTCGAGTGTAGGATCGACACATGGACCATTACCGCCTTACCGATAGCCCGTGGTTTTGGGGACTCGTGTTCTCGCTGATGGCCCTCGTGGGCATCGGCCTGATTGCGCCCAAGTTCGACAGGCGGCAGCGGCAGGTCGAAGGCCGCTTTCTCGGGCGACAACAGTCCGCCATCGAACGAGAACGGCGGGCGGCGGGACTGCCGCCGGTGGACCTTGCCGACGAGGCGCAGGATCGCGAGATGGTCGCCCCGCGGCGAATTGTGCCGCTCTGGACGCTCGCAGTTGCGGCCGGCGCGGCCGCAGCAGGCTCAGCCGTGATGCTGCGGCGGGAAATACGGCACAATGCGAGGTCGGTGGCCAAAACAGTCGCCGACTGACCGCTCGCCGCCCCCGTAGGTTTCCCCATGCCATTGGCTTCGTCCACCACCACCGGCAGGCTCCAGATCGGCGACCAGTGGAATGCGATCACGATCATCGCCCACTCGCAGACGCATCCCCTGAAGGCGATCTGCGAACTCACCGAAAACGCGATCGACGCCGGGGCCCGTCATATACGGATTGTGAGACGGCGATCGAAGGGGCAGCTGTATCTCGAGCTCGAGGATGACGGCCGCGGCGTGGCAGCCGACGAAAGCGGTCTCCCCGACTTCCAGCGGATCGCCACGCACCTGTGCGATTCGATGAAGCGGCACCTCACCGCCACCCAGCGGCGGGGCGTGCATGGCGAGTTCGGCATCGGACTGCTCAGCTTCTGGAGCCTGGGCGAGGAACTACGGATGATCTCTGGCGGCAACGGCACGCCCCTCCGCGAGCTGTGCCTCGTCCGTGGCCAGCAGGAGTACGAGATCCGTCCGGTCAAGGGCCGGCTGGCGACCGTCGGCACCCGTGTGGTCGTGGGGCCTCTGCTGGAGGCGACGAAGAACCTCGTGACCGGCGAGAAGATCGCCCGCTACCTGTCGGCCGAGTTGCGGGACCGGATCCGCGCGACAGGCGTGGCGATCGACGTGGCCGACCCGGTCGCCCGCCGGCAGATGCGGGTGACGCCCCGGGAGTTCGAGGGGGAACGGCTGGAAATTCCCCGGCGGTATGCCACGCCGCTCGGCGATGTGAGCGTCGAGATCTATGCGCGTACCGACGACGCAACCGATCCGGCCGGGATCGCCCTCTGCAAAGACGGCACCCGCGTGCTCGCGACCGTGACCGAGTTGCTGCCGTTTCAGCATGCCCCGTGGAACGATCGTCGGCTCGTAGGCCTTGTCGACTTCGAGCCCCTCACGCTCGCGCCGGGCACCCGCTCGGGTGTCGTGCCCGACGCGGCGTTCGAGGCCCTCGTGGCCGTCGCCCCGGCGATCGAGCGCGACATTCTCGAAACGCTCGCCACCCGAGAGCAGGCCGAGGCAGAGCGGGCCAGCCGGCAGCTCCTCAAGCAGGTGCACAAGGCCTTCGCGTCGGCGCTCGCCGATCTGCCGGCCGAGGACTATCTGTTCTTCGACATTCCCAAGCAGTCTCCTGTGCTGCAATCGAATGCGGGCGGAGCCGGTGAGTCGCTTGCGGTCCGCGGTGCCGATGCCGCGGGCGGCCCCACCGGCCCGACCGATCCGCGGGCGATACCGACGCTCTTCGCCGTCGAGCCGGGGCCGCTGGCGACGATTCGGATCACCCCGCGGCATCCGCGGCGGCCACCCGGCCGTGGATGCCGGCTGATGGCGACCGCCATTGACGCGCAGGGAGTGGAGGTGGTCGCCGGCCTGGTCTGGTCGTGGAAGGTGGTGGCGGGCGCGGCCACACTCGAGCCCGATGGGGAAGCGTGCGTCATCACGTCAGCGACCACGGGGATGGTCGTCGTGGAGGCGGTGGCGAGACAGTTTTTGATCGAGGCGACCGACCGGGTCGACGTGAAATTCGTCGAGCCGAGGCAGGGTGAAGGGGACGGGGGACGGGGACTGCCTTCCTACCGGCTCGAGGCCGAGCACGGGCAGCCGTGGCGGTCGCGGTACGACTCGGCTGCCAACGAAATCGTCATCAATTCCGCGCACCGTGACTTTCTCGCCAGCCGCTCGTCTCCGGCCCGGCATCGCCGCTACATCGGCAAGCTCTACGGCAAGGAAGTCGTGCTGACGAACTTCCCGCACGAATCGCCGGCCGAAGTGATGGAGCGACTCATCGAAGTCACCCTCCGCACCGAAGACGCCCTGTAGCCAATCCCCCACCAGAAGCCGCCGGCCTCGGCACCTCCTATGCGATCAGTGAGGGGCTGCCCACGCCCCAGGAGCCGGCGTTGTCAGCAAGCGCAGGCATGGATGCCGAAAGCGCCGCTGGCATCGAGTGAGCGAAGGCCCGGACGGCCGTAGCGAACGTCCGGCGACGGGGCGTGGGCAGCCCCGAACGCTGTTCACCCAAGAATGCTCCGCCGGCGGCTGACGTAGTCCCATACCACGAACCGGTCGAGATCCTTGCCGGCGGTGAAGAACACGCGGCCGCGGGCCGTCTCGGCGAGCCGATAGGCAAACTGGATGTCTTCCCGCGACTGCGACCAGCCCGAAAGCAGGAAGACGTTGATCGTGATCCCCTCACGGCGACAGGCCCTGGCCTCACGGAGCGTCGCCTCCTCGGTTCGGGGGTGGGGCGGGTAAAGCAGGTAGAGCTGCTCCCCCTCGAAGTGCGCCGTCGGCAGGCCGTCGGTGATGAGAATCACCTGCTTGTTGGGCGTGTCTTGCCGGGCGAGATGCTGTCGCGACAGCTGCAGGGCATGCTGGATGTTGGTGAAGTGGGGCGGAATATCGGTCTCGGAGATGGCGGGATCGGCCATGTCGGCCCGCAGCCGCACGACGGCATCGAAAATCGTCACCGGCTTGGGCAGGAGCGTGGGAATCTCGCCGAGCGGCCGCGGCTTCGCGAAGGAATACATCTCGATGAACTGCAGGTAGTCGCCGGGGAACTCCTTCTGCACGAGCCCCTGCAGGGCCAGCGCCATGCGTTTGACGCCCACATACAGCCCTCCGTAGCGCATCGATCCGCTCATGTCGAGCACGACGGTGGTGGCGCACTTCGGCGTGTTGCGGGTGCGATGCACCTCGATGTCGCGGGAATCGAGCCGGAGCGGCCGACCCGCCGCCGACGGATCACCGGCCTGCCGGAGCATCGCGTTCACGAGCGATCCGGGAATATCCATGTGGGCCACGGAGTCGCCAAACTCGTAGGGCCGCGTCGGCACCATCTCAACGGCCCCGTCGCCGGTGACATTCACCTGATGGCGGCCGGTTCGGGAGGGATCGAGTGCCGAAAAAATCTGCTCGAGCAGCTTTCCCTGAAAGAGCCGCAGGGCCTGCGGCGTGAGCTGATAACCCCGCTTCGTCCGCTCGAGCCCCTGTTGGGCGGCCATCTGCTCGACCAGATCCTGCACCTGCCGCCTGAGGGCGTCGAGTTCGTCAAGCTCTCCCTGCTCGACATACTGGCCCAGCGCCTCCATGTCGATGAGGGCCACGCGGGCATTCTTCCGGGCCTCCTCCACCTGCCGGAGCAGGTCTTCGATCGTCTCGAGCTCCTCCTTGATCTCGAGGGCCTCGGGCACGGTGAGCTTCTCGCGACCGGTGAACGCCCACTTCGCCGCCAGTTCGTCCACCTGGTAGACCTCGCCGAGTCGGTCCATGAGCCCGACGAGCTGCCCGCTGAACCGCCCCTGATCGTCATCCTGCGCGTACCAGAGCCGCTCCAGCTGCCGCAGCTGCTCCGTCTGCACTGCCTTCTGGAAGGCCTCGCGAACCTTCGCCGGCGGCTGCGTTCGCTGGGCTACCTCGCGAAACGCGTTACGGGCCTTCTTCCGCACCACGTCTGTCTCGTATCGCTCGAGGATCTTCCGCCGTCGCTCCTCGAGCTGCCGCTTGATCGAATCGAGCGACCGCCCGAGCCCCTTGATCTGGTCGGGATCGAGCACGACCGCCTGGGCCAGTTGCTCCTCGGTCAGCTCATCGATGCTGCCGAATTCGAGCAGGTGCTCGACCGCCGGCGTGACGAGATCGACCTGCGGCGGCCGCGGCGGCGGAATCCGCGCCGGATCATACCGCTGGTACGTATGGACGATCCCACCAAGCGAGTCACGAGTAGGCATGGAAATTCACCTCCTGGCCTTCTCTTCCCCGAGCCCCGCGAACGTCCGGCCCAGTGACCCTCGCACCCTCATCGGTAGCCCCCCGTGTCATAGATCGTGCGGCCATGAGACTGGATGCGGGAGATCCGTTCGGTGGCGTAGAGGCCGGCGAGCACAAACTCCACGCAGCTGGCCCGCACCGCCGCACTCTGGGCGGCATTGACCTCGAAGGCCTTCTCCCAGATCGCCGGCACGTCGGCCACGATCTGCTCGTAGGCCGCGCTCGGCACCATGTCACCCACCTCGATCTTCACGCCCTGCCCGAACACCTTCGCGATCTCATCGAGCCCGTGCCGCTCCACATACTCTTCGAACACCGTGGCAATCGCATCGGCCACCACCGCATCGAGCACCTGCCGCTCGCTCATCTGATGGCTCCCCATCAGGTCGAGTTCCAGTTTGCCGAGGCTCGACGAGTAGATGTGGCCCAGATCACTGATCCGCGGCACAGCCGGCTTCTCGCCGAGCCGCACACCTCGCTGCCGGGCACTTGCCACGACCGTCTCGTAGTTGGCGATCGAAAACCGGGCCGATACGCCCGACTGCTGATCGATAAACTTGCTCTTTCGGGCGGCGATGGTGATCTGCTCAACGATCTCCTTGATGAAGGGGGGCACGATCACCGGCCACTCCCCGCCGAGATCGATGCCCGCCTCCTGGTCCACCATGCGGATGCCGAGTTCGCGATCCCGCGGGTAGTGCGTGTGAATGACGGCACCGATCCGGTCCTTGAGCTGCGGGATCACCTTGCCGGAACGGTTGTAGGTGGCGGGGTTGGCTGAGAAGAGCAGCATCACGTCGATATCGAACTTCACGGGATAGCCGCGGATCTGCACGTCCCGTTCCTCGAGGATGTTGAACATCCCCACCTGCACGAGCTCGTCGAGCTCCGGCAACTCGTTCATCGCGAAGATGCCGCGGTGCATCCGCGGAATCAGCCCCAGGTGCAGGGCCTCCTCGCTGGCCATGCTCGTGCCGGCGGCCAGCTTCGCCGGGTCGATCTCGCCAATGATGTCGGCGAACTTCGTGCCCGGGGCAAGCCGCTCGGCATAGCGTTCGGCGCGGGGCCACCAGGCGATTGGCACGTCGGCCGGATCACGCGCGGCCACGATCCGTTTGCCGGCCTGCGTGATGGGGTGAAACGGGTCGTCGTGCAGCGGAATCGCCGGGTCGTCGACGTACGGGAGAAACTCGTCGAGAAACCGCACCAACAGCCGCATGACCCGACTCTTGGCCTGTCCCTTCTCGCCAAGGAAGAGCAGGTCGTGGCCGGCCAGCAGGGCGATGCTGATCTCGGGGATCACGGTGTCGTCGTAGCCGACGATGCCGGGAAACAGTTCCTCTCCATCGCGGAGCATCCGCAGGAAGTTACCGCGGACTTCGTCTTTCACGGTGCGGCTCTGCCAGCCGCTGGCCCTGAGGTCTGCGAGCGTCTTCGGAAGTCGGTCAGCAGTCACTGGATGCTCCTCAGGGTTGGGCTGGTGTTCGGCCGGGGTTGCTGGTGGGTCGGGGTTGCCCGTGCCGCATCGCCGGACGTTCGCTACGGCCCTCCAGGCCTTCGCTCACTCGATGCCAGCTGCGCTTTCGGCATCCATGCCTTCGCTTGCTGCCAACGCCGGCTCCACGGCACGGGCAACCCCTCGCAAATCCGTGCCTGTGGATCAGTTTAGGCGCCGCACGCAATACGGGCGAATGGGGTAGCGCCCAGAGGGCCCGCATGACCGCTCGGGTCATCGCGTGAATGCTTCCTTAGTAAATCAGTTCACTCGAGGGGGGGCCCATGCCCCAGGAGCTGGCGTATGCAGACAAGCGCAGCCGACCAAGCCGCCTGCGGCGGCTCGGTGCCCGT
>CAZODJ010000093.1:0-5583 GCA_964578555.1 uncultured Candidatus Kuenenia sp.
GGCCGGCAGGAACTCTTCGAGAACGTGGTCAACACGTACCTGTAAGTCGCGAAACCATCAGCCCGGGCTGGGCGGAGCGGCCACTTTCTCCAGGTCTCGCCGCAGCGATTCCAGTCGCTGGGGGTCGGTGATCTTGCGGCCCTCGCTATCGGTAATGTGAAAGGCATCCACCACCTGATCGGAATAGGTGCCGATCTTGGCTGCCTGCACGGAGATGCCGGCGTCGAAGAGCGTGCGAGCGATGGCGTAGAGCAGCCCCGCCGAATCATGGGCGAAGACCTCCAGGATCGTCGACCGTTCCGAACTCTCATTGTCAAAGAGCACCCGTGTCGGCAGCAGCGACGCCTGCGCCGGCTGTGGCGCGAACGGGTTCCAGAGACGGGTGAACACCGGAGGCTGCCCGGCCTTGAGGGCGGTTCGCACGGCGTCGCGGATGTCGGCCAGCCGTTCGCCGGACGGGGCACCGCTGAAATCGGGATCGTGGACGACGAAGTGGTCGATGACCAGTCCCCCGTGCAGCGTGTGGATGTCGGCGGCGAGAATCTCCAGCCGCTGGCTCGTCAGGGCGCCGGTGAGCCGATGAAAGATGCCGTGGGCCACCGCCTCGCGGGTGCCCACGACAATCGCGACGGTCGACGTCTCAGCCTGCCACTGGCAGTCGACCACCACGCCGTCATCGGGCAGTCTGGCCAGTTGACCGACATGCTCGAGGATCGTGGCCGGGTCGCGATCCCGGAGGTAGGAGAGCGGCAGCGTGCGGGCCAGGGCGACGGCAGGGTCTGCCGGATCGCGATCCTCGAGCATCGCCTCCAAGGCCCGCCCGGTACGCTCGGCCCGCAGCGACGGACTCTCGCCGTCGAGGTAGCCGAGCGTGCGGTAGTAGAGGTCACCGAGCAGATCGGCTTTCCACCGAGTCCATGTGCCGGGCCCGACGGCACTGACGTCGGCCGCCGTCAGCACAGTGAGCATCCGCAGCACCTCGGGTGACCCGACCTCTCGGGCGAACCGCACGACGAGACTGTTGTCATCGACGTCGCGACGAAAGGCGAGATGGGCCATCACCAGATGCTTGTGGACGAGGAACTCGAGAATCTCGGCCTCGTCCTCGGGGAGCTGAAACAGCCGAGCCACGTCGCGGGCGATGCGGGCACCCACCTCGCTATGGTCTTCGTCGAAGCCCTTGCCGAGGTCATGGATCAAGAGTGCCAGAAGCACCGTTCGCTTCCGCTTGATCTGCCGCCAGACGGTCCCGAGCCAACTCTCGTCGTCGGTCAGCGCGACCGCTTCTTCGACGGCCACGATGCAGTGCTCGTCGACCGTGTACTTGTGATAGTTGTTGAACTGCAGAAGGTGTCGGGCATGGGCGAAGGGGGGCACGATCTGTTCGAGCAGTGCCACCTCGTGAAGACTTCGCAGGGCTGGTCCGATCGAGTCGGGTGCGTCGAAGAGGGCGAGAAACCGCTGCCGGTCGACCGGGCCCACCGGCTCGCAGCGGCGTTGCACCGCCGCCCGCACCTGTTGCCAAGCCTCCGTATCGACCGGCAGTCCGTAGAGGGCCGACAACTCGAGCAGCCGGAGTGCCCCGTCGATACTGGCCGTGGCGGCAGCCGGAGCGCCGGAAAGCACCCGGATCGCTCCCGGGCCGACCGAATAGCGACCGTCGACCCGATGGCCAAACAACCCGGCCACCCAGCGCTGCACGGCAGGGGGCCGCCGACATCCTGCGGCGATCGCGTCGGCCACGTCGGCCACCCGCCGGGTATTCCGGAAATACTCCTGCATGAACCGCTCGACGCCGAGCATGCCCCCCGCGGCGTCGATGCCACGGGCCGCGGCGATTCGCACCTGCTCGTCGCGGGTCAGCTCATCGGCGCACTTCCCGGCATGGATGTGGAGCTCGGTGCGCAGCCGGAGCAGAAATTCGGCCGCGTCCCGCACCGCATCGGCGTCATCGCGAGTGAGGCCACCGGCCCGGGCCAGATCGTCGAGGGTGGCCGTCTCGGACCACGACTCGTCGCCCCAGCGAACGAGTCCCAGCCAGCGGATCAGCTGCACGTCGCGGAGCCCGCCAGGCGACCGCTTCACATTGGGCTCCAGAAGAAAGACCGTCTCGCCAAACTTGCTCCGCTCCTCATTGCGCGCCGCCGAAAGCAGGGCGGACATCCGGCGGCGTCCCCGTCGCACGATGCCCCACAAGCGGCTGCGCAGTCGCCCCACGAGGTCTTCGCGACCGGCCAACGTGCGGCAATCGAGGAGCGTGCTGAAGATCGTCGCATCACCGGAGGCAAGCTGGGCCGCCTCGGCCACGCTCCGCACGCTCTGCCCCACGGTGAGCCCGGCGTCGAAGAGGTCCTGGACCAGACGGCGGGCGACGTTGGCCACGAGGCCGGCATCGATGCCGCCATCGGAGAGGAGCATCAGATCGATGTCGGAATAGGGCGCCATCTCCCGCCGACCGTAGCCCCCGTGGGCCACGAGGGCTACATGCCCGACGAGCCGCTCCCCGTCGGCCGGATCGCAGCCAGCGATGACCGCCTGCCAGACCTCGATCACGAGTGCATCGAACAGGTCGGTCGCGAGGCCGCATGTCGCATATCCGAGGCCACCATCGGCATGCTGGTCGGCGATGCGAGCCCGCAGAGCACCCAAGGATTCGATGGCCCGCACCACCGCGGAGCCGGCTGTGGCCTCGGCGGTCACGCGGACCTCACTCATGCTGGATGCCACGGGTCGTCCGCGACGCCGTCACGGGCATTTGCCAGGCGGGCCAGCACGAAGAGCAGGTCGCCAAGGCGATTGAGATACTCGATGGCGTTGGCCGGGATCGTCGTCTCCAGCCGACTGGCGAGCGTCACCACCCGCCGCTCCGCTCGGCGACAGACCGTGCGGGCCACGTGCAGCTCGGCTGCCAGCGGCGTGCCCGTCGGCAGGATGAAACACTTGAGCGGCTCAACTTCCCCTTCGTATTCGTCGATCGCCCGCTCGATCGCCTCGACATGTCGCATCGTGATCCGTTCCTCGGAGTCACCGGGCGTAGCCAGTTGAGCGCCGAGGTCGAAGAGTTCGCACTGGATGCGGCGCAGGAGCGGATCAAACTGGGCTGCTGCCGGCAGTGTGCGGACGATTCCGAGATGGCTGTTGAGTTCGTCCACCGTGCCGAAGGCTTCGATGCGGGCATGATCCTTCGCGACCCGCGGGCCGCCAAAGAGGCCGGTTTCACCGGCGTCGCCCGTCTTGGTGTAGATCTTCATCCGTGCAGATGTCTCCGGGCGGCGGGTCGTCTGACCGTCGTGGCCAAACCCTCTATACTGGTGGGCATGAGCAAAACCTTCAAGACAACTTGTCTCGGGCGAGGCCATTCATGGCCTTTTTCCACGTTCTCGACCGTTCGAACAGCCGAGGTTTTCAACGGTCGAGAATGGCCGCTTCGTGCGACGGCAGGCGGCATCCGAACGGCGGTCCTCTCTGCCATCGCCTCTGGCATGCTCGCGGTCAGTGGGGGCGCGGCCGAATCACTTCTGGAGCACCAGTTTTTCGCGCCCCCGGCGCGGCTCACGGAGGGCTTTCCCAAGGCTGGAGAAGGCTACTTCTCGCCGGACGGCAGGCAGATCTGCTTTCAGGCGTTCCCTGAGGGATATCCGTTTTACCAGATCTACATCCAGGCCTTCGATCCGAGGTCGCCACGGCCGGCCACGCCGCGGCGGATCAGCCCCGGCCGAGGCCGCACCACCTGCAGCTGGTTTTCGCCCGATGGGTCTCGGCTGCTATTTGCCTCGAGCCACCTCGACCCCGACCTCACAGCGACTGAGCAGGCCGCCCGTGATCAGGCCGCCGAGGATGCCCGCACCGGCCGCCGGCGCCGCTACCAATGGGATTTTGATCCCCACATGGAAATCTTTTCGGTCGGTTCGTCCACCGACGGCTCGGCTGTGCTTGAACGGCTCACGGACTCGCCGGGCTACGATGCCGAGTGCTCGTATTCCCCTGATGGTCGTGAGGTGCTCTTCGTGAGCGACCGCGACGGCGACCCCGACATCTTCCTCATGAATGCCGATGGCACGAACGTTCGACAACTCACCAACGAGCCCGGCTACGATGGCGGACCGTTCTTCTCGCCCGATGGCCGTTGGATCGCCTACCGCACCGATCGGCTCGAAAAGGATCAGCTGCAGGTTCACGTGATGAAGGCCGACGGATCGGATGACGTGGCGATCACGAGCGGTGCAGGAGTTCGGTGGGCACCGTTCTGGCACCCGACGCGACCGTGGCTCATCTGGACCGGTGCCGATCACTCCGACCCGACCCAGCGGCCCAACTACGACCTCTGGATCGCACGCTACGATGCGGCGGACGGCCGTTTTCGCTGCGGCACACCGCTGCGGCTGACTGATCACCCCGGCGCCGACGTGCTCCCATCGTTCTCTCCCGACGGCACGCTGCTGATGTGGACCGCCAGCCGCGACGGCGATGGCGGCGGCCGTCACGCAACGAGCCAACTCTGGCTGGCGAAGCTCGATCTTGCTGCGATTGACGCGGCCCTGGCGGCGCCACGGGCAGGAGGCGATGATGCCGCCCCCTGATACCGTCGCCATGATCGGAGGAGGGCAAATGGCCCTCGCCTTGGCCGACGGCTTTTGCCGCGCCGGCCTCATGCGACCTGAGCAGATCGTCGTGTCGGACCCGCACCCCGACGCCCGATCACGGCTCGAGAGTCGGCTGCCGGGCGTGCGGTTTGCCGACAACGGCGAAGCGGCAGAAGTGGCTGACCTGGTGATCCTCGCCGTCAAGCCACAGCAGGCCGCGGAAGCCTGTGGTGCGATCGCCGGCCGTCTGCGCCCCGGCGCCGTGCTCGTGTCGATCGTCGCCGGGCTTTCGACCTCGTCGCTTCAGCAACTCGTCGGAACAGACAACGTCGTTCGGGTCATGCCCAACACACCCTGCCTCGTTGGCAAGGGCGTGTCGGCGATCTGCCGTACTCCGGCGGTGGGCGATACTGCTTTCCAGCAGGTAACGATGCTGCTGTCCGCCGTCGGGACGGTGCACGCCGTTGACGAAAGTCTGATCGATGCAGTCACCGGCCTTTCGGGGTCCGGGCCGGGCTACATCGCCATGGTGGTGGAGTCGCTTGCCGCCGGCGGCGTGGCGGCAGGCCTGCCGGAACCGCTCGCGATCGCCCTCGCGGTGGAGACACTCGCCGGGACGGCCGCCCTCCTCGAACAGAGCGGCGAGCATCCGTCTGAGATCCGGAAGCGGGTCTGCAGTCCTGGCGGGACGACCCTCGCTGGATTGGCGGCCATGGAGCAGGGGGGAGTCGCCCGCGGCCTCGCTGCCGGTGTCGTTGCCGCTCGCGACCGCGCCCGGGAACTCGGTTCCCGCTGATGTGCGAGATGTGCTGAGCCGCCGTGGGCGGTGAAAACCTCGGCTTCGAAGGGCGAGGATACGCCCACTCGCCTCGATTTCCCCCGACCCCCGGCTCCCAAATGGTTGGCTCGTGGGGAAATCCTGTTTTTGCGTTCTAACGTCGCTTGGCTTTTTTCTTGGCCGTCTTCTTGGTCGCCTTGGCCACCGGGGCTTTCTTGGCCT
>CAZODJ010000094.1:0-5370 GCA_964578555.1 uncultured Candidatus Kuenenia sp.
GGGCCATGGATGGCCCCGCAGGCGCTATAGCTAGTGCGCCAGCCAGCGTTCCGCGTCGAGGGCCGACATGCAGCCGGTGCCGGCGGCCGAGATCGCCTGGCGATAGTAATCGTCGGCCACGTCACCTGCGGCAAACACGCCTTCCACGCTCGTGTTGGTGCGGAAGTGCTTCGTCCAAACGATGTACTTCTTCGCCGTCAGCTCGAGCTGGCCGTCGAGGAAGGCCGTATTGGGCGTGTGGCCGATCGCCAGGAACACGCCCGACACGTCGAGCTTTGTTTCCTTTCCCTTCTCGACGGTGCTCTCCAATCGCACGCCGGTCACGCCGTTGGCATCGTCCCCGAGAACTTCGGCGAGCGCGGAGTTGAAGTGGATCGTGATCTTGTCGTTCTCAAGGGCCCGCTGGGCCATGATCTTCGAGGCCCGGAACTCATCGCGACGGTGAACGAGGTGCACCGTGCTGGCAAACTTCGTGAGATACGTCGCCTCTTCGATCGCCGAGTCGCCTCCGCCGACGACAACAAGCCCCTTGTTGCGAAACCGTGGCAGGGCGCCGTCGCAGACGGCGCAGGCGCTCACGCCCCGATTCTTGAAGTGCTCCTCGCTGGGCAGGCCGAGCCAGTTGGCGCTGGCGCCGGTGGCAACGATCACCGCCTTGGCAAGCACGGGCTCGCCTTCCGACGGATAGAGAGTGAACGGCCGCTTCGAAAAATCGACCTTCACGATATCGTCGGTGACGATCCGGGTGCCGAAGTTCACCGCCTGCTGCCGCATGAGCTCCATCAACTCGGGCCCCGTGACGCCATGCCCCTCGTGCGGCGGCATCATCATTCGGCGATCCTTCGGAAGGGCGGAATCGAGGAACGCCCCCAGGTTGCCCGCCGGGAAGCCGGCGTAGTTTTCGACCTCGCTCGTCAGGGCCAATTGGCCGAGGGGAAGCGTGCCGGCCATCCGGTTCTTCTCAGTAATTGCCCCCTCGAAGCAGAGCGGCTGAAGCTGGGCACGGGCAGCGTAGATGGAGGCTGACCAGCCGGCCGGCCCGCTGCCGATGATGACGAGGTGTTCTTCCGAGGGGGGCATGAAATCTCCGTTCCGTGACAGATCTGGTGGTACCCCGCCATCCGCGCTGCCGCAATCGACGGCATGGCGATGATTCGCCATGATGAAGGGGAACAGCAACAGTATAGGCTTCTCTTCCCCTCTGCCTTCAAGGCGTGTTCCCAGGCTCCGTTACGATGACCGTCTTCACAATCGTTCTTGGTGCGGCCGTGCTTCTGATGGCGGGCTACGCCACCTACGGCCGGTGGCTCGCGACCCGGATTTTTCGGCTCGACGCCGCCACTCCGATGCCAAGCTCCGAGTTGCGCGATGACGTCGATTACGTGCCGACGCCGCCCGCGATCGTCTTTGGCCACCACTTCACGAGCATTGCCGGTACCGGGCCGATCGTCGGACCGGCACTGGCGATCATGTGGGGCTGGCTGCCGGCGTTGGTGTGGGTGCTCGTCGGATCGATCTTCGTCGGAGCGATGCACGACATGGCGGCGTTGGTCGTCAGCTGCCGGAACCGGGGGATGACGATCGGCGAGGTGGCCGGCCGGCTGCTCAACCCGCGGGTGCGGCTGCTGTTTCTGGTGCTTCTGCTCTTTGCCCTGTGGGTGGTGCTGGCCATCTTCGGCTGGGTGATCGCGAGTGTGTTCGTGCAGTTTCCCGAGTCGGTGCTACCGGTCTTTCTGCAGATTCCGATCGCCGTGTGGATCGGTGTGCGGGTGCATCGGGCGGGGCGAAATCTCCTCGTGCCCAGCATCGCCGCGCTGGCCGTGATGATCGCCACGGTCTGGCTCGGCGCCGGCTGCCCGGGCCTTGCCTGGACGGGCGGCTGGCTCGGTGATGCGATTCGCTCCATCAATGAAACTGTGGCCGCCTGGCCGGTGTGGATCTGGGTGGCGGTGCTCTTGGCCTACTGCTATGTCGCCAGCGTGTTGCCGGTCTGGGTGCTGCTCCAACCCCGCGACTACATCAACAGCCTGCAACTCATCGCCAGCCTCGGGCTGATCGTGGTCGGCCTCGTGGCGGTGACGTTCGTCGGTGGTCCGGATGTGGGCGACGGAGCCGGTCGCCAGCCATTGGCGATGGTCGCGCCAGCCGTCAATCTGCATCCGACCGGGGCGCCGCCGATCGTGCCGTTTCTGTTCGTGACGATCGCCTGCGGGGCGATCAGTGGATTCCATTGTCTCGTGAGCTCGGGCACGAGCAGCAAACAGTTGCGATGCGAGACCGACGCCCATGCCGTCGGCTACGGATCGATGCTGCTCGAGGCGTTCCTGGCGACGCTGGTGATCGTCGCCGTCGGTGCCGGCATCGGGTTTGGCTGGCAACAGTCCTACCCGGGGCTCACCGGCGAGCCGCTGTGGAGCACGATCTATGCCGACTGGACGAAGGTCACCGGCGGAGCGGCAATCGCGGCGTTTGTTGTCGGTTCGGGCAACTTCCTCGAGGCCCTCGGGATCGAAGCCACGTTTTCCCGGGCGCTCATGGGCGTGCTCGTGGCCAGCTTCGCCGGCACCACGCTCGATACCGCCACACGGCTCCAGCGGTATGTCGTGCAGGAACTGGCGGGCACGCTGCTCTTGAAGACCGGAGGTCCGCAGCGGGCGTCGCCGCTCAATCCGCTCCGCTGGCTCACCACGCCCCACGGGGCCACGCTCTTTGCCGTGTCGTCGGCCTTCCTGCTGGCCCTCATGCCCGCGCCGGGAAAACCCTGGACCTACGACACGCTCGGCACGGGTGGCCTCATCCTGTGGCCGCTCTTCGGCGCGACCAACCAGCTCCTCGCCGGTCTCTCGCTGATCGTGATCTGCTTCTACCTCCATCGCCGCGGCCTGCCGACCTGGATGGCCGCCGTGCCGGCCGTCTTTATGCTCGCGATGCCTGCCTGGGCGTTGCTCTACGACATGCAGCGTTGGGTGACCGCGGGCAATTGGATGCTCGTGGCGGTGGCGGCGGTGATGCTGCTCCTCGAGGCCTGGATGGTGGTGGAGGCCGTGCTGCTCTGGCCGCGTGTGAAGAGCGTGATGGAAGAGGCGCTTCCGCCGCTGGAGCCGGTGGCTTCGCGGGTGACGGTCGGGTCATGAGCCGCCGCAGCCCGCGACCGGAAAAAGTCTGTCCGGTCTGTGGCCGGCCGTTTGCCTGGCGGAAGAAATGGGAGCGGTGCTGGGAGCAGGTTCGCTACTGCAGCGACCGCTGCCGGATGCGCGGCGTGCGAAAGGCGGACACAGCATGCGATCGCTGACCCGGGCCGAGCTGCGGGAGATCGATCGGCGGGCGATCGAGGAGTTTCACATGCCGGGTGTCGTGCTCATGGAAAATGCCGGCCGGAATGCGGCGATGCTCTTGCACGAGCGGGCGCCGCTGGCCCGGGTCGTGATCGTGTGTGGCAAAGGCAACAACGCCGGCGACGGCTTCGTGATGGCCCGCCACCTCGAGAACCTCGGCCATGCGGTGCGGCTGGTGTTGGCCTGCGACCCGGCTGACCTTCGTGGTGACGCAGCAATCACCTGGCGTATTGTCGCGACATCTGGGATCCCCGTCGTCGTGCTGGCAGCCGCATCCGCTGCGGAGTGGGAGCAGTCGCTTTCCGGTGCTGACTGGATTGTCGACGCGCTGCTCGGCACGGGGGCCGTGGGGGCACCACGCAACGCCATGGCGACAGCGATCGCGGCGGTGAACAAGGCTGCCGCTGAACACGATGCGGGCGTGTTTGCCATGGATCTGCCCTCCGGTCTCGACTGCGACACGGGCACAGCCGCAGGGGCCTGCGTCCGCGCCACGCTCACCGCCACGTTTGTGGCCCGCAAGGTGGGATTCGACGTGCCGACCGCCCGTGAGTGCCTCGGTGCGGTGCATGTGCTCGACATCGGTGCGCCTGCGGCGGTGCTCCGGAACGCAGCGGCTCAGGCTGTTTTATGAGTCCTGGATGAGAGAGTTGCGGCCGCCTCGCCTCACAGACACACTGGCGGGTTTCAGAGGCTTCCCACGTTCGCCGGTCTGGAGCTTTCCGATGACAGACTCACCTCAATGTTCCAGCGGAATCACCAGGTGTGACCCGGCAGCGGCAGGCGCACTAGCTTACGAAGCGGAGCAGATCGCGGCGATTGCTCGGTGGAAGAGCACGTCGCCGAGTCGCTTGGCGGCGCTGATCGATACCGCGACAACACCGGTCACCTGGCTGGTGGGGCACTTTATCCCGCGGCGAGTCATCGCCAAACTGGTGACTTCGATGGAGGCTATCGCCTCCAAGGCCGACTCGCTCCAAGAAGTAGCGCAGGTCGCCGGTGTCGGCGACATTTCCGAATTGGCCAACGAATCCCTGACGGCCTGCGATCGGCTGGCCAACGGTTTTTCGGCACGGGCCGAGCGGTTCGCAGTGGTTGAGTCGACCGCATTCGCCCTCGGCGGGCCGCTGTTTCACGTTCCTCAGCAGCTGATTGCCGCCCTGCGGTCGATCATGCGGATCGGCCATTGCTACGGCTATCGTTTTGAGACTCCGGCCGATCATGCGATCGTGATCGATATCTTGGAAATTGCCATGCTCCAGGAGCCCGTCGAACGCCAGGACCTTCTGAAGCAGCTTCACGCGGCAATCGACCGACGCGCAGATTCCGTTGATGGGGAACTCGACCTCGTCGCGCGAACCAGCCGAAACATGGTCGCAGAGGAAGCGTTCGACTTCGTGCCGGTGGTGGGTACGGCGGTGTCGTTTCTCTTCGACTGCACGTTCATGCACGCGGTTGATGAGACGGCTCGTCGCATCTTTCAAGAGCGATGGCTGCGGGACAATGGTCGTGTCGAGGCCATCGAGCCTGCTTCTGACTTCACTCGGAAGAGCAGCTTCGAGGAGTTTGGACTGGCCCTGGGCCAGTTGATGTATACCGGCGGAGCGATCGTAGGGTTCACCGCCACGGTGCCGGCGGCTGTGATACGGTCACTTGTGGGGCGTCGACCCAATTCGGTCGGGCAGGCCGCGCGGGCTGGTGCGGAACATGCCGTCAGAGATGCGCAGGAGTTTCTTGCCGGGGTGCGGACTGCATTCGACACAGCCGGCTTCGATGCAATCCCAGAAACGTGTTCTCAACCGGCGGTGAACTGACAAGAGTCGGTGTGCCGGGCATTTGGCCGGATGTCGAAAAGCCATGGCGTCGTGGTCGGTCCAGCAAGACTAAGCCGTTCTCGCGACCGGCACGTCCGCGCCGAGACCGCCGCTGGGGTCGACCGCACACATGATGGGCCGAGACCGCAGCATCGGACAGATCGTGCGAAGCACGTCGAGCATGGCCGGGGAGTGCCACTCCTCGAGCCAGCCCCGAAACG
>CAZODJ010000095.1:0-5346 GCA_964578555.1 uncultured Candidatus Kuenenia sp.
AGCCCGGCCAGCAGGCCGAGCGGCTTGCCAGCCTTGCGGCGGGCGTCGACGTCGGCAGCCCTGGCCAGGGCCCGCTCCCGATCGACAGCGAGGAACGCGTTGACCTGCGGATTGAGCTTCTCGATTCGGTCGAGGAAGGCCTCAACGCACTGCACAGCGGAGACATCACCCCGCTTCACGGCGGCCACGAGATCGACGGCGGAGCGGTCGAGCAGTTGCATCGGGTCAGGCCGCCCCCGAGTCGCCGAGCACCGCGGGCACGAGGAAGCATTCGCCGTCATGCCGCGGGGCCGACTGGAGCGCCTCGGCCGTCGAGAGCGACGGCTTCACGATGTCGTCACGAAACACGTTCTTCGCGTCGAGCGGATGGGCGAGCGGTTCGATGCTCGCGGTGTCGAGATGCTCGAGTTGCGACACGAATCCCACGATCGAGCCAAGCTGACTCGTCATGCGATCGAGTTCGTCGTCGGAGAGCGCGAGCCGAGCCAGCGACGCAACCTTCGCGACTTCCTGGCGGGAGATCGACATGAGAATCCTGTATCGCTGCCGGCGGCCACCGTGATGCCCCGACAGGCTGCGAACGAGACCGAATTAGGGACGGGCACGCGGACCTGACGGCACCGCTTCCTCGGCCACGGGCTTGGCCTTCTCGACATTCGGGAGCCGAAACGGCTGCTGGTGCACGAGTTTCGTCACCTTCCCGCTCTTGATGCACTGGGTGCAGACGAGCACGGTCGTGTTGGTGCCGCGACCGACGGTCACACGCAGCCGCTGCAGATTTGGCTTGAACTTACGGCGGGAGATACCGGTGACCTTCGTACCGACGCCGCCGAGATACTTGGCCTTACCACGGGTGGTGACCGAGTTTCCCATCGAGAAACCCTTGTTGCAGATCTCACAGCAGCGTGCCACGGGACTGTCTTTCCAGTGTTGAAGGAATGAGGCGGAAGTGTGCGGAAGTGGCCGAAGCCGGAAGGCGTAAGAATAGTGTTTTCCCCGGTTTCTGCAAGCCGAGCGGGGGGCGGCAGGCTTTTCAGCCGGAGGCGGCCAGCAGTCGCAGCGCCGCCTCGTGAACAAGGCCGTTGGTGGCGATGCCATCGCCCGAATCGATGCGGGGGCGGCCCTGCCAATCGGTGAACCGGCCCCCTGCTTCCGTGATCACGGTCTCGACGGCCGCGGCATCCCATTCATTGAGGAGCGGATCGGCCATTACCTCGGCCCGCCCCGTGGCGACGAGCAAGTAGCCGTAGCCATCGCCCCAGGATCGCACCAGGCCACAGGCCGCCTCGAGTCGCTGCCGCGCGGTCTCTCCGGCAGTGGGGTCGCGCCGCTTGGCGAATGATGTGAAATCGCTCGAGCACAGCAGTGACTTGTCGAGCGTGGCCCGCGACGAGACGCGGGCGGGCTGCGGCCTGCCGTTGCCGCGGACATGCCAGGCACCGCCGCCGGCAGCCGCATAGGCGACCTCGTCGAGGGCGGGAATCGCGATGACGCCCAGCACCCCCCTGCCTTCGCGACGGCAGCCGATGAGCGTCGCATAGAGCGGCACTCCGCGCACAAATGATTTCGTGCCGTCGATCGGGTCGACGATCCACTCGTAGCCCGATGTGCCGGCGGTGCGGCCCGACTCCTCGCCCAGGAACGAGTCGGCCGGAAACGAACCGAGGAGACGCTCGCGGAGAATCGCTTCCGCGGCCAGGTCGGCCTGGGTGACTGGCGAGCGGTCCTGCTTCTCGGTCACCGCCAGGTCTGCCGACGTAAACCAGCGGAGCGTCTCGGCCGCGGCCGGCTTCACGGCTTCCAGCGCCGCCGCGAGGCGGGCGGCGACGTCAGAGTGAGGTGATGCGGTCATGACGGAGACGGGCTTTCCGGAGGCATGCGGAGCGAGACGAGCATGAGCAGCGCGGCGCCGATCACCAGCCACGTGTCGGCGAGATTGAAGATTGGCCAGTCGATGATTCCGGGAAGTTCGCAGTGGATCCAGTCGCGAACGGCGAGCACGGGCCTGCCGACGCGTTCGAGCGGGGCATGCCACGTGAGCCCCGGGAGTCCGAGGCGGTCGTACAAGTTGCCGATAATGCCTCCGGTGACGAGAGCCAGGGCCAGCACGAGCCAGGGATCATCGCGGGTGGCCCGTCTCCACATCACCGCCACGATGCCGACGATCGCTGCCACCGATACCGCGGCGAAGAAAAGCCCCATCCCCTGCCCCATGCCGAAGAGCGCGCCTTCGTTGAGGTTGGTTTCGAGCGTGAGCATTCCGGGCACAATGACAATGCCCGGCTGCTGCCCGGGCATCCCGAGTCGGGCGAAGAGCAGCGATTTCGTCACCAGATCGATCACGGCCGCCGCGGCGGCGATGCCGCCAAAAAGCAGCCAGCCCGTCGCGGTATTCCAGCCTGTGGCCTTCCGTGCCATGAGGGGCGTGCAGGCTGCGTCAGCGGGGCTGCCGCGGACGGCCAGTAGCGCCATTCTCCAGTTTTTCAGCACAGCGGATGCAGGTGGCCGCATACGGCAGGGCCTCGAGGCGTTTCTTGGCGATCACGCCGCCACACTCCTCGCAGGTGCCAAATTTCTTGCTGCGGATTCGCTCCAGCGCCTGCTCGACCAGTTCGAGCGTTTCCTCCTCGCTGGCCATGAGGGAGAGCGTAAACTCCTGCTCGTAGGCATCCGTGCCGAGATCGGCCATGTGGATCGGCATCGTGGAGAGGTCGCCGCTCGCCTCGGCCCGCGTCTTTCGCAGGGCCTCGTCGGCCATCATCGTCACATCACCTCGGAGTCGCGACCGCAGCTGCTCGAGCGAGGTTTTGAAAACCCGGAGTTCTGTTGCTTTGATCATGTGGTTATCCGCCCAAATGAGGTCCGCCAGAAGAAATCGGGCGGCCTTCCGGTCGCCACCGAAGAGCCCCTTACTGTAGCGCCCCCAGGCGAGACTGTCAAACTGGCAGTCTCCACTCAGGTTTCGTGATTACAATGCCGAAAAATCTGGTGGTGATCGGTGGTGAGGCCTGCTTGCTGGCTTCTCCTTCGTGACCTACCTTTGTTCGCATCGCAGGCTCGCCACCCGGCACCGGCCCCCGCTGAGGCCGCCGCGACACGGGGCCTCTTTCACAGGAGCGTTTTCGTGGCCGTCGCCGCCCGCACCGACCTTGCGTTTCAGCAGTGCATCTCGCCCGCCTGCGCCGCCACCTACTCGGTGGAGGAGGTCCTTACCAGCTGCCCTGCGTGTGGCAGTCTGCTCGATGTCGAGTACGACTGGGATCGTCTGCGGCCCCCGACGTCGTTCGAGGTGTTTGAGCGAAAGTGGATGCGTCGGAGCGACCCGCTGGCCTACAGCGGAGTGTGGCGGTTCCATGAAATGCTGCCCTTCGCTCCCCGTGAGAGCGTGGTGACGATCGGTGAGGGGCAGACGCTCCTCTCGGCTTCCGACGGCGTAGGCGCCTACATCGGTATGAGGCCGGGTCGCCTCTTCCTGGAGTACGAGGGTCTCAATCCATCGGGCTCGTTCAAGGACAACGGAATGTCGGCGGCCTTCACGCACGCCCGTATGATCGGCGCCCGTCGGGCCGCCTGCGCCTCCACTGGCAACACCAGCGCCTCGCTGGCCGTCTACTGCGCGGTCACGCGACTCATGCGGGGCATCATCTTCATCGGCTCCGGCAAGATCTCCTACGGCAAGCTCTCGCAGGCGCTCGACTACGGCGCCCTCACGATCCAGATTGCAGGCGACTTCGACGACGCGATGGCCCGCGTCAAAGAGGTTTCCGGCAAGCTCGGCATCTATCTTGTCAACAGCGTGAATCCGTTTCGGCTCGAAGGCCAGAAGACGATTATGTATCGGGTGCTCGAGTCGCTCGGCTGGGAAGTCCCCGACTGGATCGTGGTGCCCGGCGGTAACCTCGGCAACTCGAGCGCCTTCGGTAAGGCGTTCGCCGAAATGCGTAAGGTCGGTCTGATCGACCGCGTGCCGCGGCTGGCCGTGATCAACGCCGCCGGGGCCAACACGCTCTACGAGCTCTACCACAACCGCGGCCTGCGCTGGGAAGGCGGCCGGGCTGATCTCGCCCCCGCCTGTCACTACTACGATGAACTCGACCGAGATCACAAGAGAGCCGACACGATCGCCAGCGCGATCGAGATCAACCGTCCCGTAAACCTCAACAAATGTCTGCGGGCGCTCGAAGTGTGTGATGGCGTGGTGCGGCAGGTGAGCGAACAGGAGATTCTCGATGCCAAGGCCCAGGTGGGGGCCGGCGGCCTCGGCTGCGAGCCGGCCAGCGCCGCGAGCGTCGCGGGAGCCAAGCAACTCGTGGCGGAGGGCGTGATCGGCCGCGACGAGCGGGTGGTCTGCATCCTCACGGGCCACCAGCTCAAGGATCCGACCGCCACGGTCGCCTACCACACCACGGATCAAAAACTCTTCAACGACGTGCTCGGCAGCCGCGGCGTGAGCCGGGCCAGTTTTGCCAATCGTGCTGTGAGCGTGGGCAATCGGGTCGACGAAATCGTGCAGGCCATCGAACTCTATGGATAAGAACCATCGTCTCGTCGTCCATGGTGCCGCCGGTCGGATGGGGCAGCGGATCGTCGCCTGTGCCGCCACGGACACCGTCCCGTGGCAGCTCGTCGCCGCGATCGAGCGGACCGGCCATCCCAAGCTCGGCGCCGACGCCGGTGCACTCGCCGGTATCGGCGAGACGGGCGTGGCCATCAGCGACGCCTGGTCGTGCCCTGCCGATGTCGTGATCGACTTTTCGCTGCCGGAGGCGGTGCCGGGCATCGTGCAAAAATGCCTCGAGGCGGGTGTGCCACTGGTGGTGGCGACGACCGGCTTCGATGATGCGGTGCGGGCCACGATCACTGCGGCTGCCAAGACGATTCCGGTTCTCCAGGCGCCGAGCATGAGCCTGGCGGTGAACATCGCGATGGACCTGGTGGGGCGGGCCGGCATGCTGCTGAAGCGGGTCGGCACGCGGGCCGACGTTGAGATCGTCGAATGCCATCACCGGCACAAGGAAGACTCGCCGAGCGGCACGGCGCTCAAGTTTGGGGCGATCGTCCAGGATGCCATGGGGCAGACACGTGCCGCACACGGGCGGGAGGGCCGCCCTGGCGCCCGTCCGGCCGATGAGATCGGCTACCACGCCGTGCGTGCGGGCGACAATCCTGGAGAGCACACGATTCTTTTCGGGCTCGATGGTGAATCGCTCTCCGTGAACGTGCGGGCGACCAATCGCGATTGCTACGCCAAGGGCGCCCTGGCCGCAGCAGCATTCTTGGTCGGCAAGCCGGTCGGCCTCTACTCGATGCGCGACGTCCTCGGGCTGGCGTAGGACGGGCTTCAGC
>CAZODJ010000096.1:0-5191 GCA_964578555.1 uncultured Candidatus Kuenenia sp.
GAGTTCCGGCTGCATATCGGTGGTCGTCTGCAATACGACACGACTTCCTTCACCGCTGGCCCCGGCCCCAACCTCCCGTCAGGTGACGGTGGCGTCAATCCGCGGCTGGCCGGTGCCACCAACCCCCGCCGCGGCCGTCTCCGCGTCGACGGGCAGATGTACGAGACGTACGAGTTCCTCAACGAGTGGGAATTCGTCCAGGAGCAGTTCCTCTTCACCCAGAATGCCAATATCTCCGACTCTGCCGACGGACCGCTGCCGGCCCCCACCGAGGTCTGGCTGGGCATTACGAAGCTGCCCTGGATCGGCAACATCCGCTTCGGCAACCAGAACACACTCACCGGCTTGGAGCACATCACCAGCGACCGCTTCACCAACTTCATGGAGCGATCCTACCTCGCCGATGCCTTCACGATGCCGTTCAACAACGCCTACGCCCCGGGCATCCAGATCTTCAATAACGCCCTCGAGAATGACCGGATGTGGTGGGGAGTCGGGGCCTACAAAAATATCTACGACATCTACGGCTTCTCCAACACGTCTGCCGCCAACTCCCTCCAGGGCCGCGTGACCGGCCTGCTGATCGACGAGCCCGAACGCAACCGCTGGATGCACGTCGGCTTCTGCGCGACCTGGTCTCAGCAGGCCAATCCGATCATCAACACGAACTCCGCCGGGGTGATCACCCAGGAGGGCGGCCTTCGCTATCGGGTCCGTGGCAACATCCGCAACGGTGCTCCCGGCCCCTTCAACTCGATCCTGGCCGAAACCGGCATCATCGATGCCGACTACATCACGCTGATGACAGCCGAGTATGCCGCCAACTTCGGCCCGCTCTCGATGCAGGCGGAATGGACCTGCAACATCGTCCCCAAGGTCCGGACGGCCCTCACGCCCAACGGCACCTACGGCCAGCAGCCGGTCAACACCGTGATCGAGAACCTGTTCTACCAGGGTGCCTACTGCGAGGTGATGTATGCCCTCACGGGTGAGGGGCGGGCCTACAACAAACGGCTCGCCATCCTCGACCGCTATGTCCCGCGGAGCAACTTTCATGTCGTGAAAGGGGAGAAGCACGTCATCTCGAGCCCCGGTGCCTGGCAAATCGGGGCCCGCTACGACTGGGTCAACCTCAATGACAAGGGACTCAACGGTGGCATGCTCAACGGCCTCACGCTGGGTCTCAACTGGATCCTCAACCCCAATGTCCGGGCCTATTTCAACTACGACTTCGCCTACCGCGACTTCGTCAACATGAACAACGTCAACGGTAGTGGCGGCATCAACGGCTTTGGCGCCCGCATGGCCATGGATTTCTGATCGCCTGCCACTCCCGACTCTTTCTCACGAGGAACACACGATGACCCGCTCCATCCCAACCCTGAATCTGTCTCTCCTCCTGGCGGTAGCGGCCGCCTGTTGCGTTGCGACCCAGGTGCCCCCCGCCTGGGCCGAACCACAGGCGGCCGCCGCCGAGCCCGGGCTCACGTTCGGCGACCAGCCGCTGGAGCCGATCCCCACACCCGCCGACCCCGCCGATGCGGAAGAGCGGTACACCGGCGGCTGCTTGGGCTGCACCGGCTCGCCTCGGCTCGTGCCGGTCTGCCGCAAGGTGCCGGTCAAAAAGAAGAAGCCGCATGTCGAGTATGACATCAAGTGTGAGCTGGTCTGCGTGCCGGGCTGCGGCTGCCTAAAGCCCGGTCACCATGGCGGGGTCGGCTGCACCGACTGCGACGATGGCCGCTGCGACGACGTCCGCGTGCGGCAGAAGAAGGTCCTCTTGAAAACGGTCACCGAGAAGGAGACCGAGTCATATGAATACAAGGTGGAGTGGGTGTGTGCCGACTGTGCCGCCGGCCGTGGCTGCTGCGGCTCCGGGCCGGTCAGCGGCCTCGCCCGGTTCTTTCCCTGGTTTCTTCAGTGAGAGGCGGAGGGCCAGCCTCGCCGCGTCACGCCGCCTGCATATCGGCGTCGATATCGGCCGTGATGGGTGTCGCCGGCCCCACCAGCTCCATGCGGCCATCCACATGCTCCACGAGCGCCGAGCAGTGCTCCACCCAGTCGCCGCAGTTGTAATAGGCGATGCCGTCGATCTGCCGGATCGCCGGCACGTGAATGTGGCCACAGACGACACCTGAACAGCCCTGCTGCCGTGTGTACCGGGCCACGAAGTGTTCAAAGTCATTGATGAAATTGACGGCCTGCTTGACCCGGCTTTTGAGCATGGCGCTGAACGACCAGTAGGGCTTGCCGAGCCACCGTCGCCATTGGTTCATCCACGTGTTGAGGTGGAGCGCGACGGTGTAGGCCCGATCGCCGAGGTGGTAGACCCAGGCGGCATGCTTGGTGACGTGATCGAAACAGTCGCCGTGGATCACGAGCAGGCGGCGACCGTCGACGGTGACATGCACGAACGAATCGGCCAGCTCCATGCCGCCGAACGTGTGCGGGGAAAAGTCCCGGAGAAACTCATCGTGGTTCCCGGTGACGTAAAACACCTCCGTGCCCCGCTTGAGCATGCCGAGCACGCGGCGGACGACGAAGCTCGCCGTGTCGTTCCAGACAAAATTTCGCTTGAGCTTCCAGCCGTCGATGATGTCGCCGACGAGGTAGAGCCGGTCGGGCTCGTACCGGCCAAGAAACTCAAAAAGCTCGTCGGCCCGGGAAAAGCGACAGCCCAGGTGGACATCCGAGATAAAGAGGGCTCGCACCCGCATCGTCTGTTCTCACGTGGATCGAGTTTGAGGGACGGTGCGACAGGCCTTGCCGGCCACGTCCCATGTCAACGTTACTCTCAGCGCCGACGGGATACAGGATCGAAACCGATGAGAATTTCGTGAAGCGTCACCCACACCGCCCGCCGAAATAGCCCCGCGACTCGATGAGGGCCGCCACTTCAGGAGACACGAGCTCCTTCCAGGATGGGTCGCCGGAGCAGATCCGCGACCGCACCTCCTCGCTCGCATAGGTTCGCAGTGTCGCCTCGTCATAGGGGAGCGGGCAGAGCAGGCCATTCACGCGGAGGTGATCGAGGAGGTGGCACAGATGGGGCGCGACCCGGAGCGAGTCCGCCGTGATCACACGGCCGTCGATGACGTCCCGTGTCGGCTGCACGTAGAGCCGCACGCCGTGCGTGAAGAGCCGGCCAAACGCCTCGAGGATACCGCCGGTGAGGTTCTGGTAGTGCCGCTCGTTGAAGAGTTCCCGCACGAGCGGCAGGCCGAGCACTAGCCCGGTCCGCTTCACAGTGCGGGCGGCAAGGTATTCCCCGAGATCATGAAAGGCGCCCAGGTCACTGACAAGCACGAGCTTGCCCGTCGCCGCGAGCAGGTCGACGCGGGCCAGGAAATCGGCATCCTCTGCCTGGCCGCGGTCGCGGAGATTCTTCATCGTGATCTCCATGATCTCGCGGACATCGCCAGCCTCGGTCTGGCCATCGGCCAGAAAGGCCTCCCGGGCGAGGGCCATCATCTCGAGGTTGAGCCGGGTGACCGGAGCAAATCGGCCGCGCTCCACGATCACGGCAGCATGGCGGATCGCCTCGGAGGCCAGTTGCGGCACCCCCTGCGGGTCAAAGAGCACGGCCGGGGTGAATCCCATCCGCACCAGGTGCAAGGCCAACAGCCGGTTGTCAATGCCGGGGAAGGCGGGGCCCCGCACGGTGATCCAATCAAGTTCGATGCGGTCGCGGCCCACCTCGTCGAGCAGCAGTTCGATCATCGCCTGGGGTTCACGCCAGCGGTGCAAGGCGCCGTACAGCAGGTTCACGCCAAGCCGACCGATCGCCTCCTGCTGGAGGGCGTTGGTGGCGTCGAGCATGCGCACATGGATCAGCACATCGCTCGGCTCAGCCCGCAAGGCATGCTGAAACCGCACCCCGAGCCAGGCATGGCATTCATTGCCGCCGCGAAAGGAGCGGGCGGCGGCGGTATCGGCGAAGGCAAAAAACCTGGTCCGCTCGCCGCGGGCTCCGTCGAGTCGCTCGCGCAGCAGACCGTACTCATGCTCCAGCATCTCCTCGACCCGCTCCCGCGAGACATAGCGGGGTGCCTTGCCATAGACGGCGTCGCTGACGGTCATGTCGTAGGCCGACATCGTCTTGGCGACCGTACCCGCCGCTCCGCCGACGGCAAAAAACCAGCGGGCCACCTCCTGGCCGGCCCCGATCTCGGCAAACGTGCCGTAGACCTCGTTATCGAGGTTGAGTGTGAGCGCCCGCTCAGCGGTGGGATCGAGGGAGCTTCGCATGAAATGCGGCAGGGGTCAGGCAGGCATCAGCCGGTAAACAGCGTGGCGACCCAGTAGATGAGGGCCGAGAGCAGGATCACCGCGGGCAGCGTGAGAATCCAGGCCAGTGCGATCTCGCGGACCGTGCCTCCCTGGATTCCGGACTTGTTCGCCCACATGGTGCCGGCGACGCCGCTCGAGAGCACATGGGTCGTGCTCACCGGCATGCCGAAGCCGTCGGCCAGACCGATCGTGGTGGCCGCCACCAGTTCGGCCACGCCCCCCTGGGCATAGGAGAGGTGCGTCTTGCCGATTTTTTCACCCACCGTCACGACGATTCGCTTCCAGCCCACCATCGTGCCGAGGCCGAGGCACAGCGCGACGCCCATCACGACCCACTCGGGGACATACTCCACCGGCTTCGACAGTTTTCCCGCGACACTCTTGAGCACCTGTCGGCGGTCCTCCGACATCCGATCGCCAAACTCCCGCAGGATCGTCCGCACCGAGGTGCCGAGTTCCACCAACTGCGTTCGCACCGTCCAGCGTTCGTCGGCGCTCAGGTGCTCGAAGTCGGTCTTGCCGTCGAGCGACGCGATCACCGATTTCGTCAGCGGCAGCGGGTTGAATGTGGCGAGCACCGGATCGCTGATCTCGAACGGGTCGACCATGTCGTGGACCACGTCGTATTCCACCGCCGCCGCCGCGGCCACGCTCCGGCTGCGAGTCATCCGTTCCAGCCGCGCGCTGGCCACATGCTGCTCGCGGAGGGCGTCGATCATCGTGGCGAGTTCAGGCTTGCCCAGTTCCGTCTCGAGCGTCCGAGCCGCCTCGACCGCCTGGGTGATCTCCGCGGTCGGCGCCTTCATATTGAGCGCAAAAGTCGCCGGCACGATCCCGATGAGCACCAGCATGATCAGGCCCATCCCCTTCTGACCGTCGTTGGAGCCGTGGGCGAAGCTGA
>CAZODJ010000097.1:0-2283 GCA_964578555.1 uncultured Candidatus Kuenenia sp.
TGCGGCCTGCGTTACCAATCGATGGTGGATCCGTCGAAGACGGGGCCTTCGACGCAGGTCCTTCGATAGTCCCAGGTTCCTTCGGCATCGCGCACCTTCGCCACGCAGGTGAAGCAGATCCCGATGCCACAGGCCATCGGTGCCTCGAGCGATACGTCGCAGACGACGCCACGGCTCTGGGCCCACCGGGTGACAGCGGCCATCATCGGCTCGGGGCCGCAGCAGGCCACGCGGAGCGATTGCTTGTCGTCGCCCAGAACGTCGTTCAGCAGGTCAACAACCGTGCCCTGTCGGCCGGCGGAGCCGTCGAGGGTGGCCAGATGCACGTCGATGCCGGCGTTTCGGAAGTCGTCAACGTCGCCAAACATGCCGGCATGCCGAGCGCCCCAGCACAATGTCACTCGGCGTGCCCGCGGGGCCACCCGACCCGGGCTGCCGTAGGTCGCTCCACCGAGTCGCTCGCGGCCCAGGGCCAGCAGTGCCGTCTGCCCGATGCCACCGGCCACCAACACGAGGTGATCGACCGGGGGAGGATCGAACCCATTGCCCAGTGGTCCCCACACGACGAGTTCGTCGCCGACGGACATGTCCTTGAGCGCGGTGGTGAACTTGCCGTGGACGAGATAGATGAAATCGGCATGCCGGCCAGCGGCGAATGTGTCGTAGACGGCCAGCGGCCGTGCCAGCAGCGGATCGTTGCGGCCGGGGATGCGAACCATCGCAAATTGTCCGGGTACCGCGTGGGCTGCGATATCGGGGCAATCCAGCCGGATTCGAAACGTGCTGTTGGCAACCTGCGAATGGGCCACGATCCGGGCCGGGGTGTAGGCCGCCCGATCGGCGTAGCAGGCTGTCGGGCTGGCACCGGAAGTCACTGCTTCCGCCATGTTGAAGCCTTTCCAGGACGGCGTTTGCGACCGGGTTGGCCCGCGGGCGGACGTTTCTGTGGTCCGCCGCGGCCAGTGGGCGGGCCGCGGCGGGGGGGGCGGCCAGGCCGCCTCGGCCCACGCGGCGGTGCTCCGATCGCCTGCTCGGCATCCTTGCGGAGCGACTCGATCTCCGTCCACGAGAGCGGCCGCCACTCGCCGGGCAGCAGGCTGCCCAGAGAAAGGGCGCCGACGGCCACCCGCTTGAGCTGGTGGACCTTGTGGCCCAGGCGGGCGAGCATCCGTCTGATCTCCCGGTTCTTGCCCTCGTCGAGCACCATCTCAAGGACGGCGCTTTCCTTGTGCTGGGAGCGAATCTCGACCCGCTTGGCATGCACGCTGCCCTCGGCCAGCCGCACTCCCCGTCGGAGACTGTCGAGCACCTCGGTTCCCGGCACGCCGGCTACCTGGACGTGATATTTTTTCTCGACGCCATACCGGGGATGGGCCAAAAGGTTGGCCAGTTCGCCATCGTTGGTGACGAGGATCAGTCCCTCGCTCATCCGGTCAAGCCGGCCGATTGCAAAGAGCCGCGTGTCGCCGGGCACCAGATCAACCACCCGCGGGCGACCGGAGGGATCGTAGTTGGTGGTGACGGTGCCGACCGGCTTGTTGAGCATGTAGACCACCCGCTTCGGATGCGGCAGCCGCTCTCCATCGACGCGGATCTCCTGCCGGAGGGGATCGACACGGGTGCCGAGCTCAGACACCACTTTCCGATCGACCTCGACACGACCTTGCGTGATCAGTTCTTCGCAACTGCGACGGCTGCCGAGGCCAGCCGAGGCCAGCACTTTCTGAAGTCGCTCGAGGCGACCCTCCTCGGGGGCAACGCGGGGTGGCCGAGGAGTCTGGTCTCCTGCAGTGGCTTTCCGCCGGCTGGTCGAACTGCGGGACGTGATCCGGGAGGGGCGATACGAGTGGCTGTTTGGCATGCCGAGATCATACACCGGGGCGGTTCACCGCACTGCCGACCACCATCGCGAACGCTCCACTTCGGGCATTGGCTCGTTAAAGTCACGCGGACGGGTGCCGTCATTGAGCGGCATGCGGAGGATTGCGGGAGCGGTATCGTCCTGGAGATACGGGTCGAATCGCACGGCCCGTCGCTGCTGTGAACGGCTTGGCCCAGGTTCGAGCCATTGGGGCCGCCCCAAGGAGCTACATCCCGTGAACGCCAAGGCCATTGCCGCACCAACGCAGATCGTGATCAGGCCCGGGGTTCGGCGTCGCGAAGACATCGAGGGAGTTTAGGAGTCGCCCCCGGCCGCCCCAAGCCCAGAAAACCGCCAAAAAACCTGCCGCGGGACTGGCTGGTGCGTCATCCCGCCGGCTTGCGCCTGGCGGCTGAGTGGGC
>CAZODJ010000097.1:2383-5124 GCA_964578555.1 uncultured Candidatus Kuenenia sp.
TTCGACGGTTTGGGATCCCACGGCTGCTGGCAAGAGCACGCAGGAGCCGGCAACGAGATCGGGCAGCCCCCATCGTGAGTCCAGCCGCAGGCAACCGGCGAGGACGGCGAGAAAATGGCAGCGGTCGTCGCCACCCACCTGCCATTCACGATGGGGACGGACTTCGTCGAGCAGAAAGTATTCGCTCGTCACCAGCCGGCGCACGGCCGGGTCGTCTGTCGACTCGCCGGCTACCGGCGCCACCGGCTTGAAGTGAGTCACGGCTTCGAGCCCGGCCTCGATGTGCATGGCGCGGGGCTTGCCATCCGGGCCGACACGATTCCAGTCATGGAGCCGGTAGGTCACATCGCTCGACTGCTGGATCTCGGCCACCATCAGCCCGGCCCCGATCGCATGCACCGTGCCGGCGGGAATGAAGACACAGTCGCCGCGGTGTGGCTCGAAGGAATGAAGGACGTCGCCACAGCGGCCGGCGCGCAGGGAGGCGGCCAACTCGTCGCGGGTGGTGCCGGCGCGGAGGCCGGCATAGATGCGGCTGCCCGGCACGGCGTCGAGGACGTACCACGCCTCGGTCTTGCCGCGGTCGGGAGGAGTGAGCCGACCGGCCCGGGCATCGTCGGGATGGACCTGCACCGAAAGGTCGTGACTGGCATCGAGAAACTTAAAGAGCAGCGGAAATGCCGACAGCGGGGCGTGGCGACCGAGGAGTTCCGCGCCGCGGGTGCGGACAAGGTCGCCGAGCGTGGAGCCGGCGAGCGGACCGGCCGCGACCACGCTCTGGTCGGGGCCGCGGTCGACCAGTTCCCATGATTCTGCGTAATCGTCACCGGGGGGCAATGTCCGGCCGAGGGTGCTCGCGAACCGGCGGCCGCCCCAGATGTAACGACGGTAGATTGGCGACAAGATGAGCGGATGCAACGCGGTCGTGGTCATGGTGTTTGCCGTGTTACCCCTGCGCATAGCCCTCGAGGATGCGACCGATCCAAAAGGCGCAGATCGAGAAGACCAACAGCATCAGCATCTGGCCAAGCGAGATCGTCCTGTTGAGTTCCAAGAGGACGGCCACCGCCGGCAGGCTGAGACCGATGAGTTGTCCGAGACGACCGATCGCACGCATGGGAGTGCGGTCAGGATACACCGGGCTGCCTGGGTGCGCCGATTGCCTCGGCCCGGGAGTCGTAGTGGGCCACGTTGGCCGCACCGCGGGCCCGCAGCGTCCGGAGGTCGATCTCCGACAGGCCGCACAGCCGCATCAGGCCTCCCGCGGAGCGGATCCGGCTGGCAAGCGTCGTGATCGTCGCGATCAGGTCGTCATCGATCGCATCCACTTCATCGAGTTCCAGAAGCACGCGATGGGCGTGGTTCTCCTGCAAGGCATCCCAGATCCCGTCGGCCAGAGCGAACTCTGAAGCTGCAGGATCCCGACAGGCATCGCCATCGAGGCGCACGAGGAGCCAATCAGGCCCCCGCTCAATTCGCATGTGGCAGCACTTCGCCTGCGATTCATGGCATCGCAGGCCAGCCAGTGCGGCAGTTGACCGCAAAGAAGAAGTCATCGGTTTGTTCCTCCGTGAGGCCGCCCCCGTGGAAATCCCTTCCGCGGAAAAGGCAGCGTGAAAATGCTTCGTCCTGCCCCTCATTCCATCGTAAGGATCGTTGCCGGGGCCGCAAGTTCGGTTTTCCCAGGGTGGGGAGGCCGTGGTTTTTCGGCTGTTTTCCCGCCCTGGGGTTGTCTCCGGGGCCTGCCCGGCAATACTGCCACATCGTTCGATCGATCCTGAGAAACGCGAGGAGACACTTCATGGGCCGGCACGGAGCAGTGACGTTCAAAGGGAATCCGCTCACCCTGGTTGGTGAGGCAGTGCAGGTTGGTAAGCCCGCGCCCGACTTCGACGTCGTCTTCTACGGTGAAGGTGGCATGCATCACATCACCAAGGCCGACCTGCTCGGGAAGCCCGCGATCATCAGCGTCGTGCCATCACTCGACACGCCTGTCTGCCAGGTGCAGACCAAGACGTTCAACAAGAAGCTCGCAGCCCTTGGCGACACCATCACGGCTCTCACGGTGAGCCTCGATCTCCCCTTCGCGATGAATCGCTTCTGTGGGGCCGAAGACATCAAGGGGATGAAGAACGGCAGCGACTACATGGACCGAAGTTTCGGCACCCACTGGGGCGTGCTCATCGACGAACTGAAGATTTTGGCCCGCGCCGTCTTCGTGCTCGACTCGAAGGGCGTCGTGCACTACGCCCAGGTCGTCAAGGAAGTGGCCGAGGAGCCCGACTACGACGCCGCCCTCGCCGCCCTGCAGAAACTTGCCTAGGACGCAGGCGAACGCTGCCCAGGCCGCCGGGCTCGCGCCCGGGGCTGGGTGGTGGTGAGCACACTCAGCCGCCATGCGCAAGCCGGCGGGATGCATCGGCAACCGGCGTCGCCGCAGCCCCCGGGCTCGCGCCCCGGGGCTTTCTGTGTTTATTAAGCTGCCCGCCTGGAGGGCGGGCGTACGAGAGCGAACGGACGTTCGCCAAGGAAAGCGAGGGCAGGATGCCGAGCTTTCCGTGAAGCAGCGGGCGGGCGTACGAGAGCGAACGGACGTTCGCCAAGGAAAGCGAGGGCAGGATGCCGAGCTTTCCGTGAAGCAGCGGGCGGGCGTACGAGAGCGAACGGACGTTCGCCAAGGAAAGCGAGGGCAGGATGCCGAGCTTTCCGTGAAGCAGCGGGCGGGCGTACGAGAGCGAACG
>CAZODJ010000098.1:0-4686 GCA_964578555.1 uncultured Candidatus Kuenenia sp.
GGTTTCGGCGATTGTTGTTGGCATGAGCACTCCTGCCACGATTGGCATCCTCACTGTTTCCGACCGGGCCAGCCGCGGCGAGTATGCCGACGAAGGCGGGCCGGCGATTCGTGGCTATCTCACCGAGGTGCTCACGACCCCGTGGGAGGCGGTGGAGCAGATCGTCCCTGACGATGTGGCGGCAATCGAGACGGCGATCCGTGCGATGGCCGCTGATGGCTGCTGCCTCGTCATCACCACCGGCGGCACAGGCCCGGCCCCGCGGGACGTCACACCCGAGGCCACCGAGCAGGTCTGCACGAAGATGCTGCCGGGGTTTGGCGAACTGATGCGACAGGTGTCGCTCAAGTACGTGCCGACCGCGATCCTCTCCCGACAGACAGCCGGCATCTGCGGGGGTGCGCTCGTGGTCAACCTGCCGGGGCGACCGAAGAGCATCCGCGAATGCCTGGACGCCGTCTTTCCGGCGATTCCGTACTGCATCGACCTGATCCACACCAACAACCCCGCCCCGCCAAGGCTGGAGACCGACCCAACTCGCCTCGTCTCCTTCCGCCCGCGGAGTTAGGATCAGGCACCGTTCCTAAGGAGTTTCCCATGTGGTTCATCAAGGGCCTCTTTGCTCTGCTCGGCCGAATCATGATCGCGACCATCTTTTTGATGAGCGCTTTCGGCAACAAGATCCCGAAGTTCAACGACGTGGTGGCCTACATGACGGCCGAGGGAGTCCCGCAGCCCAAGATTCTCCTCGCCGGGGCGATCGCCTTCCTGATCCTCGGCAGCATCTCGGTTGTGCTCGGCTACCGGGCCCGTACCGGGGCGTTTCTGCTGCTAATCTTTCTCGCCGCGGCTACCTACTACTTCCATGACTTCTGGAAGCTTGCCCCCGACGATCCTGACTTCAAGAACCAGATGATCCAATTCATGAAAAACCTCGCGCTCATGGGCACGATGGTGTTCCTGATGGCCAACGGCCCCGGGCCGTGGAGCCTCGACGGGCGGGCCGCAGCGACGGATGCCGATGTGGTGGATGACGAGGAGTAGTCGTCGCGACGGTGAAGCGGCAACCAGCGCCGCTGCCGGCCCCCGGGCTTGCGCCCGGGTGCTTCCTGGTGGTGGGCCCTCGCTGCACCGCCCGCCTGGAGGGCGGGCCTACGAGAGCGAACGGAGTTTGCCAAGAAACCCGAGGCCAGGATGGCGAGGGTTTCGTGAAGCTAGCCGCAGGGCGCGAGCCCGCGGGATGACGCACCAGCCATCGCCGCCGCAGTCCACCGGGCTTGCGCCCTGGTGCTTGCTGCGGAGAGGTCGCGCCCGGGGTTTTTTGGTGAAGCTGGCTATGCAAGCCGGCGGGCCATTTCCGGCGCGAAGTACGTCAGGATCGCGTCGGCGCCGGCACGCTTGATCACGAGCAGACTCTCCAGCGCTGCCTTGCGGCCATCGATCCAGCCGTTCGCCGCCGCCGCCTGAATCATCGCGTATTCACCACTCACCTGATACGCGAGCGTCGGCACGCCAAACTCCCGCTTCACGCGGTGGATGATGTCGAGGCTGGTCAGCGCCGGCTTCACCATCACCATGTCGGCTCCCTCGTCAATGTCGAGAGCCACTTCCCGGATCGCCTCGTCGGTGTTGGCTGGATCCATCTGGTAGGTCTTCTTGTCGGCCGTGCCGAGTGAGGTAGCACTGCCGAGGGCATCACGAAACGGGCCGTAAAAGGCCGACGCATACTTCGCCGCATAGGAGAGGATGACTACATCCTGCCAGCCGGCCGCATCGAGCGCGCCGCGAATCATCCCAACGCGACCGTCCATCATGTCGGAGGGCGCCACCACGTGGCAGCCCGCCTCCGCAAGCGCGACCGCCTGCCGGCAGAGCACGGCCACCGTCTCGTCGTTGACGATGCGTCCGTCTTTCAGCAGCCCGTCATGGCCGTGGCTCGTGTAGGGGTCGAGGGCCACGTCGCAGATCAGGCCAACCGCATCGCCGAGCCGGTCGCGAACCGCTCGGACGGTGCGGCAGACGAGGTTCGCGGGATCGTAGGCGTGACGAGCGTCGTCCGACTTGTGGTGTGGTTCGACGACGGGAAAGAGGGCCAACGCCGGGATGCCCAGTTGCCGGGCCTCATCGGCCGCCTTCACCACACCGTCGATCGAGAGCCGCTCCACGCCCGGCATGCTCGCCACGGGCAGGCTCGCCTCGTGGTCGTGCACGAACACCGGCCAGATGAGGTCGGCCGGGGAAAGGGTCGTTTCAGCGACGGCGCGGCGGAGCCAATCATGCTGGCGGTTGCGACGCAGACGGGTAGCGGGGTAGGGCATGGGTTACCTGCTCGTGGCGACGGCGCACGACTCCTCGGTCTCCCACACCCGCACCTCGCGGGCCACCACGCCCAGATCGCCAAGCACCTCCGGCGCCACCACCTCCAGCAGGTAGCGGGCCATATTCTCGGCAGTCGGGTTCCAGGGAAGCACGAAGTATTTCGTCGGCTCCACCATTCGTACCGCGGCCAACGCGTTTTGATCCTGCTCGAACACGATAAAGGCGTGATCCCAGTGGGCGTCGAGCCAGCCGAGCATGCGCTGCTTGATCTGCGAGAAATCGACCACCCGGCCGACGGCATCAACCTCCGTGCCACCCCCCTGCCCCACCACCTCGATATCGACGCGGTAGTTGTGGCCGTGGAAGAAGGCGCACTTGCTTTCGTGCTTGTAGAGCCGGTGACCCGCACAGAATCTCAACTGGCGGATGAGGGAGAGTTGGGTGGTCGATGAAGACATGAAAAACTTCACTCGGCGGCAACGGCGGCGGCGCCCACCGTCTCGACGCGGATCGGCTGGATGTCAAACTTCGGGTTCTGGCCGAGGAAGCGGCAGGGGTTGTTGTGAAACACCTCGATCGCCTCCTGCAGCGAGTGGCCGCGGCGGCGGAATTCGAGGATGCACTCCTGTAGCGTGAAGGGGTCGCTCGGGCCCCAGTCGGCCGACGAGTTCACGAGGATCCGCTCACGGCCATATTTTTCCAGCATATCGACGGCACGTTTCGGCGAGCACTTCGTGATCGGGTAGAGCGTAAAGCCCACCCAGTAGCCGGCGTCGAGGCAGGGACGGATCGTCTGCTCCTCCACGTGGTCGATCCAGATCCGCTCGGGATCGACGTTCATTCCGGCAAGCACCTCCAGCACCTTCTTCGTGCCGTGGGCCTTGTCGGCGAGATGCGGCGTATGGATGAGCACGAGTTGGCCATGCTTCATCGCGATCTCGACATGGGCCTCAAGCGACTCGCACTCATTCTTCGTTGATTTGTGGAGCCCCGTCTCGCCGACGCCGAGCACCGTCGGCTTGGCGAAAAACTCGGGGAAGTGCTTGAGCACCTCACGGGTGAGCGTGGGGTTTTCGGCCTCCTTCGGGTTCACGGCCACCCAGCAGAAGTGGCGGATGCCGTACTGGGCGGCACGGGTCGGCTCGAACTCGCTGATCTGCCGGAAGTAGTCGATGAAGGTCTCGGGGTAGAGCCGGTCGAACCCGGCCCAGAAGGCCGGCTCGGCCACGGCGACGACGCCGCTCATCGCCATCCGCTCATAGTCCTGGGCGGTGCGGGCGATGGCGTGATAGTGAGGCTGGATGATCTGCATGGGTGGTGCTCCCGATAGAGAGATGGTGGCCCGGTCAGACGGTGGCAAAAAGCTCGAGCAGCGAAATCGTCCGCTCCTGGGCCGGCTTCTCCGTGGCGATGATGGCGAGCGCCTCACGAATCAGGTCGAGCTTCCGGTCGGCAGCGGCGGCATGGCCGTTACGGTCACCGGCCCGGGCGACGGCCGCATCGTAGCGATCGAGATAGGCGGCGATCTCCAGCAACTGGTGACGTGACTCGAGGAAGTAGGTGTCGGCAACCTGTGCGGGGCTCAACATGGGTCATCCTTTCGGTGCTGGCGTCTTCATCTCAATGATAGTCTGGCGCAAAGCGAGGCCAGAATGGCAAGCTGGGATTGCGTGGAGCTGCGTTGGACGGGCAAGGGCTGGAGGCCCGCTTTTGTTCCGACCGGAGGTCGGCAAGCAAAGCGAGGCCAGGATGGCGAGCTTTGCGTAATTATAGCTGCGTGGGGTTTGGCGCATCTCCGTAGACGGCCTTTGGATCGAAGCTTTTTTCCGCCTCGAGAAACTCCAGTGCCGTCCCCTGCTTCCGCTCCGCCCCCACCGGCACCTTGCGGTAGAAGCACGACCGATAGCCCACGTGGCAGCTGGCCCCGCCGGCCACCTCGACCCGCAGCCAGACGCAGTCCTGATCGTCGTCGATCCGCATCTCCACCACCTTCTGGATGAGGCCGCTGGTGGCCCCCTTGTGCCAGAGTTGCTGGCGGCTGCGGCTGAAGTAGTGGGCCTCGCCGGTCTCGATCGTTCTGGCGAGAGCCTCGCGGTTCATGACCGCCACCATCAGCACTTCGCCCGAATGAACGTCGGTGGTCACGCAAGGGATGAAACCGGCGGTGTCAAACTTCGGAGCGAGGTCATTGCCCTCCTCCACCTGCTCGACGGTCACACGCTTCCCAAACAGCTCTTCCGATGCCGCAGACTGTGTCACGCTCTCCACTCCTCTCTCATCCTCGCTTCTCACCGGGGCGGGCCGGTTTCCGGACAAACTCTGCACGGTAGTCTACCCTCCCGTTCGGCTGCGTGACCGTTCCCCAGC
>CAZODJ010000099.1:0-1237 GCA_964578555.1 uncultured Candidatus Kuenenia sp.
TCGCCGGCCTCGAACGTGCCCGCGGGAAGGGCGACGGTGGCGCCGGCCTGTGCATTTTTCAAAGCCAAGAGGGATGCCGGCGGCAGCGGCTCGGCGGTGAGCGACCGGCTGTCGAGGGCGATCGCGAAGAGGCCGGCGAGAAGGAGCGTGGCGGTGCCTCGGCACATGGAAAGCGGGCGCATCGGTGCTGGTTCCTGGGGAGGCTGCGAGCGGACGACACAATCGAGGAGGAGATTCGTTCATGACACTATGAACCAGCCCGGTTCCACAACTGGCGGATCCGCCAGGTGCAGGCAATCATGGCGGACATCAGGATCGTTTCGCAGCTCTCAACGTCCCGTTCGCGTTTTCATTCCTGGTGGGTTTGAATCCACGACCAGACGACCAACGGTCTCTCGTCCACGCATCCCGGCGACTGCTCTCGTGACGTGGCTGGCGATCCATGAGGTCGCACTGGCGCTTTGCAACCGCCGCTTCCGCCGGCTCGACGGCTTTCTCTTCGTGCTGCCCAGTGTCGTCGTCGGCCGGCTGGGGGGATGACGGGCCGGGCCCTCGCGGAGGCGCAGGAAGCAGCCAGCGAGCTCCCACTTTCACCAACTCGGGCGATGCATGAGGCTGAGGGATGGGGAGCCCCTCTTCCGCAAGGCCGTCGAGATGAAACTCGATCGCCTCATGGATGAGCCGGGTAACCTCGTCGCGTGAAGGTCCTTGTCGACGCCCAGAGGAAAGTCACGGTGCTCAGCGGTGATACGACCGTGGTCGAGACGACGCCGGAACACCGGTGAAATGGGCAAGGCTGGGCTCGTGCCCAGCCGTCAGCCGACAGGCCAGGGGCGACCGCCCGCTGTTTTGCCGATGGTAGGGAAGGCGGCCAGGTGCAAAGAAAATCGGGCCACCCTGGCGGATCCGCCAGGTGCGGCCGTGACGGGTTTTGCCTATCGTTAGTGAGGAGGGAGGTCCGTCTGATCGCTCCAGGGGCAGCTCCGCACGATCCCGTCGGTGCTCGGAGTCGCTCAATAGCTCGTCATCGTTCGTAGGGTCTTTTCCGAGGGACTGCTGTCATGGTTGCGTGCCCATGCGAGTTTCATGATCGACAAGCCGGTTTCGGCCGCCGCGGTTTCACGCTTGTCGAGCTTTTGGCCGTGATCGCCATCATCGGTGTGCTCGTCGGACTGCTCCTACCGGCGGTCCAGGCGGCCCGTGAGTCGGCGCGGAGAATGACCTGCGGCAACAGGCT
>CAZODJ010000099.1:1337-3177 GCA_964578555.1 uncultured Candidatus Kuenenia sp.
CAGTGGCGCGATGGCTGACAATGGCATCATGATCGTCAACGGCAAGATCTCGACGAAAGATATCACCGACGGCACGAGCAAAACGATGCTCTTCAGCGAGCAGAGCGACTGGGCCGCCCCGGCCAGTCCGAATGCAACTTTTGTGTCGCAGGGCAAGTATCCTGGGCCCGGCAACGGCTACCAGTGCACGAATGGCCAAGTTGTTTGGGACGGCGCCTGGAACATGATCGACGGCACCCGCACGGCGTTTAATCGCGGTGCCGGCTGGATCTATACGAATGTCGCGATGATCACAGCCGGTCTCGGCACGCGGGTCTGCCCGACCGCAGGCAGTGATTACGGGGGGCTCTACGCGCAGGCAAACAACACACCTATCCGCTCAGCCCACGCTGGTAGCGGCGCTTTCGCAGTGTTTGCCGACGGGAGCGTGACCTTCCTTACCGAAGGGATCAATACGAACCTTTTTAAGGACATGGCCGTGCGCGACAGCGGCCAATCCAAGGGGATACCGTGATGATTCCCCACGGCCATAATTGTCTTGGACTCATGACGAATCGACGTCTTGTCCTGCCTTGCCTTGCGGCTGTCGCTGCGCTGGCCGGAGGTTGCAGCCCCGAGGACAAAGCGTTCGTGAGCGGCCGAATCACGCTGGCCGGGAAGCCGTTGGACAACGTGCTCTTGATGTTTGTGCCTGAGAGTGGCCCTGCGTCCGGCGGCGTCACCAACGCCGACGGCCGCTATGAGCTGACAAGTGGCCCCCGACAAGGCATGCGGGTCTTCACGGGTCGATGCAACGTTTCACTCACCGAGCCGTCGACCGACCCCGACAAGCCTCCGCCGCCGCCGCGGTTTCATCCGCGGTATCTCTCTGCGGAGTCGAGTGGCCTGGAGTGCGAGCTGAAGGCGGGGAGTAACGTGGTGGACTTCGACGTCGAGCCGAATCCGAAGCGCTGATGCTGCACCGCGGTTCGCCTGGCTGATCCGCCAGTTGTGCGGACCGAAGCCACCTGAACAATCTCGAAGGCGGCCGCGATGCGCAGATTCCTTCCGTTGAACGCTGCCTCAAGGAGATAGTCCATGATGACCCTGCGTCTGATCACCCTATGTCTCCTCCTCCCAGCCCTCGTCGAGGCCGCGCCGGCTGAATGGAGAGGGGCCGATGTGGGCGTCGGAGCGGCCGGCAGTCATGACTGGAATGGCACCACGCTCACGATCACCGGCAGCGGCGAGGGGCTCGATGTCAAGCCGAAGGACGACAAGGGCCGGGTGCAGCAGGCGTTGCCAGCGGCCGATCACTGCCGGTATGCCTTCGTCGGGCAAGCCGCCGGTGACTTCGAGATCGTCGCCCGGCTGACCGCGCTCACCGGCACGGACGATGCCTCGGCCGGCATCATGGTCCGCGTGGCAGGTGACCAACTGCCGAAGGAAGGCGAGCCCGCGCCCGTGGTGGCGGCGGCGTACAACGCCAAGAAAAACTCGCTGGAGTGGCTCTCGCGGGTGCCCGCCGACGCCGATCACCCGAAGCCGCGGTCGCTGCGGGGTGGCATCGAACTGGCAAAGCCCCTGCCGGTGTGGATCCGGCTCGTCCGCAGCGGGAAAAATTTCGCGGTCTACAAGTCGCGAGACGACCTCACCGCAGGGCCAGATGCCCACCGGCTCTGGGTGATGCTCGGAAACACAAGCGGCGGGCCATTTTCGATCGACGGCCCGCTCGAGGTGGGCCTCTTCGTGGCCGCCGGGGCCAAGGAGCAGGCGGCCACGGCCACGTTCGATTCCGTCGAGATTGGCCCCGCCCGGATGCGGTATCGCACGAGCTGGGTGGGCAACACGTTCGGCAGCC